>JAWLAB010000003.1:0-300000 GCA_041395665.1 Pseudomonadales bacterium
CGGGTGTGTTGGGCGGAACAGATTCTTTCGCACAAGCCACGCGTTCTGTTCAGGGTGCGGATAACTGGGGCGTGGGTGTGAATTGGTATCCCAACAACAATTTGCGCGTTTCATTGGATTACGAAAACACCGCATTTGATTGGGGTGGTGGTGGCACATCACTCAATCCACAAGATCGTGATGCTGAGCGCGTGTTGTTAGGGCGCGTTCAAGTTTCATTCTGAAATTCGTTTATCCAAACCATTTTTTAAAACTTATTTTCTAAAAAGAGGAATACAGTCATGAAAACTTCATTCACATTAAAAAACCTGTTGGTTGTTTTTACGGCAGGATTACTGACTACGAGTGCCTTGGCAAAAGACATTACTCTGCTCAATGTGTCTTACGACCCAACGCGCGAGCTGTATGTCGAGTACAACAAGGCATTCGGTAAATACTGGAAAGAAAAAACCGGCGACACGGTGACGATCAATCAATCACACGGCGGTGGTGGCAAGCAGGTTCGTGCGGTGATCGACGGTTTGGAAGGTGATGTGGTGACGCAGGCACTGTCTTACGATGTCGATCAGTTGCACGAAAAAGCCAAGTTGATTCCCAAAGATTGGCAGTCGCGCTTGGCGAACAACAGCGCGCCGTATCTTTCCACCATGGTGTTTGTGGTGCGCAAAGGCAATCCCAAAAATATTCACGATTGGAATGATGTTGTGAAACCAGGGGTTGGTGTGGTGACACCCAATCCGAAAACATCGGGTGGTGCGCGCTATAACTATTTGGCTGCTTGGGGTTATGCGCTAAAGCACAACAACAATGATGCTGCGGCAGCGAAAGATTTTGTGAGAAAACTGTACAGAAATGTTTCCGTGTTGGATTCCGGCGCGCGTGGTGCAACGACCACCTTTCTTGAACGCGGTGTGGGCGATGTATTGCTGACTTGGGAAAATGAGGCATTCCTAGCGTTAAAAGAGCAAGGGCCGGACAAAATTGAAATCGTTGTGCCGAGCTATTCCATTCTCGCTGAACCACCCGTGACGGTAGTCGATAAGTTTGCCAACAAGCACGGCACGGCCGAGGTGGCGAAGGCTTATTTGGAATACCTGTATTCACCGGAAGGTCAGGAAATAGCGGCGAAGAATTACTACCGCCCAAGCGACAAAGCCGTGGCCGCCAAGTACGCCGCGCAGTTTCCGAATCTCGAGTTATTTACCATTGATAGCGTGTTTGGCGGCTGGCAGAAAGCGCAGAAAGATCACTTCAGTGATGGCGGCACCTTTGACCAAATCTACGGCAAGTAATCGTGTGCTTTGAGAGTCTGTTATGAAACTGTTGCGATCGACATCCGTGTTGCCTGGCTTCGGTCCGGCACTCGGCTACACGGTGTTCTGGCTCAGCTTGATTGTATTGATTCCGCTGTCGGCGGCATTCATCAAAACATTTGAACTGAGCTGGGGCGAATTTTGGGAAGTGGTAACGGCGCCGCGCGTGTTGGCCTCATATCGATTGTCTTTTGGTGCATCGCTGATTGGCGCTTTGCTCAATGTTTTTTTCGGTTTGATCGTGGCTTGGGTGTTAGTGCGCTACCAGTTTGCGGGGAAGAAAGTGGTGGATGCCTTGGTGGATTTGCCCTTTGCACTGCCAACGGCGGTTGCGGGTATTACTTTATCCGCGTTGTATGCCAGCAATGGTTGGGTCGGTTCGCTGTTAGAGCCCTATGGCATCAAAGTGGCTTATACGCCGCTGGGTATCGTGGTGGCACTGACATTTATCGGCCTGCCGTTTGTCGTGCGCACGGTGCAGCCTGTGTTGGAAGATTTGGAAGGCGAAGTGGAGGAGGCCGCGGCCAGTTTGGGCGCTTCTCGTTGGCAGACATTCGCACGCATTCTGGTGCCAGCACTGACCCCTGCGTTACTGACCGGGTTTGCGTTGGCGTTTGCGCGCGCAGTGGGCGAGTACGGCTCTGTGATTTTTATTGCCGGCAATATTCCGTTGGTTTCAGAGATCACGCCGCTGTTGATTATCACTAAGTTGGAGCAGTACGAGTACAGCCACGCCACGGCGATTGCCAGTGTGATGTTGCTGATTTCGTTTGCACTGCTGCTGATTATTAATTTATTGCAATGGTGGAGTAGTCATCGTCATGCTCACAAATAATCGTAAAAGTATCGCGACGACAGAAGCACCTTGGCTGCGCCGTTTGTTAATTGGTATTGCATTGTTTTGGCTGGCGCTGTTTCTGCTGCTGCCGTTGGTCTCTATTTTTACTGAAGCCTTAAACAAAGGTTGGCTTACATATTTGGCAGCATTTGAAGATGAGAATGCGTGGGCTGCCATTCGTTTAACGCTGCTTGCGGCGGTTATTTCTGTGCCGCTCAATTTGGTTTTTGGTGTGGCGGCGGCGTGGGTGATTGCACGGTTTGATTTTCGCGGCAAAAGTATTTTGCTCACGCTGATTGATTTGCCGTTTGCGGTGTCGCCGGTCATTGCTGGTTTGATCTATGTTTTGGTGTTTGGTTTGCAGGGTTTGTTGGGTGAGTGGCTGTCTGATCGAGATTTGAAAGTGATTTTTGCAGTGCCTGGCATTGTACTGGCGACACTGTTTGTGACATTTCCTTTTGTCGCCCGAGAGCTAATTCCGCTGATGCAAGCGCAGGGAAAAGATGAAGAAGAAGCGGCGATTGTATTGGGTGCATCCGGTTGGCAAATGTTTTGGCGTGTCACCCTGCCCAACATTAAATGGGGTTTGTTGTACGGCGTGATTTTGTCGAACGCGCGCGCAATGGGTGAATTCGGTGCTGTGTCGGTGGTGTCCGGTCATATTCGAGGCGTTACCAACACGCTGCCCCTGCATGTGGAAGTGCTCTACAACGAGTACAACCATGTCGCTGCTTTTGCGTGTGCATCTGTATTGGCAATGTTGGCTTTAGTTACGCTGGTGTTGAAAACTTTTGTTGAATGGAAAGTGCAACAAAACAGTGTGTTGTCACAGCAAGAATTAAAAGAGTGAGGTCGTTATGAGTATAGAAATTCGCAATGTCACCAAACGGTTTGGTGATTTTAGGGCGTTGGATAATGTGTCGCTGGATGTGCCTACTGGTGAATTGGTTGCGTTACTGGGGCCATCAGGCTGCGGTAAAACTTCACTGCTGCGCATTATTGCCGGCATGGAAACACCCAATGATGGCAGTATTCATTTTCACGGTGCAGACACCACGGATACGCATGTGCGTGAACGACAAGTTGGGTTCGTGTTTCAACATTATGCGCTGTTTCGTCACATGACGGTGTTTGAAAATGTTGCGTTTGGTTTGCGTGTGCGTCCGAAAAAAACGCGTCCTGTCGAAGCAGAAATTCGTCGCCGTGTTCATGAGTTGCTGCAATTGGTGCAATTGGATTGGTTGGCGGATCGTTATCCACCTCAATTATCTGGTGGCCAGCGTCAGCGGATTGCTTTGGCGCGAGCATTGGCGGTTGAACCGAAAGTTTTATTGCTTGATGAGCCTTTTGGTGCGCTGGATGCCAATGTGCGCAAAGAGTTGCGAAGATGGTTGCGGCGATTGCACGACGAGCTGCATATCACCAGTGTTTTTGTGACACACGATCAAGAAGAAGCGTTGGAAGTGGCAGATCGCATTGTTGTGATGAATAAAGGTAAGGTGGAGCAAATTGGCAAGCCGGAACAAATTTATGATGAACCTGCATCGCCCTTTGTTTATCAATTTATTGGCAATGTGAATGTGTTTCATAGTCGTGTGCGTGACGGTTTTGCTCGTATCGGTGCCGCTGATGTGGAGGTAGAAGAACATCGTCATGTTGAAGATGCGCATGCCACTGCGTATGTGCGGCCACACGATATCGAAATACAGCGCGAGCCTGGCAACAACGCTGCTTTTCCTGTGACGGTGGCGCGCATCAACATGATCGGTTCTGTGGTGCGTTTGGCGTTGCATCGCGAAGATGATTCAGAAGAAATTGAAGCTGAATTGTCGCGTGATCGTTTTCGTCAATTGGCTTTGCAGGAGGGGGAGTCCGTATGGGTGAGGCCACTGGCAGCGCGCGTGTTTCTTGATAAGAAAATACGCAATGAAAATTTAGGTGTGTCATGAATCATTATGCAGCCGTACTACTTATTTTTTGTATAAGTTTTTAGAACAACATAGGAATTTGATTGTGCGCACTGGCACTGGCAGAAAAAAACCAGCACTCAATCGCGTAGCGTCTGCCTGTAATGGTTGGCGACCACGCTGTGCGATGCAAATTCATGTGATCAAAAAATAATGCATCGCCCGCTTTGAAGGCAGGGCGCACCCAAGGCGTGTCGCTAAAGTTTTTTTCTACATAAGGCGCACCGACCGTCCATTCAAAACGCGCGCCATCGGTGCCGGTTTGTACGATGTCGTCAAAGCGGCGCGGCACGATATCGATGCCGGGGTTGATGGAATCGCCGCCGCAATCGCTGAGTGCAATCCACAAATTCATGCTGCGCACTTCTTTGCCCATGAAAGCACCGTCTTGATGCCAATCCGCTTCGCCTGCGATGGGGTCTACGCGGCGTAATACCCATTTTTTGACGGAGACACACGGCGCTTCGCCAAAAAAATCCGCTAAAAGGTTTTTCAAGCCAAGTGAGCGATACATCTCCATCACATCAAACAAACCGCGTGGTGAATCCGCTGCCCACACACCGCCCGTTTCTGCGATAAATTTTCTTCCCACGCCCAATTTGTGATGGGCGTTGAGAAATTCAGACGGCGAGTAGTAGGGATTGTTTTTGTCGATGGTTTCACCGGCGGCGCGACGATTGCGCAGTTCAACGGCGTTTTCGATGTCATCGCGCAAAGTGGCAAGCATGGTTTTGGCACTAAATCGCGCACCAACAATGCGCCGTGCTGCATCACACCAGCAGCTAGTTTTTCTGCATCCAGTTGCGACATCGAGATTTCAGGGATGCCGCCGACATTGTTGTCAAAAGCGATATTTTTTGTGGTGGGAGGCCAAGCTGTTGTGGATGGTGGCCAAGTGCTGTGTGCGAACCCCTGCGCGCGCAGATCAATCAATTGCTTTTCGATGGCGGCATCGGCTTGTGCGCGATTCTGTGCAGACAGCAGCTCAATCGCTTCGTGCCATTGCCCGTTGCGAACGAGTTCTTCTGCTGTCTGTGGTTGGCGCGTCATAGTACTGAATACTAGAGAATATCGAGCAGGCGATCTAGCTCGCTCAATTCATCGGTGGCAGAGCAGAGAAAAACTTCTTCGCAGCCCGTAGCCGCCATTTCTGCCAGCGTGTCTTTGATGCGGTGTTTGTCGAAGTTTTTCATGCTGTTGGCAACGGGGCGGGCGATGTTGTCGCCCAGAATTGCTAAGTAGTCGTAGACATAGCTTTTCATTTTTTCTTCGGCATCGTCGGCCAAGCAGTACCAGAAGCCACCAACTTTTTGCGGTGCATGTTCGCGGCCTGCGTTTTGCCACGCACTTTCCGCCATCTTAAAAAAGCCTGCAGTTTCTGCTGCAGAACCACCCATCGAAAAGGAATACACGCCGTCTGCCCAGTGCGCAGCACGTGCCATGGCTTTCGGCCCCATCACGCCAGCTAACAGCGGTGGGCCACCGGCTTGCACAGGGGTAGGGCCAACGGGATCTGCGCCTGCAAACGGCGGCTTGCCTGCCCAGATATCTTTCATCACTGCTATGTGTTCGTCTTGGCGTTGGTGACGACGAGAAAAATCAGCGCCGACCGCGCGGTAATCCACTTCGCGCCCGCCGACACCAACCGTTACGGTGACGCGACCATTGGAGAGCAAATCAAGCGTGGCGATTTCTTTCGCTGCCCACACAGGCGAGTGCATAGGCAATACATACAGTGAAGGCACAATGCGCACGCGCTCAGTCACTGCGGCGGCAAAGGCCAGTGTGTTGCGCATTTCTAAGGTGTAGCCGGTGATGCGTTCGCCGCAAGACAAGCTGTGAAAAGGACCTTGTTCGATGTGTGCGCACCAATCAAGTATCGTGCGTCGTGTGATGGATTTTTTCATGTAGGGCAAACAGATGCTGATTTTCATGAAACTCTCCTATTGATGTGAGAAAAAATTATTCTGGCAAGGTGTTGATGTAACTTTTTCCGCCGAGTTGTTGCATGTTGCGTAGTATCCAGCGCTGTCTGCCGCGTAGGTAGCTGCTGGGTTTATCTGCTTGAAAACGGCGTGGGTTGGGCAGCACGACGGCGAGCAGGGCGGCTTCATTCGAAGATATTTTTTGGGCGCTTTTTTTGAAAAAAATCTGCGATGCTGCTTCAGCGCCGTAAATGCCGTCGCCTAATTCGATAATGTTTAAATATACTTCAAGAATGCGCTCTTTCGGCCATAGCAATTCAATCAAGAGCGTGAAATACACTTCCATGCCTTTGCGTATCCAGTTGCGCCCCGTCCACAAAAAAAGATTTTTGGCGGTTTGTTGTGAGATGGTGGATGCGCCGCGCGTTTTTTTGTGCGTTTGATTGTAAACCGCCGCTTTTTCTATCGCGTTCCAATCAAAGCCATCGTGTTCGGCAAACAACTGATCTTCTGCTGCGACAACAGCAACACCTAACGCCGGTGTAATTTTTTCGAGCGGAACCCATTGATAGCGGCGTTGGTAGGGTTGATCAGAAAACCACGATTGCACACGGCGTTCCATCATCACGCCAGAGGTGAGTGGCGGTAGGAAACGCAACAACAGCGTTAGAGCGACGGTGCTGATAAAAAAAATCAGCGCACAGCATCCTACAAAGGGCAGTAGGCGTTTCATTCGTGGCAAAACATGTGCCGCGTTATTGCATGCGCATTTGCTGTAGATCGCGCTCGGTGGCTGGATCATCGCGTACCACAGACAAACCACGCGTTGCCATTTGGCGCGCATGAGTGCTGTCGCCGCGCTGCGAATAAATGCGCGAGAGTTCGAGGTAGGCGCGTGCTTCCTGTGGTGCTAAGGCTTGTGCGCGTTCAGCTAGCGTTTGTGCGCGGGCGTAATCCCCTTGTGCTCGCGCTTGCGCCGCTTCATTCAATAGATTGGCGGCGGCAGGGTTTTTGATGGGCTGCGGTTGGGCATCATCTGTTGCAGCTGGAGCTCCAGTGTCGTTTGCCTGCGTGTTTGAGTGCATTGTGTGACTGTGTGCGGGCGAGGATGCGGGCTGATTGATGTCTTCAATCGGGGCTTGTGTTTCTGTGCCATACGGTTCCATGGCGCAACCGTTGAGCAGAAGAGCGCTCGACGCAAAACAACACAATAACCACGAGCGTTGGAAAGGCTTTTTCATTTTTTATTGTCCGATGAATTGATTGAGTAAGTTTACTACCGGTGCGCGACCACGACAGGGTACATAGCTAGGTTGCGGCGAGCGTTGGTCGATGGGCATACGACGCGCGCTACCACAGCCTTCGTCGGTGCGATTGCCGGTGGCCTCGTCGATCCACTGCCATGTGATATTGCGGTGCGAAGGATTGGGCAGTGATTGATTGGGTAGCGCTGCCATCAAATTGATCCAAATAGGCAGCGCGCCGGTGGCGCCGGTGAGCGGCATTTTTTGGTTGTCATCGCGACCGACCCATACCACGGTGTTGTAGTTGGCGGAGAAGCCTGCGAACCAGCTGTCGCGCTGATTGTCAGTGGTACCCGTTTTACCGGCGATATTGAGGCCAAACGGTAGGCGAGCATAGGCTGCTCGCGCCGTACCTTCTCTTAGTACCGCTTGCATTGCCCAAGCAATTTCTTGTGCGTAAGCGGGATCAACGGACTGCTCCATCTCCAAGCCGTAGCGTTTGATGGGTTTGCCTTCGGCGGTGTAGACATCACGAATGGTGCGTACCGGCAGGGTAAAGCCGTCGGCTGCAAGCATCTGGTACAGCTGCGCCACTTCCAGCGGGGACATCCCGCCAGCGCCGAGCAGCAGCGATGGCACAGGATCCAGTTTGGCTTGCACACCGGCGCGGCGAATCATTTCGATCAAGGGCTTAACGCCGACTTGCAGACCAACGCGCGCGGTAGCCAAGTTGTAGGAGTGGGCGAGGGCATCCACTAGCGAAACACGACCGTGCGATTTGCCATCGTAATTTTGAGGCTGCCACCATGTGCCATTGGCATTGCGCCAGCGCAGCGGGGAATCATCCACCTGTGTTGCCAGTGAATATTTGCCACTCTCTAGTGCCGATAAAAAGATAAAAGGTTTGAGCAGTGAACCGACAGGACGATTGGTGTCAATGGCGCGGTTGTAGCCATAAAACTTGGGATTGCGGTCGCCGACAAGGGCGAGCACTTCACCGTTAGCGGGATTGGTGACGACGACGGCGCCTTGCGGTGTGTTTTTAACATCTGCCAAGGATTTATAAGACTGCCCCAGCTTTTTAATGCCGTTTTCGAGCGATTGCTCCGCCAGCCACTGCACTTGCGGGTCGATGGTGGTAAAAATCTTGAGCCCTTCGGTGAGCAAGTCTTCGTCTTTGTATTCCGTATTGAGCTGACGGCGCACCAGTTCCAAGAAAGCCGGATAAACACCGATGCGTGCTTGGCTGCCTTCACCCACGCCCAATGGCTGCGCGTTTGCCCAGTCAAACTCCGCTTGGCTGATAACGCCCTGTTCCAACATAGTGCTGAGTACCACGCGCCGTCTGTCTGTTGCGCGCTCAGAGTTGCGCCACGGGTTGTAGTAGGACGGACCTTTGACCATGCCGATCAACAGTGCCATTTGATGCAGTTTCAGTTCGTTGAGCGGTTGGCGAAAGAACTGCTGGCTTGCCAAGCCAAAGCCGTTGATGGAGCGGCCGCCTTCCTGCCCGAAATACACCTCGTTGATGTAGGTTTCCAGAATCTCTCGCTTGCTGTAATGCACTTCCAGCAGCACCGACATCCACACTTCCAAAATTTTGCGCGACAGTGTGCGCTCGGAGTTGAGGTAGAAGTTTTTTACTAGTTGCTGAGTGATGGTGCTGCCGCCTTGCACGAGGCCGCCAGCGCTGATGTTGATCCACATAGCGCGCGCGATACCGCGCAGAGAGATGCCGTGGTGATCCATGAAATAGCGGTCTTCCGTGGCGACCAAGCCTGCCAGCATCACCGGCGGCATATCTTCAATTTTGATGAGCAAACGGTCGTCGTGTTTGCCGGAGTACAAACTGCCGATCATCAGTGGCTCAAGGCGCAGTAGAGGGAGTGCTCTGCCTTGGTTGTCGCTGATGTGGTCTATGCCATTGCCGTTAAAGCCCAGCTTTACCCAGCGAGAGGGCTCGGGTTGATCGGCAAAAGCGAAGCCGCGTGTGTGTAGCTCGACGGTATTGCCGGCTAAGTGATACAGCCCTGCAGAACCGGCAGCCGAAGCAGATCGATAGCCTAAGAGTGTTAGCGCATCGGTCATGCCTTTGGCGGTAAAAGGCTGCCCCGGATACAGCTCCAGTGGCTTAGCGTACACCTTGGCGGGGATAGTCCACTTACGCCCTTCAAACTTATGGCGAACCAGCGAATCGACATAGATGCTGGCAATCAACACCAAAGGAATCAAAACGGCCGCACATTTGGCAGCGAAAATCAGCAGTGAAACCCACCAGCGACGCTGTCGGCGTGCGGTACGTTGGCGGCGAGATTTTTGAGCGGGAGAGGGGCGTTTATTTGGCATCGCGCCAGTGTACGCAGCGATGCATTACAGGCAAGGCTTTTGTGAGGGATAATGCCGCGCTCACAAAAACATTTAACGAGAATTCAATGAGTTACCATATTTACGGTATTGGTGCGGCTTTGGTCGATACAGAAATCGAAGTCAGCGATCACGATTTGGCACAACTGGGTATCACCAAAGGTCACATGACTTTGGTGGATGCTGAAAAACAACAAGCGGTGATGCAGTATTTGGCGCAGCACACCATCCACACCAAGCGCAGTGGTGGCAGTGCGGCGAACTCCATCATCGCGGCCAGTTATTTCGGCGCGAAAACTTTTTATTCCTGCAAAGTGGCGAATGACGACAACGGCAATTTTTATCATCACGATATGCAAGCTGCCGGTGTGGCGTGCAATGGTATTGAGCCATCTGCCAGCGGTGAAACGGGCAAATGCTTGGTGTTGATTACACCGGATGCGGAACGCACGATGCTGACGCATTTAGGTATTAGCGAAACACTGTGCAGCCAAGCACTCAATGCTGCAGCTATTTCACAAGCGCAATACATTTACATGGAAGGTTATCTCGTCACTTCGCCGACTGGTCGCGCAGCAGCGATTCAGTTGCGTGAATTGGCAGAGCAGCACAGAGTAAAAACAGCGTTGTCACTTTCTGATCCGGGTATGGTGGAGTTTTTTGGTGATGGCTTGCGCGAAATGATCGGCAATAGCGTCGATTTATTGTTTTGTAATGAAGACGAAGCGCGCGGTTTTACGGGATGCGCTGATACTGCTGCTGCGGCAGAAGCCTTGAAAAAATATTGCAAGTCTTTTGCTATTACTTGCGGTTCACGCGGCGCGTTAGTATTTGATGGCAATACACAGCACACTATCGCGCCACACGCTGTGAAAGCCATCGACAGCAACGGTGCGGGCGATATGTTTGCCGGTGCGTTTTTGTATGCCATCACGCACGGTTATTCGTGGTTGGAAGCGGGTAATTTAGCCAGCCGCGCTGCTGCGCAAGTGGTGAGTGATTACGGTCCGCGTTTAGAACCAGCATTGCATAGCGCAATTCGTGAAGAAGTTTTGGGATGAGTGGTGCACAGCCACAATTCCTTGCTCAAAAACAACAAACGGTTGACTCTTTTTTGCGCTTTGCGCGCGGAGAGTCTTTCCCCGATTGGCCGCTGGAAGTCTTTATCGAAGTCAGCAATATTTGCGACTTGCAGTGCGCCATGTGCCCCACTTTTTCCGCACTGAATACCGATCGCTTTTTTGCACTGAAGCGCGAAGACCGCGGTGTTATCGCCTATGAAACAGCAACAGAACCACTGGATGAAATCCTCAAACACGCACTGGTAATACATGCCAGTGGCTATGGTGAGCCGACGATTCATCCGCAGTACAAAGAGCTTTTGTTTTACCTATCGCATTACGAAGCATTAATTGATTTTTTTACCAATGGCATGCATTTGGACGATGCCTTGTGTGCGTCGCTGGTGCAAGGTCATGTGCATCGCGTGTCGATCAGTTTTTCCGGCGTCACAGCAGAAGAATACGAGAATGTGTATATTGGCGGTGATTTTGAGCGCGTTCTCAATGGCATTCGTCGCTTGGCACAAGCAAAGCGCGATGCGAACAGTCAATATCCGCGCATAGAAATTAATAGCTTGGCGTTTCAGCATCATATTGAACGCTTACCAGACTTTGTGCGCTTGATGGCTGATGCTGGTGCGGATGTGATCCATGTAAAACCGTTACGGCTTTACGGAAAGAGATTGGTGGAGTTGCGTCATCATGAATCGCATATGCATCCAGATCGCGAAGCACTTCTTGTGCGAGAGGCGAAAGCAATTGCTGATGCCGCAGGCGTGCGTTTAGCGAGTGCGCCTTACGAGGCCACTCAAAAACACGCCTTAAATTATGAGCGCGCATTTGACGCGATGCCTGATGAAGAGCGCGAGGCATTATTTCGTCAGATATTGGAAGAAAAAATTCCAGTGGCGCAGTTGAAATCTGTAGCAACTTCTGTTGAGAAGCGTGAAGAAAAGAAAGCGGCGGTAACTGGTGATCGTACGATGAAAGATCGCCATGTATTATCTGTTGACGACAAAGAATTTTTTGAGCATCAAGGTTCGCCTTGTTTGGAGCCATTTAAAACATTTCATGCATCGTTTGATGGTCGAGTGAAAACCTGTTGTTTTACCGAAAGCAAAAATTGGATTGGGCATTTGGATGAGCATTCAGGTGCAACTATCTGGCGCAATGACACTTATCAAACGATTCGCCAGCAAGCAGTAGAAGGCAAATACCTCACCGCGATGTGTGGTGCGTGCATGAAAAAAAGTGCCTACCCTAAACAGCACGCCTTTCAGAGCCATTTCAATGCGTACTCCGAATGGTTTGAACAGGTGTTTGCCATGCCGTTTCTATCGGGACGCAACACTGAAGTGTGTGCTGTGCCATCTGGCGAGGAAATTCTTGCTCGCCATCAAAAACAGTTTGTGCAGGACGCGAAATGATGTATGGCGCGGTGCGTAGCGTCGTGCTGCTGGTTTTGATGTTGCTGGCCACAGTTTCGTATGCGGCAGCACCGCAGCAGCCTAATTTTGTCGTGATTGTCGCCGATGATTTGGGTGCAAATGATTTGGGCACCTTTGGTCATCCCGTTATTCGTTCACCCAATATCGACCAATTGGCGCGTAATGGCATGCAGTTTGATCGCGCGTTTTTGGCGACATCGTCTTGCAGTGCGAGCCGTGCGAGTTTGTTAACGGGGCGCTACCCACACAGCACGGGCGCACCAAAACTGAATGATGTTGTGCCAGAAAATCAACGATTAATTTCTTCGTACTTGCGTGAGGCAGGCTATTACACCGCAGCGATTGGTAAATGGCACAACGGTGGATTGGTTGCTCCACAATTTGATGTGGTGAAAGACCCGCCGGGAGAGAGTGGTGGTGAAGGTTGGATTGATGCATTACGCAGCAGACCAAAAGATAAACCATTTTTCTTTTGGTTGGCGAGCCGTGATCCGCATGTGCCGTATTCGCCTTTGCCGCCAGATAGTTCGTATCAACCCAAAGACGCCGTGATGTTGCCGGTGTTTTACGACAGCCCTGAAGCACGCTACACGATTGCGCAGTACTACACAGAAATTAGTCGGCTGGATAATTATGTGGGCAAGGTGGTTGCAGAATTGCGCACACAAAACTTATTAGACAATACCTATATTATTTTTCTTTCTGATAACGGCGCACCAATGCCGCGAGCTAAAACCACACTCTACGATGCGGGTATAAAAACGCCCTTGATTATTGCTGGCCCCAAAATTAAAGCGGGATTAAAAACGGCATCCTTGGTGAGCGCGATAGATGTAATGCCCACTGTATTGGATTTGGCAGGTCTGCCCAAGGCGACAACGATGCAAGGTGAATCTTTTTCTCGTTTATTTCAAAAGCCCGATGCTGCATTTCGTCAGAAAATTTTTGCCGAGCAGTGGGATCATGGGTTTGTGTTGAATCGCCGAGCTATTCGTACAGAGCGTTATCTTTATATCAGTAATTTTGCGAAGAATGCTAATCGTTGTATTTTGGAAGCGCAGCCGATGGGGAAAGCTTTGCTGCAAGCTTTTCGCGAAAAGAAATTGAATCGCGAGCAGGCTTTGTGCTTTGGTCATCGCGCACCCGCAGAAGAGTTGTACGATGTGCAGGCTGACCCAATGAGTTTTCATAATTTAGTGGGCGATACAGCTTCAGAATCTGTGTATCAAAAAATGAAGCGCGCTCTAAAACAGCAGGCTACAGATACGCAGGATACGGTATTTCTTCAAGCGATTAATTGATGACTATTCTTTGCTAGTTTCTGCAAACGCTGTTCAATCGTTTGTGCAATGGCCTGTGAAGAAAGACCGCAATCATCCAACAAATCACTGTGCTTGCCGTGATGTAAAAAGGTATCCGGTAAGCCGAGATTGATAATCGGCATTACGATACCTTGCGCTGCAAGAAATTCATTGACTGCTGCACCTGCGCCACCCATCACGGTATTTTCTTCGAGTGTCACTAATAAGTCGTGCTTTGAAGTCAACTGTAGAATCAGTTGCTCGTCGATAGGCTTAACAAAACGCATATCGGCAACACTGGCATTGAGCGTCTCTGCGGCAACCAGTGCGCGTTGCAGTAATGTGCCAAAGCTAAGAATGGCAACGCGTTGCCCTTCGCGTTTCATCACGCCTTTGCCTATTGGTAGTGCCGTCATTTCACGCGCAACCACGGCGTTAATTCCCGTGCCGCGCGGATAGCGCACCGCAGCAGTGCCTTGGTGTTGATAGCCGGTGTAGAGCATTTGTCTGCATTCGTTTTCATCGGAAGGTGCCATCACTACGATGTTGGGAATACAGCGCAAATAGCTCAAATCAAAACTGCCGGCGTGGGTTGCTCCGTCTTCGCCGACTAAACCAGCGCGATCAATTGCAAACAACACATCCAGTTCTTGCAGTGCAACATCGTGGATCAATTGATCGTAAGCGCGTTGTAAAAAAGTGGAATAAATGGCCACAACAGGCTTCATGCCGTCGCAGGCTAAACCGGCGGCGAGTGTAACGGCGTGTTGTTCAGCAATTGCCACATCGTGAAAACGATCAGGAAAGCGTTCGCTAAAAGTAACCATGCCAGAGCCTTCACTCATGGCGGGTGTAATGCCGATCAATTTTTTATCGGCGACGGCCATGTCACACAACCAATCGCCAAAAATATCTTGGTATTTTTTTGCTTTTGGTTTGTCGTCAATCAGTTGAACTGTTTTGGGTGTGGCTTCAATTTTTGACAGTGCGTGATAAGTGATGGGATCCGCTTCGGCTGGCGCAAAACCTTTACCCTTGGTGGTAATAATGTGCAACAACTGCGGACCTTCCAGATCGCGTAAATTATTCAGCGTACGCACTAAATCCGTTAAGTTGTGGCCGTCGATTGGGCCGATGTAATTGAAGCCCAATTCTTCAAATAAAGTGGCTGGCGCGACCATGCCTTTCATATGCTCTTCGGTACGCTGTGCTAATTGAAAAGCCGGTGGAATTTTTGATAAAACTTTCTTACCGCTGCTGCGTACCGATGTATACAGTTTACTTGCCCAGATTTTGGCAAAATAAGTGGCGAGCCCGCCGACATTGTGTGAGATCGACATATTGTTGTCGTTCAACACCACCAGCATATTCGCACCAGTGTGCCCTGCATGATTGAGTGCTTCAAAGGCCATGCCCGCGGTCATTGCGCCATCGCCAATCACAGCAACCGATTTGCGCGCAAGATTTTGCGCTTTCGCAGCTAAGGCCATGCCGAGTGCAGCAGAAATGGAAGTGCTGGAATGACCGACACCAAACGAGTCGTAAATACTTTCACTGCGTTTGGGGAAACCAGACAGGCTATCTTGCTGACGAATACTCGTCATCTGTTCGCGACGACCGGTGAGAATTTTGTGCGGATAAGTTTGATGGCCGACATCCCACACCAGTCGGTCATCCGGCGTGTTGTAAACATAGTGCAGCGCAACGGTGAGTTCGACCACGCCCAAACCTGCCCCGAAATGCCCGCCGCTCTGCCCAACGCTGTACAGCAAGTATTCGCGCAGTTGGTTGGCGAGTTCCGGCAGCTGCGCTTCATCCAATTCACGCAGGCGCGCAGGCGTGTCAATACTGTCCAGCAACGGTGTTTGTGGCCGCTGGCGAGGGATCTCGTGAAACAGTGTGGGAGGCGGTGTTGGCGTCATGCGCGGTGTTTCAACAACAGAAAATAGATTCGCATTGTAACGCTGTGCTGCGTTGGGGTCAGTCTCTTTGGTTTGCGTTGCTTACACTGCCCAGCGGGCAAAGTAGGGCGGTGTGCCGGTTTGTTGCAGCGCGGTGCGGTGTATTAAATCCAGTGCAATAGCGGCAGCCAGCTGCTGGCAGTATTTGCGCGGTTCGTCCAGTTGAAATTGCTGCGCACGAATGTTGTCTTTGCTGCCCCAAGCGATCCACACCGTACCGACAGGTTTTTCTTTTGTGCCGCCATCAGGGCCCGCAATGCCAGAGACAGCGACGGCGTAGTCTGCGCCGCTACGCTGCAGTGCGCCTGCTGCCATTTCACACACGGTTTGCTCACTGACTGCACCGTGCGCTTGCAGTGTCGTTTCACTCACTCCGAGCATGGCTTGTTTCATCGCGTTGGAATAAGTGATGAAGCCTGCTGTAAAAACGCGAGATGAACCAGGCTGTTCGGTGAGCATCGAGGCAATTAACCCGCCAGTACAAGATTCAGCACAGGCGAGCGTTTTTCCTTGTGCCGCCAGCAGCTCAAGTAGTTCTGCAGCAGAAGCAAAATCGCTCGCGTCAAAAAAACTGTTGAGCGGCGTGTCACATTCCTGCACTGTTAATCACCCATTTCACGAGGATGACGATGCTGGAAATAAAAACAACGGTAAAAATCAGCCCAGCAACCGCATAGACTTTTATATTGCCTTGTGTGAAATCCCGCTCACGATTTTTATTGCTTTGAATGCCAATACCCGCAGCCAAAGTGCTCATAAGAATGGCGCGGAATCCTGGTGTCTTGGCTGCTTCTTGGTTTTTTTGCTGTGATGATTCGTCACTCATCGGATACCTCAGGGTTCATAAGCAAGTGCAGGTGAGAGATCGTATTCTACCTGTGAGATATCTTGTTGTTTACGCGCTGCAATGGCTTCCACTTGATCTTTCAATATTTTCCCTACAGCGAAGTAGCGTGCTTGTGGATGCGCCATGTACCAACCACTGACACTTGCCGCAGGTAACATGGCGTAGTGCTCTGTGAGTGTGATGCCGGCATTTTTTTCGGCATCGAGCAGTGCAAACAATTTGCGTTTCTCGGTGTGATCAGGACAGGCTGGGTAGCCGGGCGCAGGGCGAATGCCGCGATAGCGTTCGCGAATCAATTCATCATTGCTGAAGTTTTCTTCAGCGGCATAACCCCAAAACTCTTTGCGTACGCGTTGATGTAAATGCTCGGCAAAGGCTTCAGCTAAACGATCTGCTAAAGCTTTGACCATAATGGCGGAGTAATCATCGTTGTTTGCTTGATGTTTTTTCACCAATTCCATAGCACCAGTGCCAGCAGTCACGGCAAATGCACCCATGTAATCTTTCAGGCCGCTGTCTTTCGGCGCGACATAGTCTGACAGTGCCAACAAAGGCGCTTCATCGTTTTTATGATTTTGTTGACGGAGATGATGCAGAGTGGTTTGCACCGTGCTGCGGGTTTCATCAGTGTAGATTTCAATGTCCTCACCGTTGACTTGATTCGCAGGCCATAAACCAAATACAGCACTCGCTTTTAATCGTTTATTGTCAACGATGTCTTTCAACATGGTTTGTGCATCATGAAACAGATTTTTTGCCGCTTCACCAACGACAGAATCTTCCAAAATATTGGGATATTTTCCTGCCAGTTCCCAAGTAATAAAGAAAGGTGTCCAGTCGATAAACGGCACGATAGCTTCTAATGGATAGTCTTCAAAGATATGCAACCCCGGTTGTTGCGGAACGGCCGGTGTATAACCTTCCCAATCAATTTTAGAGCCAATTTTTTGGGCGTTTTCAAAAGACAGTAAATGCTCGCCACTGCGTCGCTTCGCTGTGCGCTCACGCACTTGCACATATTCCGCTTTTAATTTTTCGACATAGTCATCGCGCAAATCTTTGGAGAGCAGGGTAGTCGCCACGCCCACCGCACGCGAAGCATCTGGCACATACACCACTTGGTTGTTGGTGTAGCGCGGTTCAATTTTCACCGCCGTGTGCGCTTTGGATGTTGTCGCGCCACCGATTAAGAGGGGCACTTGGTAATCCAGTCGTTGCATTTCACGCGCCACATGTACCATTTCGTCCAAGGATGGTGTGATAAGCCCAGATAAACCTACAAAGTCGGCGTTTTCTTCTTTGGCGACTTGCAAAATTTTATCGCAAGGCACCATCACGCCTAGATCTACTACTTCGAAGTTATTGCAGCCGAGCACGACACCGACAATGTTTTTGCCAATGTCGTGCACATCACCTTTTACCGTCGCCATCACAATTTTGCCGTTGCTTTTTTTCGCGCCGGCAATTTTCCCCGCTTCAATAAAGGGTGTGAGATGGGCGACTGCTTGTTTCATCACGCGCGCGCTTTTTACCACTTGCGGTAAAAACATTTTTCCCGCGCCGAACAAATCGCCAACGACATTCATGCCGTCCATTAACGGGCCTTCAATCACATCCAGCGGTTTTTCACTGTTAACACGCGCTTCTTCAGCGTCTTCCACGATCCAGTTGGTGATGCCCAATACCAGTGCATGTTCAATGCGTTTGTTGACCGGCCATTCGCGCCAACTCAAATCTTCTTCTTTTTTGGTGGCGCCGCCGCTTTTGTAATTGTCAGCGATTGCGAGCAGTGCTTCGGTTGCACCGGCGTGGCGGTTCAATACCACATCTTCGACTTTCTCGCGTAAATCGGTGGGTAAGTCATCGTATACCGCGAGCTGCCCCGCATTGACGATGGCCATATCCAAACCTGCTTTAATCGCGTGATACAAGAAAACCGAGTGAATGGCTTCGCGTACCGTGTTGTTGCCGCGAAATGAAAAAGACACATTCGATAAACCGCCAGACACCAGTGCGCCTGGGAGATTTTGTTTGATCCAGCGTGTGGTTTCGATGAAATCGACCGCATAGTTATTGTGTTCTTCAATACCGGTGGCGATGGCAAAAATATTCGGATCAAAAATAATATCGTTAGGATTGAAACCGACTTCGTTGACGAGAATGTCGTAAGATTTTTTACAGATTTCGATGCGGCGCTCCAGCGTGTCGCCTTGACCTTTTTCGTCAAATGCCATCACCACAATCGCTGCGCCGTAGCGCTGGCACAGTTTCGCCTGCTCAATAAATTTTGGCACGCCTTCTTTCATGCTGATGGAATTGACGATGGCTTTGCCTTGTGTGCATTTCAAACCGGTTTCGATCACTTCCCATTTGGAGGAATCGAGCATCACCGGCACTTTGGCAATGTTGGGTTCCACTGCAATCAATTGTGAAAAATGTTTCATCGCAAACAGTGAATCCAACATCGCTTCATCGACATTGATGTCGATCACTTGCGCGCCGTCGCTCACTTGTTCTTCTGCAACCGAAAGTGCAGCGTTGTAATCGCCATCCATCACCAAGCGTTTGAATTTGGCGGAGCCCGTGACATTGCAGCGTTCGCCAATATTGGCAAACAGCGAGTCGTTATCAATGGTGACAGCTTCTAAACCGGAGAGGCGCAGTGCCGGTGGAATGGTGGGAATAACACGCGGTTTGTAATTGCCTTCGCGGATGGTTTTGCTGATGGCGGCAATGTGCGTGGGTGTTGAACCGCAGCAGCCGCCGATAATGTTGATAAAACCGTGGCTGGCAAAGTCTTCGATAATGTCAGACATTTCTTCAGCGGTTTGATCGTAGCCGCCCATTTCGTTAGGCAGACCAGCGTTGGGGTGCGCGCTGGTAAATACGCCTGCGACACGAGACAGTTCTTCAATGTGCGGGCGCATTTCTTTACCGCCGAGGGCACAGTTCAAGCCGACAGAAATTGGGTTAGCGTGAGCGATGGAATTCCAGAACGCTTCGACGGTTTGGCCAGTCAGCGTGCGGCCGCTTTTATCGGGAATGGTGCCGGAAATCATGATCGGCAATTCCAATCCGCTGTCTTCAAAATATTGGCGCGTGGCGAAGATGGCGGCTTTGCAGTTCAGTGTGTCGAACACGGTTTCGATCAAGATGATGTCTGCGCCGCCTTCTATTAAATACTGGCAAGCTTCGTAGTAGTCGCGCACCAGCTCATCCCACTCGATGGAGCGCTTGGCAGGCTCGTTGACATCGCAGATCGTGCAAGCCGCCTTGGTGGTGGGGCCGAGCACACCAGCGACGAAGCGGGGTTTGTCTGGCGTGCTGTTGGCGTCACACACGGCTCGCGCAAGGCGGGCGGCCTCGCGGTTTAGCTCAGGCACCAAGTCTTCTAAATGGTAGTCGGCCATGGAGGCGCGCGTGGAATTAAACGTATTGGTTTCGATGATGTCCGCACCGGCATCCAAATAGGCTTGGTGAATTTCGCGGATGACTTCTGGTTTAGAAAGTACCAGTAAGTCATTGTTTCCTTTGACATCATGATGCACATTCTTGAAGCGCTCGCCACGATAATCGGCTTCTTCTAGGCCGTAGGTCTGCACCATGGTGCCCATCGCACCATCCAAAATCAGGATGCGTTCCTTTAATGCCTGCTGTAGCAACAGGGTGCGAGCGGCGATATTGGCTTGGTTTGGCGTAGACATGAGGTAATTCCTGACTGCGGTGAGGGGGCATCATAGCAGCCAAGCAATCTATATCAAAGTTTTTTGATATAGATTTTCTGCTGCTTGCAGGCATAATGCCGCCACTTTTTTGCAGTAGCAGGCGTGACATGCAGCCAGCCAGCACCTCCAAGCGTGATTTGCGGATCGATTTCTTTCGCGGGTTGGCGCTGGTCTTTATCTTCTGGGATCACATTCCAGGCACGGTATTCGGCGACATTACCATGCGCAACTTTGGGTTTAGCGATGCTGCGGAGTTGTTCGTCTTTTTATCCGGTGTGTCAGTGGCAATCGCTTACGGCAAACGCATGCAACGCAAAGGTTATATTTCAACTGCAATGCATATTTTGCGTCGCACATGGACACTGTATATCGCGCATGTTTTTGTACTGACACAATTGATGGCGATGCTGTTTATTTTTAATGATCATATTTTAACGCGCGATTATGTGCATGAAATGGGATTGCATTATTTTCTTGAGAATCCTAAGGCCGCACTGGTTGCCAGCTCACTGCTAAAGTTTCGACCTGGTTTGATGGACCCGCTGCCTTTATACATTGTTTTGTTGGCGATGTTGGTGGTGGTATTGCCCTTTTTGTTTCGTCGCCCATTGTTGGTTTTTTTATTTTCTGCAGAGCTGTATTTACTCGCTATTTTCTGTGAGTGGAACTTGGAAGCTCGTCCCAGCAAAGTGTGGTTTTTTAACCCCTTTGCGTGGCAGTTTTTATTTTTTATTGGGGCGTTAATTGGAGCGCATCGTGAGGCTTTGTCGGAGTGGGTCAAGCGCTGGCATCCTCAGATATATTTATGCATTTCAGTAGCAGCATTTATTTATCTTGTGCTTTCTGCATTGATTGTTCTGTCGTGGCGTTGGCCTGCAATACACGATGCGTGGATGCCGCTGTCTGTTGCTCAATGGTTGTATCCCATCAGCAAAACGGATTTGGCGGGTACGCGTTTATTGCACTTTTTAGTACTGGCACTTGCTGTCGCTTTATGGGTGCCACAAGGACGATGGTTGGAGCGAGCGCTGCCGCGAGTCATGCAAGCGATGGGAAGACACTCTCTGCCAGTATTTTGTACCAGCGTGATGTTGTCGCCGATGGCGGATGCACTGAATGCGTCAGCACATGATCAGTTTTGGGTGCAGTGTGTTACTGCATTAGGCGGCGTATTGTTATTGTGGTGTGTTGCACAATTATTGGAATGGTATCGCCGCGATGAGCGCGGTAGTTAATCGTGAGGTGATCGTATGCCTTTGCATACATCTGAGAATAAAAATTTAGTGGATACGGTTGAGCGTGAAGTTGTGCGCGCCTATTTGGCGCATCCGTATGCACCGGAAATGACACCAGAACAGATTCAAGAAAGTCGTCGCACGATTTTGCAATTATTAAAAGAGCGCGATGCTGTTTTAGTGGCGCATTACTACACCGCGCCTATCGTACAAGCCTTGGCAGAGGAGAGCGGCGGTTGTGTCGCGGATTCTCTGGAAATGGCGCGCTTTGGACGCAATCATTCTGCTAGCACTTTGATTGTTGCTGGTGTGCGTTTTATGGGTGAGACCGCAAAAATCCTCACACCGCATAAACGCGTTTATATGCCGACTTTGGAAGCGACTTGTTCCTTGGATTTAGGTTGTCCAGACGATGCGTTTACTGCATTTTGTGATGAGCATCCTGATCGCACTGTAGTGGTGTACGCCAATACTTCTGCGGCAGTAAAAGCGCGCGCGGATTGGGTGGTCACTTCCAGTTGCGCAGTGGACATCGTTGAAAGTTTGGACGCCAAAGGCGAAAAAATTATTTGGGCGCCTGATAAGCATCTCGGTGATTATGTGCAGAAAAAAACCGGTGCAGATATGTTGCTGTGGAATGGCAGTTGTATCGTGCACGAGGAGTTCAAAGCACGCGGTTTGTTGGATTTGAAAGCGGTGTACCCAGACGCGGCAATTTTGGTACATCCAGAATCACCGGCCTCAGTGATTGAATTGGCGGATGTTGTCGGCTCGACTTCGCAAATGATTAATGCTGTAAAAACGATGGATCGCAAACAATTTATTGTCGCGACCGATCAAGGCATTTTTTACAAAATGCAGCAAGCAGCGGGTGATACAAAAGAATTAATCATTGCGCCGACCGCTGGCAGCGGAGCAACTTGTCGTAGTTGCGCGAATTGCCCGTGGATGGCGATGAATGATTTACAGGCGCTCGAAGCGGTGTTGCGCAATCCTACCGATCAACAAGAAATTCATGTGGATTTGGCGCTGGCAGAGCGCGCGATGAAACCGCTGCAAAGGATGTTGGATTTTACAGCGGCGAGAAAGTAATCAGCCATCCAACATCTTCTTACTTTCCATTTCGGTAATGTCTTGCAAGCGTTTTTGCACACGGCCGCTTTTTGAGCGGTTGTCACGATAAAAATTTAGCGCGTAAGTTAGTTGTTGGCGCGCCTTATCAAAATCATCGTTGAGAATAAAATATTCCGCACGCGCCATATGAACGCCGCCGGTATCACCGGCTAGGCCTCGTAGTTCAGCAAGGTCACGCCATACATCAGGCAGGTCTTCATATTCAGGTAGAAGATTTTCTAGTTGGCGCACTGCGCCAGTGTAATCTTTCATGTTTTGCAGGATATTGACGGTAACCATTGTGACGGGGTAGTTGCGCGGATACGCAATTTGTGTGGGTTTAATAAGGTTTAAGGCCGCGTCGTATTTGCCTTGGCCATTCAGAATATTGGCATAAGCCAGTGTGTAAAAAAGATTATTGGGTTCTTTTTCAAGTAATGGCCGCAATGTTTTTTCGGCGGCATCAAATTGGCGCAACTTTGTTTGGGCGAGCACAATACCGTAGCGGCTGGCATCAGAATCTAAGTCATTACCTTGCAGTTCGCTTTGAAAGTGCTTGATGGCAACGGATGGGTTTTCTGAAGCAGCTAATTTTGCACGCGCTTTAATCAGAGCAAATTCGCGATTATTTTCATGTTTCTTGGTTGGATATTGTTCAGCGCGATTGCGAGAATCGGCAATCCGCTTTTCTGTCACAGGGTGTGTTAATAAAAATTCTGGTGGTCTTTCACCTGCATATTGCGCTGCGCGTTGCATGCTTTCGAACATGGCGGGAATGGCGCGTGGATCCATGCCTGCATTAACCATTGTTTGCATGCCGATACGATCGGCTTCCGCTTCATTTTCACGGCTAAAGCGCAGCATGGATTGTAAGTTAGCTGCTTGTGTCGACATGATGGCAGCCATGCCGGCATCGGATGATTTTGATGTAGCCAACAACACTAAACCAGCGAGCATGCCAGCCATGGTAGGAATACGGTTTTTTTCTTGTTGTTCTACGCTGCGCTGCCAATGTTTTTGGGAAAGGTGACCTAGTTCGTGCGCAATAACCCCCGCCAGTTGTTGCTCATCTTCTGCGTGTAAAAACATACCGTCATGTATGCCGATGATGCCACCTGGTACAGCAAAAGCATTCAGTGTTGGATTTTTCACCACAATCAATTCTAGTTGTTTATTTTGTAACTCTGATCCTCTTGCTACTTTCTGTATGAGTTTTTGTAAATAGTCATACATTACAGCGTCGTTAGATTCGGGGACTTTGGCGCGAAACTGGCGCAACCACTCTTGGCCGAGGTCATGTGTTTCTTCATCAGAAGTGAGAGAGCCAACACTATCACCTAACTCTGGCAGCAGAATTTTTTTTTCTTGTGCGGAGACAGTGAGATAAATACTTGTTAGTGCGCAAGCTACAGAGATGCGTACTAATTGCAGTAGTGTGCGAGATGTTATGCGTATCATCGTTGTCTGCCAGTTAAAAGGGGCTAAGATATACTACACAGGTTCTGCTTGTTTAAGGCGCACTCTGTGGAGTGTGTGATGTTATGACGGTTTCACTGCCAGAAAAGTTTCAATCGATTGCAATCAACCAGCAGCTTGATGCGTGCGGTTTAGCATGTCCATTGCCACTGCTAAAAGCACGGCAAGCTTTGCGCGGTTTACAACCGGGTGAGACTTTATTGGTGTTAGCCACTGATGCTGGCTCGTGGCGAGATTTTGCTGCTTTTGCGGAACAAAGTGGTCACTTATTGCTCGAAGCAGCTGAAATGGATGCTGTGTATTACTATTTGATTCAACATCGCGCCTAATTTTTTTTGTTGATTAATCGAAATAAACGGAGTGCTTATGCTTAATTTGCGCACGATTCGCTTGTCTTATTCTCTCTTGTTGATTGGCTTCGTGTGGTTGATGTCGCCTGCTGTATTGGCAGAGGTTTCGCATGCGAAACTATTGGATGCTCCAATAAAAAGTGATGTTGATCAGCGTAGTTACAGCAATATTGAGCTGCCCAATGGCATGAAAGTATTGTTGATATCAGACCCAACAGCGGATAAATCGGCGGCAGCGTTGGATGTGGCAACAGGTAGTGACAATGACCCTCGGCAGAGGCAGGGTTTGGCGCACTTTTTAGAACATATGTTATTTCTTGGGACAAAAAAATTTCCCCAATCAGGTGAATATCAAGAGTTTATTAGTGCGCATGGTGGTTCGCACAATGCCTATACCAGCTTAGAGCACACCAACTATTTTTTTGATATTGACACTACACAGTTAAAACCAGCTTTAGAGCGGTTTTCACAGTTTTTTATTTCGCCTTTATTTAATGAAGACTATGTTGAGCGAGAAAAAAATGCGGTGAATGCAGAGTATCAAGCGCGTATCAATGATGACGCGCGGCGCATGAACGATGTGTATCGCGAGTTGTACGCCAAAGAAAATCCAGCGTCAAAATTTAGTGTGGGGAGTTTGGAAACACTGGCAGATAGGCCAAACAATAAAGTGCGAGACGATTTGCTGGCGTATTACCAACAACACTATTCCGCCAATGTGATGACGCTGGTGGTGTTGGGGCGTGAGCCGTTGCCTGTCTTGCAAGCCATGGTTGAGCAATATTTTGCTGAAGTGCCTAATCGCAAGTTGGTGATTGATCAGTCGGCCAAGCCAGTGTTCCGCCAAAACCTGCTGCCGGCCAAAGTGTATGCGCAATCCCAACGCGACGAGCGTCATCTGGTGTTGAGTTTTCCACTGCCTTCTATGCAGCCTTTTTATCGCGTAAAGCCAGACGCCTATGTGAGTTATTTGTTAGGGCATGAAGGCGAGGGCAGCTTGCTCTATGTGTTAAAGCAGAAAGGTTGGGCGGAATCTTTGGTGGCAGGCAGTGGTTTGTCCAACCGTTTTGCTGCGACGATGGATGTGGATATCAAGCTGACGCAAGAAGGTTATCAACATATTGATGATATTCTCGCGCTGAGTTTTGATGCGATTGCTTTGCTGCGCCAGAGCGGCGTTGCTGCGTGGCGTTATCAAGAACAGAAAAATATGATGGATATCGCTTTTCGCTTTTCTGAAAAGGCGGATGCCATGATGTTTGTTAGTACGCTGGCTAACAATTTGCAATATTTCCCTGCGAAAGAGGTAATGCGCGGTGCTGCTTTAATGGAGGGTTTTGATCAGGCATTGATTGATTCTGTGTTGTCGCAATTAAAGCCAGACAATGTGCTCGTTGGTATCAGTGCGCCAGATATCAAAGGCGATCAACACTCTAAGTATTACAACACGGCGTATCGCGTTGAAAGTATTCCAGACAATAAAAAAGCAACATGGATAGGCGTCACAAAAGATAGTAGCCTTGCTTTACCCGCGGCTAATCCATTTATTCCAGAAAATTTGAAATTGAAACACTCTGACAATGCTCAAAAAAAATTAGTTAATGTGCCAAAGGAAGCCTCTTCTTCAAAAAACACACGGCTGTGGTTTTTGCAAGATACTCAGTTCAAAGTGCCGAAAGGCAATGTCATGGTGTATTTTTACAATAACCAGACCTCTGACTCTGCTGAGAATGCATTAAAGACGGAGTTATTTGTGCGTTTGTTGCGAGACAAATTAAATCCTACGCTGTACAGCGCGCTACTCGGTGGCTTGGAGCTCGCCATTGAGAAGCGTGCGCGCGGCGTTAGTTTTTCTTTGGCTGGGTACAGTGAAAAGCAGGGCGTGTTACTAAAAGAGGCAATAGAATTATTGCAAAGACCAGAGTTTAACGAAGCGCGTTTTAATCTTCTGAAAGCACAGTTGCGCGATGAATTAAATAATGTTGATAAGCAAGCACCTTATAAGCCGTTGATGGCGGATATTCCTGTAGTGCTGATGCATGGTTATTGGTCTCGGGCGCAATATCTTGCCGCGTTGGATGCGGTAACACTACAAAGCGTGCAGCAATTTGCGCAGGGCTTTATAGGCAATGCGCAGGCAGAAATGTTGGTGTATGGGAATTTTGAAAAAGAGGATGCCAAACAATTGGCAGGTACTATTCAGCGTGCAGTGGATGTTGCTGGAAATTTCTCTAGCAAAAAACCGTTATTGGTTGCTGCATTAAAACCTGAAAAGCAGCCATCCATCTATGTTGATGCCATGCAGCACAATGACGCTGCGTTGGTGAAATACTTTCAAGCGCCTGCAGATACGGTAGTGCAGCAAGTGCATCTGCTGATGTTGGAACAAGTGTTAGCCCCCGCTTATTTTAATAGCCTGCGCACAGAGCAGCAGTTGGGTTATATCGTCACGGCGCGTTATTTGCCTTTGACGCGCGTGCCGGGCTTGGCGTTTTTAGTGCAGTCGCCCAGCCACAGTGCGGCGGATATTGATGAGAAATCCCAAGAGTTTATTCAAAAATATTTTTCTACAATTAGTCAGCGCGATGATGCATGGTTTGAACAGCAGAAAAGGGCGCTTTTAGTGCAGCTCGAAGATAAGCCTAAAAATCAATCGGAACAAGCAGAAAGATTTTTTGATGATTTGACGCTGGGCTATAATGCATTTGATTCGCGTGCACAAAAAATTGCCGCTTTGCAAAAAATGACGAAGCAAGATTTGTTGGTTGTCTATCAAACGGTGTTGTTATCTCCAGAGCGTAGGGAGATGTTATTGGTTAGCCCTGGCAAGTTGGGTGTGCAAACATGGCTGGAGGGCGAGGCAAAAGCATTCCATCGCATTGATGACATTGATGCCTTTAAAGCGAGCCAACCGAGTTACTCCCTGCCATAAACCGTCAAGAAAAATCCCATTGTCGCCATGCTTCATAGGCGATGATGGCAACCGCGTTGGAGAGATTGAGGCTGCGACTGTCTGGCTGCATGGGGAGTCGCAGTACATGACCTTCTGGCAAGCTCTCGCGAAATTCTTGTGAAAGCCCGCGCGTTTCTGGGCCAAAAACCACGGCATCATTTTTTGCAAATTGCACATCGCTATAACGGCGTGTGCCTTTGGTGCTCAACGCAAAAATGCGAGGCGGCTGCACTGTCTCTATAAACTGCTGCCAGTTGCGATAAGTGGTGGTGCAGGCGCTGTCGCGGTAATCCAAACCGGCGCGGCGCAATTGTTTTTCATCCAGCGTAAAACCTAGCGGCTCAATCAAATGCAGGGAAAATCCTGTATTGGCACACAGACGCATGATATTGCCGGTATTGGGCGGTATTTCGGGTTGATACAGTACGATGTGCAGCATGGTGAGTTTATTGAACAGTGAATGCAGCTAGTTTACGGTTTTTCCTGCGGTGTTGCTGGATGAGCAATTCGCTATCATGCGGTAAGAAATTGAGGAAACACAGAATATGTCGACACAATTAGCGTTTCAGACATCGCGTGGTGCATTGCGTTTGGTGGCGGATGCTTACGGCGATCCGCAATTACAGCCAGTGATTTTAGCGCACGGTGGTGGACAGACGCGCCACGCTTGGGGAAAAACGGCGCAGCAAGTGGCGGACGCTGGCTTCTATGCCGTGGCGGTGGATTTGCGCGGTCATGGCGAGAGCGATTGGGCTGCTGATAAAGATTATGCGTTTGATACTTTCGCGCAAGATTTTATCGATATCGCAAAAACTTTTTCGCAAAAGCCTGTGGCAGTTGGCGCTTCTTTGGGCGGTATTTCTTCGTTGGCTGCACAGCAGATTGCGCATCAAAATTTATTGCGCGCTTTAGTGTTAGTCGATGTGACACCGCATTTAGAAGCGGATGGTTTGGCGCGTATTCGTGATTTCATGTTGGAGCGTGCGGTGCAAGGTTTTGCTTCGCTGGAAGAGGCGGCAGAGTTTGTTGCCAGTTATACCTCTCATCGAAAAAGTCGCGGCAGTACCGAAGGTTTGCGAAAAAATTTGCGTCTATGTGATGACGGTCGCTACCGTTGGCATTGGGACCCCAACTTTATGATACGAACGGGGCATCGGCCAGAAGATGGCTCGACCATTCGTGTTGGTTTTTTGGAAGAATCTGCGCGCGCCTTAACCATTCCGACCATGTTGGTGCGCGGTCGTATGAGTGATTTGATCAGCCCAGAATCCGCGCAAGCTTTTTGCGTATGGTGCCGCACGCGCAATACGCAGATATTCAAGATGCGGGGCACATGGTGGCGGGTGATCAAAATGATATTTTTCCTCGGCTGTATTGGGTTTTCTGAGGCAGTTGCGCTGATTTGCTATGATGCCAACACGATTTAGGAGCTTGTCATGATCGACGAAAAATTACTCAGCATACTGGTCTGTCCGGTGAGCAAAGCCCCACTGGTTTACGACACCGAAAAACAAGAGTTGCTGTGTAAAGCCAGCGGCTTAGCCTACCCCGTGCGCGATGGCATTCCCGTGATGTTGGAAGAAGAAGCGCGCCAGATGACGGCAGAAGAAAAAGCGGCTTAATTGCCCATCTATCTATTCCTTTAGTCAAGCTTGCAGCCCTACTACGAACGGAGTAGGGTTTGCCACCCTGTCAATGGCCTGCACCCCAGCGCCGGAGAATGGCATTTATGCCTGCAACCTACATCCAAGAACACGCTGTTTCGATACTGCTGGTTGATGATGATGCCGCCGTAAGCACGAGCGTGGCGGCGTTTTTAGAGAGCCGATTGTTTGAAGTCGAGCAGGCTGTTGACGGTGTGGATGCTTGGGAGCGTTTCCAGCAGCGCCAGCCTTCCTTGGTGTTGACGGATTTGCGTATGCCGCGCATGGATGGCTTGCAGTTACTTCGACAAATTATGGCCTCTGAGTCTCCGGTTCCCGTGATTGTATTTTCAGGGATTGGCAGTGTGAATGAAGTGGTTGAGGCGCTGCGTTGTGGCGCTTCAGATTATCTCGTCAAACCGTTTGTTGATTTTCATATTTTGCAGCACGCCATTGAGAAATGTTTAGAGCGTGTGCGTTTGCTTAATCAGAACCGTGCGTACCAAGCACAATTAGAAAAAACCAACAGCGAATTGAAAGCGCATTTGCAGGCTTTGGAGCAGGATCAGCAGTCTGGCCGTCAGTTGCAGTTGAAGCTGTATCCACAACAAGATTTGCATCTGGGCAAGTATCACTTTTCGCATTGCATGATTCCTTCGCTGTATTTGAGTGGCGATTTTTTGGAATACATTCGTTTTGGCGAAGAACATTTAGGTTTTTATATCGCGGATGTTTCCGGTCACGGTGTGTCGTCGGCATTTGTCACCGCCTTGCTGCGCCATTTCTCGCTCAATATTCACCGTGAAACGCGTGAAGCAGCTCTGGATGGAAAGCCCATTCCTTTCCCGACACCTGCTGATGCCATGGCGTATTACAACCGCGAACTTTTGGCAGCGGGGATAGACAAATACGCAACGCTGTTTATGGGTTTAATTGACAGAAAAAGTAATGTGCTGACTTACAGCGTAGCAGGGCATTTACCGCGTCCTATTCTTGCCTCTGGTGATAAAGTCTATTACCTAGAGGGAGGCGGGATGCCGGTGGGGATACTGCAAGAAGCGGAGTATCAAAACTTTACCGTACAGTTACCAGATACTTTTACTTTGGTGTTGTGTTCGGATGGTGTGCTGGAAATTATGCCTGCCGCAGACCTTATTGCTAAAGAAGCCTTGTTGTTGGAACTGGTTAAATCAAGTGACCGTACACAAAAAGGTATTGAAGAAAAATTGAATTTGGATGATGTCAGCGGTGCGCCCGATGATATTGCCGTAATGACATTGGTAAAAACGGCGTGATAGTTTTGTTCATTTGCAACGAAAGCGTGCAGCGTTTTCAGGTACAGGTGTGAAATGGAAGGACGAGTTCTAGTCGCCGAACACAAAGGTGCTTATGTTGTGAAGTTGCTGGGTGATGTGCGTTTAACGCTGTCATCCACGATTGATCAGTGTGTTGAAAGAATGTTTGCGAGTGTGTCATGTCAGTCCGTTATTATTGATTTGACGGAAACTGAAGGCTTGGATAGTACAACTTTGGGTATGCTCGCCAAAATGGCGCTTTTTGTGCGTAAACAGTTACATTTGCGTCCCATCGCGGTGACTAGTAATGAAAGTATTATCCATCTGCTCAACAGTATGGGTTTTGAGCAGATCATGGATATACAGCGTACTTGTGAAGTGCAAGCCGTGGCTGATTGCGAGTTACAGGCTGCGGAGCTAGACGAAAAACAAGCGAAAGAAAAAGTGCTGCAAGCGCATCAAATTTTAATGACCTTGAATCAAAAAAATAAAGAAACATTCAAGGAGTTGGTCGATAGTTTATGTAAGGATTGTTGATGTCTGTTTCAGATTCTCGTTTCGATAGTATTCGTCCGTATAACGATGATGAAGTACCTGCTGTATTAGCCCGTGTGTTAGAGGATAAAGAGCTAGTCTCTGCGTTGATGCGCTTTCGTTTTCCGTCATTGCCTGCTTGGATGCATAGTTTTGCATCGCCATTAGTGCGTTTATTTTTGCGTAACAAAACGCAGTCTGTGCATGATGTGCGCAGTTTTCAAGCAATTATCGAGTCGTATATGCGGCATATGGTTGATAGCACAATCAGCCATTTGACAGTTTCTGGTTTGGATAAATTGAATAGCAAACAAGCCTATTTATTTGTCAGCAATCATCGTGATATCGCGATGGATCCAGCGCTGGTAAATTGGGTGTTGTGGCATAACGGTATGGATACGGTGCGTATTGCGATTGGCGATAACTTACTCACCAAACCGTTTGTTTCTGATTTGATGCGAATGAATAAAAGCTTTTTGGTGCAGCGTGGCGAAACGGCGCCAAGAAAAATCTATGCGGCGTTGAAATTGTTGTCCTCCTATATTTCTTTTTCTGTAGTGGAAGAAAAAGCCTCTGTATGGATTGCACAACGAGAAGGGCGCGCTAAGGACGGCATTGATTTGACGGAAGAGGCCATCATCAAAATGTTTGCTATGAGTAAAGTAAAAGAGCAGTCACTTGCCGATTTTATTCATGCATTAAATATTGTACCGGTATCTATTTCGTATGAATGGGATCCTTGCGATGTGGCTAAAGCGCGCGAGTTGCAGCAGAAAGCAGAGCAGGGTAGCTATCAAAAAGACACACATGAAGATGTGCAAAGTATTGCGCAAGGTATAGCTGGGAAAAAAGGTCGAGTGCATGTCAGTTTTGGTGATGTGCTACACGGTGATTATCAAACGACTGAAGAAGTTACTGCTGAGTTGGATAGGCAAATTCATAAAAATTATGTGCGTTTTGCATCCAATTATTTGGCGGCAGAACAGTTGGGGCGTGAAGCAGTTGGAAATTTTGATTTTCCTGCGCGGCAATTTTCTACTGCGAATGTTGTCGCTGAAAAAAGTCTTTTCCAGCAGCGTTTAGCGCAATGCCCAGAAAATTGTCGTCCTTACTGGTTGGCAATGTATGCCAATCCCGTGCGGAACTTGGATGCGTAGTTAGGCTCCAATCATCGAAATAAATAAGGGTTATTTATGATTCAGATTGAAAATCTGACGCGTCGTTTTGGCGAATTTACTGCGGTGGATAATCTCAGTTTTCAAGTAAAGCCTGGTGAAGTGCTGGGCTTTCTTGGACCAAACGGCGCGGGCAAATCCACCACCATGAAGATGATCACGGGCTTTCTGCAGCCTAGCAGTGGTCGTGTTGATGTGTTTGGCCATGACATGTGGCGCTCGCCCTTGCCTGCTAAACAAATGATCGGCTATCTGCCAGAAGGTGCGCCCAGTTACGGTGAAATGACGGTGCGCGGTTTCTTGGAGTTTATTGCCGATGTGCGTGGCTTGCGCGGAGGTGATAAGAAGCGCGCTGTTACAGTTGCCGCAGAAAAAGCGGTTTTGTCTGATGTGATGCTGCAAGTTATCGATACCTTGTCGAAAGGTTATCGTCGCCGTGTGGGTTTGGCGCAAGCCATTTTGCATGATCCACAAGTGTTGATTTTGGATGAGCCCACTGACGGTTTGGATCCCAATCAAAAACACCATGTGCGTGAATTGATTCGCAGTTTGTCACAAGAGAAATTGGTGATCGTCTCAACGCATATTTTGGAAGAGGTGTCAGCAGTTTGCACGCGAGCCATGATTATTGCGCGTGGAAAAATGCTGGTGGATGAAACGCCAACTGCACTGATGGCACGGTCGACAACAGGAAAGCTAGATGATGTGTTTCGCCAGCTGACTGGGGGTATGTGATGACAGGTTTTATCGCAGTAGTCACTAGAGAGTGGAAGTCTTATTTTGCCACACCCTTGGCCTATGTTTTTTTGATTGTTTTTTTAATGTTGTGCGGGTTTGCTACTTTTGAGTTGGGTGGTTTTTACCAGAAGAATCAGGCAGATTTGTCGGTATTTTTTTCTTATCAGCCTTGGTTATTTCTCTTTCTTGTACCGGCCATTTCAATGCGTATATGGTCGGAAGAGTTAAAGAGTGGCTCTGTCGAGTTGTTGCTCACCTTGCCTTTGCCATTACGCACCATTGTTTTAGCTAAGTTTTTTGCGGCGTGGTTGTTTATCGGTTTGGCGTTACTGCTGACATTTCCGATTTGGATCACGGTGAATTATTTGGGCTCTCCCGATAACGGCGTTATTTTCGCAGCCTATTTGGGTAGTTGGTTATTGGCCGGAGCGTTTCTTTCTATTGGCTGTTGCTTATCTTCTACGAGCAAAAGCCAAGTCATTGCTTTTGTTCTTACGGTAACGGTTTGTTTTTTGTTTGTGTTGTTAGGACTCTCTCAAGTGCTCAATGCGCTACAAGGCGTTGTGCCACAGTGGTGCATTGATCTTGTTGCCCAATTAAGTTTGCTGGCACATTTTAGTGCGATCTCTCGCGGTGTGCTCAATGTAGCTGACCTGCTGTATTACGGTTTGTTTATTGCTTGTTGGTTGATAGCTAACAGCATTATTATCGAAAAAAATAAGGCGGAGTGAGTGGCAGATGTCTCTATCTAAAGCTTCTATATATTCGCGATTACAAAAACTGCCATTTACTATTCGCCTATTGGTGTTAGCTTTATTGCTGTTAGTTTCCTCGGCGTCGTTGTCTTTGCTGAGCCGTTGGCAGATCGATTTAACGCAAGATAAGTTGTATACCTTGTCACAAGGGACACGAAATATCCTAGCAGGCATTGATAAACCCATTGTATTGGAATTGTATTACTCGGAATCTTTATCGCGTGACATACCAATGCTGCGTAATTATGCAGGGCGTGTGCAGGATATTTTGCGTGAATATGAACGCAAATCACATGGAAATATTACTTTAAAAGTGATAAATCCAGAGCCATTCTCCGAAGAAGAAGACGCGGCGGCGGCTGGTGGTTTGCAAGGCATGCCCAATGGTCGAGGTGATAAAATTTATCTGGGTTTGATTGGGTCAAGCGCTGATCATTCTGAAATTATTGATGTATTTAATCCTCAAAAAGAAAATCTTTTGGAATACCAAATTAGCCAGTTGGTATACCGCCTGATGTTGCCACAACAACGAATCGTCGGCGTTATTGGAAATCTTCCGTTATTTCGCGGTGTTGATCCAAAGACAAATCGCCCGCGCCCAGATTGGTTGATTGTCAATCAGTTAAAACAGCTATTTGATTTGCGGCGCATGATCGATGTCGGTGTCGACAAAATTGATAATGATCTCAACTTGCTCATTGTGACTCACCCAAGCAAGTTGCCAGAAAAAACACTGTTTGCTATTGATCAATTTGTATTACGCGGTGGAAAGCTATTGGTTTTTGTAGATCCATTAGCCGAAGCAGATGATAGCGACACTAGGCTGCTCGCAACGGGTTTTGCTGACCGCAGTTCTGATTTGGAGCAATTATTTACTGCCTGGGGTATTGATTATGATGCATCAAAAATTGTTTTGGATTTAGGCCGTGCGCATCAAATTCCTGCGCAGATGAGTGGGCAACCCATTCCACATGTGGGTATTTTAAATCTAGAAGGCGACGCAATTAATCGTGAACAGAATGTGATTGCCGATTTGGAAAATATCAATATCGCTTCCAGTGGATTTATTGCGCACCACGCGGGTGCTAACACGCAATTTATTCCCTTACTGAGATCGAGCCATAAAACCGATGTCATGGATTCACAAACCTACAGCATGATTGGTAATCACGCCGAGCTGCTGGAAAAAATGAAACCCAGTGACAAGCAGTACACCTTTGCTGCGTGGGTCAGCGGTGATGTGAAAACAGCATTTCCTGAGGGGAAGCCAGCATAGCCGGTTTTCCGATGACATATTGAAGTCATCAAAATCGCCTATACAGTTGGTCGTTGTATTGATACCGATGTATTGTGGATCGTATGGGCTGATAGTGAAATGTACGGGCTAAAACGATGGCGACACCTTTGCAGCGAACGGCGATATGGTCGTTATCATGTTGGATGCGCTGGGAGGCAGTATGGATTTGACTAATCTGCGCAGCCGCGGTACTTACCAGCGCCCATTCACACGAGTAGATGCCTGAAATGCAGCAGCCGTTCGCGCGAGCAGCAGGATGCATTAGCGCAAGCCTTATCTGCAACAGAAAGAAAATTGCTTCAGCTCAATGCCGCAGCAGAAGGAGAATCCGGTTCATCCGCTGAGATTTCACCAGCACAACAACAAGAAATTGCCAATTTCTAGAAAGAGCGTGCGCAAATTAGAAAAATCTATGCGATGTACAGCATCAATTAACAGTGATGTTGATCGGCTCGGTACAGTATTAAAATTATCAATATTGCAGCTGTGCCAGTGTTGTTGGATTGTATTTGCTTTGTGTGTGCTTTGCTGCGTCGATCTAAAGCTCGGCGCTGATCAAGATAACTCGGTCATGCCTTTGGCTGTTTGGTCAACGGCATCGCACTTGTACTCAGAGGCGCAACTTTTAGCCGATTTTTTATCTGCGCCTCAGCTGCCGCCGGATGTGGAGCCATCACAAAAAGCCAATTTTTCTTATCTCCTTGTGCTGGATGAAAACGGCTGCAGCTTGCAACAAAATAAGCAGCGCATTGCGGTGGATTTTGTTGCAGGTGCAAGCCGTCATCGTCGTTTACAAGGTGGTGGGCGCGGTCAGCCAGTGGCGAAAGCTGTCGGTTTAAAAGCGGGCAATATTATTCCTACAGTTTTAGATGCAACAGCTGGTTTAGGCGGCGATGCCTTTGTGCTGGCATCTTTAGGTTGTGCGATGCAGTTGTGTGAGCGGTCGCCATTAGCATTTGCTTTATTAAATGATGGCATTCAACGCGCAAAACAATGTGATGATAACGAAGTGCGCGAAATTGTCGGGCGTATGGATTTGTTGTCGATCAATGCCGTGGACTATATGCAACAATTACTGTGTTCTGATTCTGTGCGGCACAAACCGGATGTGGTTTTTCTTGACCCTATGTTTCCAGAAAAACGCAAAAATGCAGCAGCGAAAAAAAGTATGACGGCTTTTCATACTTTGGTGGGTGCAGATGAAGATGCAGATGCGTTGTTGCCCTTAGCTTTGCAAGTGGCGCAGCGGCGCGTGGTGGTGAAAAGACCGCGCCACGCTCCTGTTTTGTCGGGGATTAAACCCAGTTTGGTGATGGAAGGCGAGTCAACGCGCTTTGATATTTATACTTTGCGCAGTATGGCGATAAGCTAATCGTTTTGCTCAGTGCGAATTGGTATTGGATGTGTGTGCTGTGCGAAACGGTGCCATTTCTAGGCTAAATAACTGTGCGTCTTCACGACCCGTATCTGTTGGGTAGTAGTTTTTTCTTTTCCCGTATTCAATGAAGCCAGCTCGCTGATACAGTTTCTGAGCGGCAATATTGGATACGCGCACTTCAAGAAAAATTTTCTCAATAGCTTCGTCTAATTGCAGTAGGGATTGCTTCAGTAGAGTGGCTCCATAACCTTTGCTTTGCAGCAAAGGTGAGACGGCGATGTTGAGCAGTGAAGCCTCATCAATCACAATCTCATACGCTGAAAATCCGATGATATTTTTCTGCTCATGCAAGACGAAGCAGTGGATATGTGGCTGGATAATGCACCAACGCAGTGTTTCTGCTGACCAAGGATAATGGTGTGCCTGTTCTTCAATAAACAGTAGCTCGTCCAGATCTTTGAGTGTGGCTTCGCGTAAATTCAAGCGCGAACCAGTATTTGCAGGGTGCGCCATGTTTCTGCTTTGCGTGAAGGTTGTTCTAGCATTTCATGCAGTGCGCAGACGGTAATGATTGGCCAATCACGATATTGCGTTGTGTGTGTGCTGCCAGAATCGGTATGTGCGAGCAGGGTGTTAGCTGTATTGCCAAAGCAAATAATTTGTCGTGCTGCGGTATTTTTTAATGCGCCGCCGTCCAACATGCCTTGGAAGTGATCGCGTGCAGCATGGAGTGTTTTGTCTTTGTTTTGTGACAATGGCCAAGAAAATTGATGGGTATTGGCTAATTGTTCGGGACGACCAATAGCTTTCAGGATGTTGCGCAACAGCGTGAGTTGCTTATTATCCATGCGCGGCGTTTCAGCGATCACTAACAAATCATCAATCAACCAAAACGCAATTTGGCAGCGGAATAGTGGCAATGCTGTGGTCTGTGCGGGAGTGACTTCTGTTTTTGGCGCTGCGGTAGATTTTTCTTGCGGTTGAGGGGGGGTAAGCAAAGCGGTTTCTTTTTCTAAAATAGATCGCAGACTTTCAGGCATAGCAGCGCGCGCACTATTGGCAGTTGGCGCGACGATCTCATCCTCGAAAGATTCTTCTATTTCAATAACAGGTGAGGACAGGGCGTTTGGCAGTGGAAAACGCGCTGCATACTGGACTACGCCCATCGCCTCTAAGTAGTCCAGTCGCAGCCACTCGTTCACACGCTCTCCTTTTTTGCGATCACGTTATTAAATGTGATCGCCTTCCTGTGGGTTGATGCGCAGCTTTCCTTCCGCCAATAAATTCAAAGCATTGAGATAAGCCTTCACAGACGCGACGACGATATCAGTATCCGCGCCATTGCCATTGATTACGCGTCCAGCTCGCTCTAAACGCACGGTCACTTCGCCTTGCGAATCGGTGCCGCTGGTAATGGCGTTGACGGAATAGAGCAATAAATCAGCACCGCTCTGCACAATTTTTTCAATCGCTTTGAATGCTGCATCGACAGGACCACTGCCGTGCGCTTCGCTGGCAGTGGCTTCGCCTTTGACATTCAGCACAAGGCTGGCGTGTGGGCGGTCGCCTGTTTTTGAAGTTACAGCAAGTGATTCTAAGTGATAGGTTTCCGCTGCTTCGCGTGGTTCCATGTCGCTCACCAAGGCTTGCAAATCTTCATCAAAAATTTCAGATTTTTTATCGGCGAGATCTTTGAAGCGAGCAAAGGCTTCGTTCAACGCTGTTTCATCTAATTCAATGCCGAGATCTTTGAGGCGCGTGCGAAATGCATTGCGACCAGACAATTTTCCAAGTACCAACTTATTGGCGTTCCAGCCCACATCTTCCGCGCGCATGATCTCGTAAGTTTCACGATGCTTGAGTACACCGTCTTGGTGTATGCCGGATTCATGTGCAAACGCATTTGCGCCGACAATCGCTTTATTCGGCTGTACAGGGTAGCCGGTAATACTGGAAACCAATTTTGATGTCGGCACAATTTGCGTGGTGTCGATGCGTGTTTCCACCGGAAAAATATCTTTGCGTGTGCGCACAGACATCACAATTTCTTCCAACGATGCATTGCCTGCGCGCTCGCCGAGGCCGTTGATGGTGCATTCCACTTGTCGCGCGCCGTTCATCACGGCGGCGAGAGAATTGGCAACAGCCATGCCGAGATCGTTGTGGCAGTGTGTGGACCAAATTACTTTGTTGGAATTGGGCACGCGTTCAATCAATTGACGAAAGCGATCGCCCCATAAGGCAGGAATGGAGTAGCCCACCGTGTCGGGGACATTGATAGTTTTTGCGCCAGCTTTGATCACTTCATCAAAAATACGTACCAAAAAATCAATATCAGAACGCACGGCATCTTCAGCAGAAAATTCCACGTCGTCTGTGTACTCGAGCGCCAATTTCACTGCCATGATGGCTTGCTCAACCACTTGGTCAGGCGCCATGCGCAATTTCTTTTCCATGTGAATTGGGCTGGTGGCAATAAAAGTGTGAATGCGACCTGATTTTGCTGGTTTGATTGCTTCACCGGCGCGACGCACATCATTTTCTGTCGCGCGCGCTAATGAACACACGGTGGAGTTTTTGATGGTTTCGGCAATAGTGCGCACGGCATCGAAATCGCCAGGGCTCGCTGCTGCAAAACCGGCTTCAATGACATTCACGCCCAGTTTTTCCAACTGACGAGCGATGCGAATTTTTTCATCGCGTGTCATGGATGCGCCAGGGCTTTGTTCTCCATCGCGCAAAGTGGTGTCGAAAATAATTAACTGTTCTTTAGTGGACATGATGCTGCTCCAAGAATTTGTTTGCTGCTAAATAAAAGAAAATGCGTTCTGGGGTGCCTCGCGCGAGGCGTGCGATATCGATGCCCCTCAGGGCAGCAGGAGCAGGCAAAAGCCATGCGGGGACTGCAGGGCGAGTCCGCGATGAGTGCAATGCTTGTCGAGAGGCTTGCGTTGCATGGCTAGAAGAACTTCTTCATGAATAAGTAATGGCTGAATGATAATCCCGCCGAGTGGTTTTTTCCAAGTGTGGTATCAGTCACCACGGCGGTTAGTCACCCAAATACACACAACCGCTGGTGCAGGTTTCTTTGATGGTGATTTTGCTCAACAGCGGAAGTACAGGTTTTAGTTCGTGCCAAATCCAGCGTGCGAGATTTTCGCTGGTGGGATTTTCCAGTCCGCTGATGTCGTTCAGGTAGTGGTGATCTAGCCGTTCATAAATGGGGCGAAAGGCTGCTTTGATATCGGCAAAATCCATCACCCAGCCAGCCTGCGGTTCTACCTCGCCTGAAACATGGATAGAGACTTGAAAAGAGTGGCCGTGCAGGCGTGCGCATTTGTGCCCTTCAGGCACATGAGGCAGGCGGTGGGCGGCTTCAATCGAGAATTCTTTGTAGATTTCCATGGGCTTGCTCGGCGTTGGGGCGGCAATTCTAATGCAATTGCCCATTTACGCGATTATTGCTAGAGAATGGCTTGCTTGCAGGGCTTGAGTTTCTTACAATGCGCGCCCTTCGACCTGCCTCAAAAGGCGGGCGTTTTTTGGAGTGAGCAAACATGTACGCGGTTATTGAGTCTGGTGGCAAGCAACACCGGGTTATTGAAGGTGAAGTTCTGAATGTCGAGTTGCTGGAAGCAGCAGCAGGCGAGAAGATTGATTTCAATGAAGTATTGATGGTCGGCAACGGCGCTGATGTCAAAATCGGTGCGCCTTTTGTGGCTGGTGGTAAGGTATCTGCGGAAGTGGTGGGGCACGGTCGCGGTGATAAAATTCGTATCATCAAGTTTCGCCGCCGTAAGCACTTCCGTAAGCAGCAGGGTCACCGTCAGTGGTTTACCCAAATCAAAATTACAGCAATCAGCGCCTGATTGTTTGAGATAGAGGGGTAAGCAGACATGGCACACAAGAAAGCAGGCGGTAGTACCAAAAACGGCCGCGATTCCCAGTCAAAACGCCTTGGCGTAAAGATGTTTGGCGGTCAGAAAGCGGTTGCAGGCAACATCATTCTGCGTCAGCGCGGCACTGAATATCATGCTGGCGCCAATGTAGGTATGGGTACTGACCATACTTTGTTTGCAAAAGCAGACGGTGAAGTAAAATTTGAAGTAAAAGGCAAGCACAACCGCCGTTTTGTCAGCATCATCGCTGCTTAATCAAGGTTTCTTGCTCGACAAAGCCCCGCCATGCGGGGCTTTTTTGTTTTAATCTAGCGCGTCTCTTGAGTGAAAAGCGCAGCAAGCTGGATATTTCCCGATGAAATTTGTTGATGAAGCACCTATCGCCGTTCACGCGGGCAAGGGCGGCAATGGCTGCATGAGCTTCCGTCGTGAAAAATATGTGCCTTTCGGTGGCCCAGATGGCGGTGATGGCGGTGACGGCGGCAGCGTCTATCTGCGCGCCGATGCATCGCTCAATACCTTGGTGGATTACCGCTATCAGCGCCGCCATCGCGCGAAAGATGGTCAGTCGGGTCGCGGTGCCAACTGCACTGGGCACGGTGGTGAAGATTTGGTGCTGGATGTGCCTGTGGGTACAACCGTTATCGACGAAGACACCGGCGAGGTCTTGGGCGATTTGACGCAAGCCAACCAACGCTTGCTTGTGGCGCAAGGCGGTTTTCACGGTATCGGCAATGCGCGCTTCAAATCCAGCGTCAATCGCGCGCCGCGTCAAACCAAGCCGGGGCAGCCTGGCGAGATGCGCAACTTGCGCCTCGAATTGAAAGTGCTGGCGGATGTCGGTCTACTCGGCTTGCCCAATGCCGGTAAATCCACCCTGATTCACGCCATTTCTTCTGCGCGCCCCAAGGTGGCGGATTATCCGTTCACGACTTTAGTGCCGAACTTGGGTGTGGTCAGCGTCAGCAAAATGCGCAGCTTCGTGGTGGCAGATATTCCAGGCTTGATCGAAGGCGCGGCTGAAGGCGCTGGTTTAGGCATCCGCTTTTTGAAGCACCTCACGCGCACGCGTTTGTTACTGCATTTGGTGGATGTGATGCCACCCGATGGCTCTGATCCATTCGATAACATTCGCGCCATTGAAAAAGAGCTGAAAGCATTTAGTCCGACATTGGCGGCACGCCCGCGTTGGTTGGTGCTGAATAAATTGGATTTGATTCCAGAAGATGAACGCGAAGCGTTTTGCAAAAAATTATACAAACGATTGAAGCTGACGAAAAAAATGCCGCATTTTTCGATCATCGCCGCAGCGGGCGAAGGTACGAAAGATTTGTGCGAAGCCATCATGTCGCACATCGAACTTGAGCGCGAAATGCAGCAAGAAAATCCTGAGTTGGCGCGTGAAGAATTGGCGATTCAACAGGCGATGCAAGAAGAATCGCGTGAAGCGATTGCGCAGTTGGCAGAAGCGCGTCGTCGTGCGCGTCTGCAAAAAACGGATGACGATGACGACGATTGGGACGAAGATTGGGATGACGGCGATGTCGAAGTCCATTATGTTCAATAAATAAAAACAGAAATAAAAAGGTCGTGGTGTGAGAGCAGAAGTACAGGAAGCTAAGCGCTGGGTGATTAAAATTGGCAGCGCTGTACTAACAGATGATGGTCGTGGTTTAGATCGCGATAGCATTCAACATTGGGTAGAACAAATCGTCGAGTTGCGTCAGCGCGGCATTGAAGTGGTGCTGGTGTCTTCCGGCGCGGTTGCCGAAGGCATGAGTCGCTTAGGTTGGAAAAATCGTCCCGAAGCACTGCATGAATTACAAGCGGCGGCGGCGATTGGGCAGATGGGTTTGGTACAAGCCTATGAATCTTGTTTTCATCAATACAATATTCACACTGCACAAATTCTTTTAGATCACGACGATTTATCGAATCGTGAGCGTTATTTGAATGCGCGCAGCACCATGCAAACTTTAATTGAGTTGGGTGCGATTGCTGTCGTTAATGAAAATGATACTGTGGTGACAGACGAAATTCGTTTTGGTGATAACGATACTTTGGCGGCGCTGGTGGCCAATCTCGTTGAAGCGGATTTGCTCATCATTCTTACCGATCAAGACGGCTTGTTTGATAAAGATCCGCGCAGCCATAGTGATGCACAGCTCGTTGCGCGCGCGCCTGCCAATGACGAAAGTTTAGAGAGTATGGCCAGTGGCGTCGGCGGTCGTTTAGGGCGCGGCGGTATGAGCACCAAAATTCGCGCAGCAAAATTGGCGGCGAGTTCTGGCTGCCACACCATTATTGCCAGTGGTCGCCGTCAATCCCTGTTGCGTACTTTGCATGACGAAACAACGCCGGCCAGTTTGTTGGTGGCGGATGAAAAGCCGATGGCGGCACGCAAGCGCTGGTTGGCGGGGCAGTTACAAATGCGCGGCGAATTGGTGTTGGATGCCGGTGCAGTCAATGTGTTGCGCAGTCAGGGAAAAAGTTTGTTGCCTGTGGGGGTTACTGCTGTGCGTGGTGATTTTCAGCGCGGCGACATGGTGATTTGCCTCGATCAAGAGGGTAATGAAATTGCTCATGGATTGGTTAACTATCGTGCGGAAGATGCAAAAAAAATTATCGGAAAAACAACGGCTGCTATTGCTGAAGAATTAGGCTATTTAAGCAGCGAAGAATTAGTCCATCGCGATAATTTAGTGCTTGTCTAGTTAAAAAATAGAAAATAAAAGATAGGAAATAAAAATGAAACAATGGCTGATATGGATGTCTGTGGCCTTATTGGGCGCGGCAGCTTTTGGTGTGTTGGCTTTATCGCAAGGCGAAACCGTTAATGCTTTGTGGTTGGTGATCGCCGCCATTTGTACTTATGCCATCGCTTATCGTTTTTATGCGCGTTTTGTTGCAACGCGCGTGATGGAACTCAATGATCGCCGCTTAACACCTGCAGAACGCCACAACGATGGATTGGATTATGTGCCGACACATAAAGGCGTGTTGTTTGGCCATCATTTCGCTGCAATTGCCGGTGCTGGGCCTCTAGTAGGGCCAGTGCTAGCTGCGCAAATGGGTTATCTCCCTGGTACTTTGTGGATTTTGTTAGGCGTGGTTTTAGCGGGCGCAATCCAAGATGCCATGATTTTGTTTATTTCCACGCGCAGAGATGGTCGCTCATTGGGCGAAATAATACGCATGGAAATGGGTAGCACGGCTGGCACGGTGGCGATGGTGGGAATTTTGGCCATCGTGGTGATTTTGTTGGCTGTACTGGGCATGGTGGTGGTGAAAGCCTTGATCGGTAGCCCTTGGGCGGTATCGACTTTACTGCTCACTATTCCTATTGCGTTATTTATGGGGATTTATTCGCGTTGGTTTCGTCCAGGCAAAGTGGGTGAAGTCTCGCTGATTGGTTTTATTTTTTTGATGCTGGCACTGTACGGCGGCCATTGGGCAGCTGCACATCCTGTGCTGAGTGCTACTTTTAATTTGAAAGGTGAAACACTCGCACTGGGATTAATTATTTATGGATTTATTGCAGCAGTTTTGCCTGTGTGGTTATTGCTTGCGCCGCGCGATTATTTATCCACTTTCTTAAAAATTGGCACCATCGTGGCTTTGGCAATCGGCATCGTGATTGTTGCGCCACCATTGAAAATGCAAGGGATCACACAATTTGTGGATGGCACAGGTCCTGTGTTTGCCGGTTCGCTCTTTCCATTTTTATTTATCACTATCGCCTGTGGTTCTGTCAGTGGCTTTCACGCGCTAGTCGCCTCTGGCACTACACCAAAAATGTTGGAGCGAGAATCGCATATCGTCGCCATTGGTTACGGCGCAATGCTGATGGAATCTTTTGTCGCGGTGATGGCGATGATTGCCGCCTGCGTGTTGGATCCCGGCGTTTATTTCGCACTGAACAGCCCAGCGGCGGTGATTGGCACGAGCGTGGAGTCAGCAGCGCAGACCATTAGCAGTTGGGGGTTTGTGCTGACACCAGAGATGTTGTCGCAGCTGGCACAGAATGTGGGCGAGCAGTCTGTGTTGTCGCGCACCGGTGGCGCACCAACTTTTGCGGTGGGTATGTCAAAAATTCTCTCCGATATAACGGGTGGTGCATCGATGATGGCGTTTTGGTATCACTTTGCCATCTTATTTGAAGCGTTATTTATTTTGACGACATTGGATGCAGGAACGCGTGTTTGTCGTTTTCTGATTCAAGATTTTTTAGGTAATGTTGTGCCTGCATTGGGTAACACGCGATCTTGGATGGCTAATATTTTGGCTACCGGTTTAGCTGTTGGTGCGTGGGGTTGGTTTTTGTATCAAGGCGTTACCGATCCTTTTGGTGGCATCAATAGTTTGTGGGCGTTGTTTGGCATAGCCAATCAAATGTTGGCGGGTATGGCATTAATTCTCGCTACTGTTGTTTTGGTACGCATGAAAAAAACACGCTTCGTGTGGGTCACGGCGCTGCCTGCGGCGGGAGTGTTGTTGGTCACTCTGTGGGCAGGCTGGCAGAAAATCTTTTCATCGGATGTGAAAATAGGCTTCCTAGCACAAGCGGAAAAATTTTCAGCCGCTTTGGCGCGCAATGAAGTTTTGGCCCCCGCTAAAACTGTGCAGCAGATGGAACAAATCGTTTTCAATAATTATGTCGATGCCGTGATGGCACTGCTGTTTATTGCAGTGGTGATAACAATGTTGTTCTGTGCTGTAAAAACGATTTGGCGTGCGCATCAACACCCAGCGGTGACCGCCAATGAATCCTTAGTGGTATGGCGCACCGATCACGCTTGGCGCGAAGAGGCAGTGTGGCATGAATAAGTGTGGCATGAATAAAAATGCCATAGCTATGATGTTGCAGAAAGTCGCGCAGACAGCGCGTTTGATGGTGGGTGTGGGTGATTATCCGCAGTATGTTGCGCACATGAAATTACATCATGCCGATGCACCAGTGATGTCGGAGCGAGAGTATTTTCGCCACTGTCAAAACAGTCGTTACGGTGGAGAAGAGGGCAGCATTAAACGCTGCCCGTGTTAGCTGTTTCGTTTATTGTTGAACTTCTGGCTCAACTGGAAAAGTTTTCATAATTTTATCAACGGCAATACGCAATGCTGCACGGCGTTCTGCCTCGTTAGAGCGACCTTCCAGAATGCGAGTGGAAGAGCTGTGCCAAATTGCCTGTCCTTGTGAGTTGAAAGCGGCAATGTGCAAAGTGCCACGACGGTATAGCGTTGTTTGATCTTTGGGTGCTTGCAGCCCTTGGAAGGCAGGTAATTCGTCTTTATCGAAAGTCCAGCGTAAACCGTAGTCGTTGTCGGTTTCAGCAGTGTTGTCGATGTCAGCCGTACTATCTTCCACGGCTTCTTCTTGCGTCACTACAACACGGTAATCCAAAGTGATATCCGCATCACCTTGCGCAACACGCTTGAACCCGCGATCGTTCATCAACATATCAACATGCTCGCAGACAACACGATTAAATTCTTGCGTGTGGCCACCTTCCGGCACTGTGCTTTCCATGCCAGAAAAATCCCAGCGATAAGTTTTTGTATCAGAAAAATCAGCGCTGGCTTCGGTGCTGTAAGTTTTTACATTGTCACGATTGGTGGTTGAGCAGGCAGTAGTTGCCAACACTATGGATAGCAAAGCGAGACGAAAAAAAGAGTTGGAGATCATTATCGAGTACCACGGTTGATGGAAGAGGATTGAACTTGAGAGGCTTCGCTGTCGGCTGCACTGGTTGGTGTTGGAGTTGCAGTTTGCACTTCAACAGTGACAGGAATCCATTTGTTGATAATGGCGCGCAACATGCCATTTTTTTTCATGATGGCAAGCTGCTGATTAACAGCTTGCAATAGACGGCCATTATTTTTGTTGACCGCCCAAGCGAGTTTTTCATCCGTTAGCTCTGTATTGAGGCTCATAAACTCTTGGTGCGATAAGTCAGTGGAAAGAGACCAGCTGGTTGCTGCGTCATGGATGACAAAGTCGACGCTGCCACTTTTGAGTTTGGCGAGTGCTTCTCTAATTGAATCGCAGTGTGAAATTTCTGCATTGCGTAAAGTGCTGTTAGCAAAGTCTTCTCCGGTAGTCTTTTTGATAACAGCCACGCGCGCGCCTGGACGAAATAGCGTGCCTTTGTAGCCTAGGCGACCTGCATCAGCATAACGAATTATGGCCATCTGACCTGCGTTGAGATAAGTGTCACTGAAATCAACCAAGCGGCTGCGCTCTGGTGTGGCCGACATGCCAGACATAACGATGTCGATTTTTCCTGCTTGCAGTGCAGGGATGAGTTGGTTGAATGGCAATTCAACAAATTCTGCTTTGCGGTTAAGTTGCAGTGCGATGGTTTCGCCTGCAGCAACTTCGATGCCGGTTAATTGCCCCTCTTGCTTGAATACCAGTGGTGGATAGTCAGGAGAAATACCAATTCGCAAAGTTTCCTGCGCCACGACTGTGTTGATCAATACAACAGGTGCAAAGAGTAGGCTAATGACCAGCAAAAAATGTTGTGTGATTTGGCGCATGGAAAAGTCCTTCTCTAAAATTTCAGCAGCAATGATAACGGGTCTACTTTCAGAAAAAACGCATGGATAAATCAATGGCGCGGCAGTGTTTTGTCAGCCCACCAATGGAAATGAAATCGACACCGGTTTCAGCGGTAGCACGAAGGTTCTCATCGTTGATATTGCCTGAGGCTTCCAAGAGTGCCTTGCCCGCTGTGTGTTTCACAGCTTTACACATATCATCCATTGAGAATTCGTCCAGCATGATGACCTCACAGCCTGCATGTAACGCTTGATCGAGTTCATCAAAGTTTTCAACTTCCACTTCAACGGGTTTATTCGGTGCAATGATGCGTGCTTGCTGCACAGCGGCGGCAATGCCGTTGCAGGCGGCGATATGGTTTTCTTTGATGAGAAATGCATCGTACAAACCGATGCGATGGTTGTGGCAGCCACCAATCGTGACCGCGTATTTTTGTGCGGTGCGCAGACCTGGGATGGTCTTGCGTGTATCCAGCAAACGCACGCTAGTACCGGCAACGATGTCGGCGTAGCGGCGGCAAGTGCTTGCAGTGCCAGCTAGTAATTGCAGAAAGTTGAGGGCAGTGCGCTCGGCGGTGAGCAGGCTGCGCGCAGAGCCGTGAAGCGTGAATAGAGCACTGTCGCCATCCACCAGTTCTCCTTCACTGACTTTCCATTCCACACGAATACTGGCGTCGACTTGGCGCATAACCTCATCCACCCACGCTTTGCCGCACATAATCATCGGTTCGCGGGTGATAACGCGTGCTTGCCCTGTTTGTTTGGCAGGAATGAGTTGTGCGGTGATGTCGCCGGTGCCGATATCCTCTGCCAGTGCTGCGCGCACTTGTGCGATGATGTCCGATTGCAGATGTTGGATGCGGTGCATAGTCACTTCACGGCATTTTGGCGGGAGCGCATTGTTACAGATAAGACAGGAGCGTGCATGAAAGACTTGAACAACAAAGTGGCAGTAGTGACAGGCGCGGGTAGCGGTATTGGCCGTGCTTTGGCGCAAGCGTTGGCGGCGGAGGGCTGCCATTTGGCTCTAGTGGATATCAATGAAGCAGGGCTGCAAGAAACCGTGCAGTTAGTAGCCAGTACCCAAGTTCGCACGAGTGTGCATGTGGCGAGTGTGGCAGATCGCGATCGTATGGCGGCGTTGCCGGAAGAAGTGGAACAGCAACACGGCGCGATTCATCTGCTGTTTAACAATGCGGGTGTCACTGTTAATAAAAGTTTTGAAAATCACACGATGGCGGATTGGGATTTCGTGCTGGGTATCAATTTATGGGGTGTGATCTACGGTTGTCATTATTTTCTACCGTATCTGAAAAAACAGGGTGAAGGGCATATCGTCAACACCTCTAGCATGGCGGGCTTTCTCGGCTTTCCCAATCAAAGCGCGTATTCCATGAGTAAATCTGCCGTAAAAACTTTTAGTGAAACACTGCGCGTGGAGTTGGTGCGCTACAACATCGGCGTAACCAGCATTCATCCGGGCGCGATTCGCACCAATATTATGAACGCCACAATGGCGCATTCTGGTGTGGATAAAGACACACAACGCGTGGCGGATTTGGTGGCGCGTTTTGGAAAGTCGCCAGAAGTGCTAGCTAAAAAAGTGATCAAAGCCGTGAAAAATAATCGTATGCGTGTCTTGATTGGACCAGACGCGTACATTTTTGAAATCTTCAAACGCTTGATGCCGGAGTGGATACACATTCCGTTTCGCATAGGGTTTGCGAAAGCGGCAAAGAGAGATCAGCCATGATATTTGGACAGTACACAGCGAGCCGATACAATGCGCCTTCCTGTTAATACGGCAGCAAGTTCGTGACAGCAGCATCTTTTATCGACATCAAGAATGTAGCCTTTGCTTATGGTGAAAGGCCTATTCTCACCAACATCAATCTTTCCATCCCTAAGGGCAAATTGGTTGCAGTGATGGGTGGCAGCGGCTGTGGCAAAACCACGCTATTGAGATTGCTAGCTGGTCAACAGCGACCACAACGCGGCGAAGTGACTGTCGGCGGCGAGCGCGTGGATCAAATGGACAACAAGGCGCTGTACCGCTTTCGTCGCAAGATGGGTATGTTGTTCCAGTTCGGTGCGCTGTTTACCGATTTGTCCGTTTTCGACAATGTGGCTTTTCCACTGCGCGAAAACACTGATTTACCTGAAAGTGTGATTCGCGATTTGGTGTTGATGAAGCTGTCGGCAGTCGGTTTGCGCGGCACACAAGACATGAAAACATCAGAGCTGTCTGGCGGGATGGCTCGTCGCGTGGCCTTGGCGCGTTCAGTTGCTTTGGATCCGGCACTGATGTTGTACGACGAACCATTCACCGGTTTGGACCCAATTTCTTTGGGCGTCATTGCGCATCTCATCAAGCGCATTAACGCAGCGCTGGGCACAACAGCCATCATGGTGACGCACGATATGCATCATTCATTGGAACTGGCCGATCATGTGTATTTCATGGCACACGGAGAGATTGTGGCGTCAGGCACGCCACAGGAAGTGTTGAGTTCTACCGACCCTTGGGTCGCGCAGTTTGTACGCGGCGCTGCAGATGGCCCAGTGCAGTTTTCCTTCCCTGCAAAAACCAGTGTGGCGCAGGATTTTGGTTTGGAGAAGCAGTTGGGGAAAAGTGGGCATGGCTGAAGATCGCAACTTGCCGAGTGGTGGCTTGAACACGCTGCGCGCTTTGGGAGCGTGGTTTATTAATACATTGTGGAAACTGGGTTTTGCCAGCCGGTTTTTAGCAGCAGTGGTATTGCAGTCGGGGCAATTATTTTTACGTCCGCAACTGCTGATTCGTGAAATTTTTTACGCCGGTGTGCTTTCACTCATCATCATTATTGTGTCGGGTTTGTTCGTCGGCATGGTGTTGGGTTTGCAGGGTTACAACACTTTAGTGCGTTTTGGTTCAGCCGATGCGCTGGGTACGCTGGTTGCGCTGTCACTATTGCGTGAGTTGGGTCCTGTGTTGGCTGCGCTGCTGTTTGCCAGTCGTTCTGGGTCAGCGATGACGGCGGAAATCGGTTTGATGAAAGCCACCGAACAATTAGACGCGATGGCGGTAATGGGCGTGAATCCATTGGCGCGCGTGATTGCGCCGCGCTTTTGGGCCGGTTTGTTTTCGCTACCTATACTGACAGCGCTGTTTAATGTCATGGGTATTATTGGTGGTTATTTTGTCGGTGTGGAGATGATCGGTTTAGATCAAGGTTCTTACTGGGCGCAGATGCAAAACGCTGTGGATTTACACGACGATGTCATCAACGGCTTGATTAAAAGCTTATTTTTTGGCCTAGCCGTCACTTTGATTGCTGTGTTTGAGGGGTATGATGCCGACGCTACAGCAGCGGGTGTGTCAGCGGCGACAACGCGCACCGTGGTGACATCCGCTTTAGTCATTTTGGCGATGGATTTCGTGCTTACAGCGTTTATGTTTTAGGAATTACTTTGATAAAGGGTGTTGTTGAAGAATGAAAAGGGCAACCATTGATTTGTGGGTAGGCGTATTCGTCGCAATTGGCTTATTGTCTGTTGCATTTTTATCTTTGAAAGTGGCGAACCTTACGGGCAGTAGCGGTGGTGCCACTTACACGCTCTATGCTGATTTTGACAATATTGGCGGCTTAAAAGTAAAGGCGCCTGTAAAGTCTTCCGGTGTTGTGGTGGGGCGTGTTGCCGATATTAGTTTGGATAAAGAAACTTACCGTGCGCATGTTGCATTGACTATGGATGCGTCGTATCAGTTTAGCCACGATGCCAGTGCGGAAATTCTTACTTCCGGTTTGTTGGGCGAGCAGTACATCGGTGTCACGCAAGGTGGCGATGAAGAAACATTAAAGCCGGGTGATAAATTTACTTTGGTATCTTCAGCCTTGGTGCTAGAACAGCTGATTGGTAAGTTCATGACTTCCATGGCAGAAAAGCCGGTGAGCCAGAGCGCTGCACCCGCAACAAATCCTTGATAAGGAGTGAAGATAATGCGTGCATGGTTGAAAGCAGTATTGGCAGCGACATTGGCTTTGAGTTTTCACGCGCAAGCCAATGAAACGCCTATTTCGATTGTTAGCAGCACATCAGAATCTGTGCGTGCGGAATTGTTGAAAGAAGATGGTAGTAACACCAATGAAGTGCGTTCTGCTGTAGAAAAATTAGTGTTGCCTCGTTTTGATTTCTCGCGCATGACGGCTTTGGCAGTGGGCCGATACTGGCGCACTGCAACACCAGAGCAAAAGACGGCGCTGAGCAATGAATTTCAAGTATTGCTGACTCGCACTTACTACACCACCATGCTGCGTTATCGTCATGTCAAGGTGAATATCAGCCCAGATACCTTGATGGAAAACGAAGGTCGGCAAGCCACAGTAAAAACTTCTGTCGCAATGGATGGTGGCCAGCAGCCAGTCAAAATTGATTATGTTTTGTATAACACGGATCAAGGTTGGAAGGTGTTTAATGTCGTGGTTGAAGGTGCTAGCTTGGTAACGGTATACCGCAATCAATTTGCCGAAGAAATCAATAAAGGCGGAATGGCTGGCTTAATTCAATCTTTGCGCAATAAAAATGCGCAGCCTGCGCAATAGTTCAAACGGTTTTTGTGATGTTGGAAGCATTGTCAGTCAATCAATTTCGTGTGCAAGGAGAGCTGGGTATGCGTGACAGCACGCCGCTGTTGCGTGAATTATTAGCGCTGCCAAAGAAACTACAGACAGAAGAAGTTTTGCATCTCGATATCAGTGCGCTGGCTTTTACAGATTCTTTGTTGCTGGCGGCAATGTTGGATTTGCAGCGCCAATTGCAGCACCACGGTAAGCGTTTATTGGTGCGCGGTATGAAGGACGATATGCTCAGTTTGGCGCGAGTGTATGGTATTGATAGCCTGTTAAAAGACATGATGGAAATGCAACCATGACAGCTGGAAAAATAAAATTAGCATTGTTATTCAGTTTTTTACCTCTACTGACGGCTTGTGCAAGCAGTAATTCTCGTGACCCTTTGGAGCCGATGAATCGCGCGGTGTATCAATTTAATGACAAAGCCGATGCTTATGTTATGAAGCCAGTTGCCGAGGGCTATCGAGCCATTACGCCGCAGCCAGTACGCACGGGTGTAAGAAACTTTTTTAACAACTTGGACGATATGTCTAGCACGGTCAATTACGCGTTGCAGGCAAAACCACTACCCAGTTTTTATTCTTTTTCTAGGGTAGTGCTTAACTCAACAGCGGGCATCTTGGGTGTGTTTGATCTTACCGGTGAGAAACAGCGCCGTTTTGCTAAGACAGATTTTGGTGAAACGCTGGCGCGTTGGGGTTGGAAAAATAGCGCTTACTTGGTGTTGCCCTTGTATGGGCCTTCAACTGTTCGCGATGGCATAGGTGAAGTGGCCGATACTGCCTTTCGCAACGAAATTATTTACAGCAACCCTCACAGTGATCGCCGTAGTCTTTCCGGTGTAACTTCAGCCATTAGCACACGCGAATCACTGTTGGGTGTGGAAGACACTATCAAGGATGCTGCACTGGATCCGTATGCCTATACCCGTGATGGCTGGTTACAGGTACGCGCTAAAACCACAGGTGATGACACTGGGCACAGCAACCCAGAAGATGACAATATTGACGATTTGATGCAGTGACCTCGGCGCGCTCTTCGCTTATGCTGTCCTGAGTTTCTGTTCAGCCAATAACACCGGTGAAGGCGCGCAACGATGGTGGCATCAATCGCTGAATCAACAAAAAAAACATCCTCTCAACAACACTGGTTTGCTGTAGCCAGCGTTTATTTACACGATCAACTGCGCCATGTTTTTGATGTGTGTGAATCAAATATGTTGGCTGCCAGAGAACGCACTGCGTTGTGTTGTGAATTGCGTCGCGCGCGCCGATCTTTTATTGATAGTTACCTCAGTCAGTTGTGGTTGCGTTGTCAGAACCCTAAAGAAGAATGGGTTGTCGGCGGCAGTAACGCTGCCACGCGTGCACGCACACTGCTGTACTTTGCCGACGCTGATGGCGTTGTGCGCGCGCTGTACCAATCACAAGCGATAGATATAGGACGCTTAGTGGCTGCTTGGATACAGCAAACAGGCGGTACAGTGACGGTGTTTGAATGCCCATTCACGCCACACACGCTGACGCGTTTATTTTTTCTCTTGCTGTCCGATATCCGTGCACCGTTACGAGTGCGCTACCGGCTGGCACAAGTTTTTATTGAGGGTTTGCCGCAGTTTTCTGCGCAGTTGCAGAGCGCTTTGTTTGCTGCTTTGCAACTGCGTGGGGCGACGGATGCTAAGGGAGAGCCAGTGGCAATGCCTGAGTGGTGGGAACCGCTGGAAAAAACGCATCAGCCTTCTGCAACAGCTTTGGCTTTGATTGCACCGCCGCGCACAGTAGAGCGAGTACAGTCACTGGCAGAATCTGTGGCCGCTGCGGCACTTGCTGAAGATTATGTGCGTGTGCAATTTTTATTGGATAGTCAGCGTGTGACTACGCTGTTTTCTTGGCTTGCCGAGCATGTGCGAGAAACAGAAAGTAGTACGCCTTTGCCAGCAAGAAAAATGCTGTGTTTGCTTGCAGGGCCTTTGTTGCAAGCGGCTTGTGATGAATCGTTTGTCGATCATGCACATCCAGCGCGCAAAGCATTATCGGAATGGATGCACTGGGCGCCAGGTTGGCAGGATAGTTTTGGGTTGGAAGGCATAGTGCCGGAGCGCTGCTGCGAGTTAGCGGCAGAATTAGCGAAGCAGCTTGTGCATGGCTCATCATCGCCAATGCCTGAGTGGCAAGCACTCTTGGATTATTTGCAGCAGTTGCGCCACCGCCTGCAAAAAGATGTCTCTACTGCGGTTGCAAGTACGCGTTTATCTTTACAGGTACTCACGGTGCGTACTGAAGTGGAGCAGCTGCTGGCAAGCCGTACAGAGCAGAATTTGTGGCCGCCTGTTGTGGTTGAAATCGTATACAACTACTGGCTCACCTTGTTAATGAACATCCATTGGCGAGAGGGTACCGCCTCGACTGCATGGCTGAATGCATTAGCGGTAGTTGATGCTTTATTGGCGTCTGTACAACCTGAGCAGGATAGGCAAGCTCGTCAGCAAATAATGCAAAGCATTCCCAGCTTATTGCAGGAGTTGCGCAAAGGTTTCGACAGTTTGGGATGCGCGCGGCAAACCTATAGTGCGCTGCTGGAGCGCTTACAAGCCGTTCATCTTAGTCTGATGAAAAGTGGCCACACCGTTGATCTAGCAGAACAGCCCGTTGTGTGGCCGGCTGTGGGTGAAATGCCACAGCAAGGTGAGCCGTTTGAAGTGGGGGCTTGGCTGCGCAGTGAAGATGGGCGTGTGTTAGCCGTAGAGTTCTCTGATGGTTGGTGTACAGCACTACTCGATACACACAATGCCGCGTTGGAGTGTTGCAGCACCGCAGCATTACAAACGGCCTTTTATGATGGACATTTGGAAGTAATGCCTGCTCTTGCGCCGTTGTTGCCAACATCCACACCACGCCAATGAAAGCTTTGGATTTTAAGGAAGGATGGCTGCAAGGTGTGCGCCATTTACCTTCTGAAAATTTTAATGAGCGCCCACAGAATGCGGTTGTTGATTTATTAGTCATACACAACATCAGCCTACCGCCAGAACAATTCGGTGGTGATTATGTTGACGCATTGTTTAGCAATACATTGAATTGCGACGCACATCCTTATTTTGATCAACTGCGTAACTTGCGCGTATCCGCACATTTTTTTATCAAGCGTTGCGGTGAAATCACACAATATGTTTCGTTAAATCATCGCGCGTGGCATGCTGGTGTTTCACAATGGTGTGACAAAGAAAATTGTAATGATTACTCCATTGGTATTGAGTTAGAGGGCGCTGACAGCATTCCTTATGCAGATCAGCAGTATGCTGCGCTACAATGGCTGACGAAAAAAATCAGGCAGAATTTTCCCTCCATCGCAATGAATCGTATCGTTGGTCATTGCGATATTGCGCCTGATAGAAAAACGGATCCGGGTGCTGCATTTGATTGGAAACGGTTTCGAGAGAGTTTGTGAAAATGATCGCTATTCCTGTAGATGTTGATGCGCTGTATACGGGTAATCGTCGCGCATTGGCAAAAGCCATCACTTTGATTGAAAGTAAACGCGATGATCATCGCGAGCAGGCGCAACATTTATTAGAAACCGTATTGCCGCATTCTGGAAAAAGCGTGCGCATTGGTATTACTGGCGTGCCCGGTGTCGGCAAATCGACATTCATTGAAGCGTTTGGTTTGCATTTGATTGCGCAGGGAAAAAAAGTGGCGGTGCTGGCCGTTGATCCCAGCTCGCCTGTTGCGGGCGGCAGTATTCTCGGTGACAAAACACGCATGGAAGAATTGTCGCGCCGTAATGAAGCATTTATTCGACCATCACCTTCTGAGGGCTCGCTCGGCGGTGTGGCACACAAAACACGCGAAACGATGTTGTTGTGTGAAGCGGCGGGCTACGATGTCATCATCGTGGAAACTGTAGGTGTGGGGCAGTCAGAATACGAAGTCGCCAGCATGGTCGATTTTTTTCTGGTGTTGATGCTGCCCAATGCAGGTGATGAATTGCAGGGCATTAAACGCGGTATTATGGAGTTGGCAGATGGTTTAGTCGTCAACAAAGCGGATGGTGAGGCGGCTGTTTTTGCGGAACAAACGCGCGGCCATTATCGCAATGCACTCAAGTTGCTGAAACATCCAGAGTATTGGCAACCGCGTGTGGTGTGTTGCTCTGCACTGCAACATCAAGGTATTGATGCGGTGTGGAAAATGATTGTCGATTATTGCGCGGCTAGTTGTGATGCAGGGGCATTTGCCAATAAGCGCTCACAACAAAATGTGGAATGGATGAAAAAATTGCTGCATGAAATGATTGATCAGCGATTACAGCAAAATCCTGCTTTTGCAGCGCGTTTGCCCGTGCTGCAGGGTGAGCTGGTGGTTGGTCAGATCACCCCCTACAGTGCGGCACGAGAGTTGGTGCGATTTTTGTAGTTGTGCGCGTTTTATAGCAGCGCGCGCCAATCGTATTGCGTGTCGCCAATCACATAGAAAAATGGATTCAAAATATCGTCCTTCGTGTTGTAACGCATGATGTCGAGCTTGTCGGTTAATACTTGGCCGCCTGCTGCTTCAACCACCGCCTGTGCGGCAGCGGTATCCCATTCAGAAGTCAGTGCTAAACGCGGATAAATATCGGCTGCACCTTCAGCCACTAAACACAGTTTGAGTGAGCTTCCCATATTTTTTAGCGTAATCTCACCGTGTGCTGTTTTGATTTTTCTAGTAGCGTATCCACGGCATCTGCACCGTGAGAGCGGCTGGCGACAACCGCAACAGGCTCATTTTTTCTTGCGTCCAGAGAGCGAGTTTTTATTGCTTTTTCTCACCATTTTCGTATTTGAATGCGCCATTATTTTTAATGCCGCTGTAGCCGATATTGAGTGCAGGCACATGCACCACCCCTAAAACAGGTTCTCCATTTTCGATGAGTGCGATATTGACGGTGAATTCGCCGTTGCGTTTGATAAATTCTTTTGTGCCATCGAGCGGGTCAATAATCCAATAGCGTTGCCACTGCTGGCGCGTTGCCCAATCTGGCAATTTTCCTTCTTCGGAAAGCACAGGAATTTCTGGCGTTAGTGCGAGCAAACCTGGCTCAAGAATCGCGTGTGCCGCGAGATCGGCTTTGGTAAGCGGCGAATTATCGGCTTTCATATCCACGCCAAAATCAGCAGTGTTGTAGATCGCCATGATGGCGTCGCCCGCTTCGCGCGCCAGTTGTAAAACCTGAGGGAGCAGTGATGGCAATGTTGTCTCAAGCATGGAAGTATCCTTTGGGTGCTGGCTATTTGGGTAAAAAAATGAATAAAAACAGGGCGCTACAAGTTGCAGCCCCTCCGGCGAACCACGATAATAACGCCTCTTTTTAACCTCTGACCACAGGTGTTGCGCAATGGCCGAAGAACAAAAACGCCCGAAACCCGCTGATTATTTCTCTGATTGGAAACAACGCGAGGCGTTGGCAGAAGACATGATTCCGTTGATCGGAAAATTGTATCGCGAACACAATGTGAACACCTACATCTACGGTCAGCAACTCTATAGCCGTTCTGTTATCGACATCATGAAAGCGCACCGTTTTGTGCGCCAGATCGAAAACAATGAGCTGTCCGAATTCAATACTTTTCCTATCGTGAAAGCGATTGCTGCGCTGAATCTCGGTCGCGCGCATGTTGATGTCGGTCGCATTGCGGTTGAATTTATGAAAGACAGCGGCGGTTTGTCGGTGGAAGATTTTGTTAAGCGCGAATTGGCAGAAGCTATTGGCACAGATGTCAAACCCATTCCTGCGCCGCGCGATGTGGTGTTGTACGGTTTTGGCCGTATCGGTCGTTTGATGGCGCGTTTGTTGATCGAAAAAGCAGGCGGCGGCGATGTGTTGCGCCTGCGCGCTATCGTTGTGCGCAAAGGTAAAGGCGATGGCGATTTGGAAAAACGCGCTTCGCTGTTGCGCCGTGATTCTGTGCACGGACCTTTTAGAGGCACGATTCGCGTCGACGAAGAAACCAACAGCTTCATCGCTAACGGCAATGAAATCAAAATCATTTATGCCGATAAGCCAGAAGAGATCGATTACACGCAATACGGCATCAACAATGCCATTATTGTTGAAAACACCGGAAAATTGACCGACGAAGCGGGCTTGTCAAAACACTTGAAAGCCAAAGGTGTCAGCCAAGTGTTGCTCACTGCTCCTGCGAAAGGCGATATCAAAAATATTGTATTCGGTGTGAATCATGATCAGATTCAAGATGACAAAATTATTTCTGCGGCATCTTGCACCACCAACGCCGTTGTTCCTGCGCTGAAAGCCATCAACGATAAGTTTGGTGTGAAAGCAGGTCATATTGAAACTGTACACGCGTACACCAATGATCAAAACTTGATTGATAACTATCACAAAGCGGAGCGCCGTGGTCGTAGTGCGCCGTTGAACATGGTTATCACTTCAACGGGTGCAGCAAAAGCCGTTGCCAAAGCTCTGCCAGAATTGGCGGGCAAGCTGACAGGTAATGCGATTCGCGTGCCAATTCCGAATGTTTCTATGGCTATTCTCAACTTGGAGTTGGAAAAAGATACTACGGTTGAAGAATTGAACGAGTACATGCGTCACATGGCCTTGCATTCACCGCTGCGTAAGCAAATTGATTTCACCAACAGCACCGAAGTAGTGTCCAGTGACTTCGTGGGTTCGCGTCACGCCTGTATCTTTGATGCAAAAGCGACGATTGTGAAAGGCAATCATGCTGTGATGTACCTGTGGTACGACAACGAGTTTGGTTATTCTTGCCAAGTGCATCGTGTGTTGGAACGATTGGCGGGTGTTAACTACCGCGTATATCCCAAGGAATAATTTTTTATTGCTTGGACGGAAGAAGCCCGCAACTGCGGGCTTTTTTGTCGCTAAAAAAGACGAGAGAGATGTTGCGTGAAAACTTTAACCATTGATCATTTATCTCATGATTTGCGCGGCGTGGCGCGTGTGGATGGTGTGGCGTGGCTGGTGGATGGTGCGCTACCGGGTGAGCAAGTGTCTGTGCGCGAGCGAGAGAGATACAGTCATCGCGTAGAAGCGGATCTCGCCGAAATTATTCATGCGTCAACTGAGCGCATCACACCAGCTTGTGAATGCGCACAGCAGTGCGGCGGTTGCGATTTACAGCACATGGATTACGCCACGCAACTGCTCAGCAAACAGCAAGTATTGAAAGAGCAGTTGTCGCGTATCGCAGGTTTTGCTCAAGCCCAATGGCTAGAGCCGTTATTTGCCGAGTCGTGGTCATATCGCCGTCGGGCGCGTATTGCTTGCCAGTGGTCGAGTGATCGCAAATATTTAGCCGTGGGTTTTCGTCAGCGCCATAGCAAGGCGATTGTTGAAATCAATCATTGCGCCGTTTTGGTGCCGGCGTTACAAAAACTATTACCCGCTTTGCGCGAGTGTTTATCGCAGTGGTCGCAGCCTAGACAGTTGGGGCATATCGAATTATTAGCAGCAGATAACGGTATCGGTATACTGCTGCGCACGGTTTCTGCTGTGAAAGAGAAAGACCAAATGTTATTACAGCGGCTAGCGGCTGAGTACGCAGTTACCGTTTATGTGCAGCAAGATGATAAAAACTCCATTCAGTATTTCTGCGGCAAAAATCAAAACTTGGTTGTTCGTAACGCTTTATTGGGAGCAAATATTTCCTGTGTGCCTGGCGATTTTTTACAGGCCAATGCAGCGGTAAACACTTTGTTGGTAGATGAGGTTATCAAAACCTTGCAGCCAACATTGAGCGACAAAGTATTAGAAGCGTTTTGTGGCCTGGGAAATTTCACGCTGCCACTGGCTAAAAAAGTGGAGCGTATAGCTGCTTTGGAGGTTAGCGAAGCGATGGTTGAGCGCGCACAGCTGCAATCGACATCACAAGGCTTAAACAATATTGATTGGGTGCGCTGTAATTTAGATAATCAAAAAAGCTGTGAAAAAAGCTATCTGCAAGTCAATAAAATTTTATTGGATCCGCCACGAGATGGCGCACAAACCTTTTGTCGTTATGTAAATTTAGAGGGTGTAGAGAGAATTGTGTATGTCTCTTGTAATCCAGCCACGCTGGTGCGTGATGCTGATATTTTAGCGAGTAGAGGGTTTTCCTTGGCTTCTGTGCGAATGCTAGATATGTTTCCACAAACCTCGCACATTGAAACATTGGCTGTTTTTTCTCCTGTTTCAAAGAAAAACAAACAACCTCAGAGTAATCAGAAGAAGGCGTTAAAAAAACTCAAGCGTTAACTTCGGGGTGAGAGGGTGTATTGGCAGAGGATTGTGCTATTTTTTATGCCCAGTAAAAGAATAGGTTCATTCGTGTTGAGATTATTGATGTTGGCAAATGCACGAAATTGACTTTGCTCTGCGGGCTGTAAAGTTTTCGGCAAGAAAGAATTGTCAGAGCCAATCAGTGTGCCCAGTCCTTTTATGGTGTGGTTTTGCGTGACTAAAATGTCGGTGACGGCAATATTTTCTGGCGTCATTAATTGACCTTCGAATATCCAAGCCTGCACTTCTGTATTAATGCTGTGCGTTGTAGTGCCGATGCAATTTGTTGTGCCTGTTGGTACTGAAACCGCTTTGCCCAATGCATATTGCGGAAGTTGTTGGAAATACCCCAGTGCATGACTGCGTAAAAAAGTATCATTTTCTTTAACAGAGTTAATGTTATTTTTTATCAGAGGATGTGATAGTGTCGCCCGTACATAAGGCATTTCTAGTACACCCGCTCGTGCGGCAGTGTGCGATAAATTAACGCGGCTGCTTTGTATCACCATGTTTTTTGCGCTGACAGTTTGTACAGGCAGCAAATAACAAAAAAATACGATCGCCCATATTATTAGCAGTAAATTACGACTCTGAGAATTGCGCCAGTGTGGCCATAGCATGCCAAAAAGCGCAGGCAGCCAAGGCAGCACCAATGTTTGGTAGCGTTCAGCAATAGCGGAGTTGGGATAAATCACGCGTCCAAACGCGGTAAAAATTGCGCTAATGATGATGCAGCTAGAGATATAGAGGCAGAGTTTTTGCCATGCACTGAGTGAGTGGTTTTTACGGTAAAACAAAAACCAGTAATACAAGGTTGCGCTAATTCCTGTTAACGCCAACCCATATCCTGTAATCGGCCATTCGCGTGACAGAGGGCTAGATAAATAGCGTGGAATATAGATTGCCATATCTTTGAGTGTCTTTAAGATAATGGTGAGTGATAGTTGGATGTTATTGCTGTGTTGCAGTGAGCTGATAACGATATTGCTGGAATTTTTTCCGTTGTGTACATAAAGGAAGCTGATGGCAAATAAAACAACCAGAATGGCGTGATGCTTTATTGTGCGTTGGCGATGCAATAAAAGCGTAATAATGGCGACAACAATAGGCATTAAACCGGTGAAATTGCAGAGAGCGGCGGCAATGCCAATAATAATAACGGGCGACCAGCGCCAGAAGGACTGCCCACTAAACGCCAAAAAATATAAACTGAGCAGACCTAGTGCATTGGACATATACCATTGCACATCCATGGCATACAAAAAATTACTGACTTGTGTAGTACTAAATAAAGCCAGTGCAAATAAGCACAACACAATGGCTTTTTCACTAGCCTGAAACGCTTTGTTGGATTGCACAGCTTTCCAAATGATGAAGCCATAGAATAATTGGCACAGCAATGCAACAGCGATGGTTAAATCATTGCGGCCGTTAAACCAATAATAATCAGCAAAAAATAATAGTTTTGGGATGAAAATTCTGTGTGCGCCGCCGTAGGCATCCAATAAGTATTCCATCGACCAATGACCAGCAAATTGCCGCTCAATGTCATCGACAAATTCCCACAAATCGCGAAATGGTCCTTGCCATTGCAGGATATAAGTTAAATAAAGAGAGAAAGCTGTGACCGTAATTGTGATCAGCAGATAGAGGGTGGCAATTGCATTCAGCGTGCGATTGCTTTTGCTTTGCTGATTGCGTTCAATGTTGCTATTCATTCAAGGCACTTGGTAATAGTGATGAAATTTTGCCGTGGCAATACATGGTTGATGATTGTTTGCGCGATGATGCTAATTGCAAAACCTGCGTTGGCAGATTCTACCGCACTGTCCAATGTGTTACCGCCCAATGTGTTAGTGATTGTGGCTGACGATTTAGGCGTGGGTGATTTGCGCAGTTTTACACCAGCAGCTGCTGTAGATACGCCTAGCATTAATGCGCTAGCAGCACAGGGCATGCGCTTCAGTCGTTTTTATACAGACAGCACTTGTTCTGCTAGTCGCGCTGCGTTGCTCACAGGGCAGGCTTCTGCGCGCTTGGGGTTTCATCCGGTAGCGAGAGGTATTTCGCCGGAAGTGGTGACTATGCCTGAGTGGCTGCGCGATATGGGCTACAGCACACATTTAGTTGGCAAGTGGCATATCGGCGAAGTGAATGCAGATGCTATGCCGTGGGCGCAAGGTTTTGATTCTTTTTTTGGCTATCTCAATCAGTGGTTTTTACAAGGGCCGGATCAAAACGGTCGGCCTGTTGTGCGTGCTCCTGTGTACGAAAATCCTTTGCTGCAAAATGAGCGCGGAACATGGCAACAGTATTCAGGTTATTTGCCAGATATTTTGACGCAATACGCGAGTAATCAAATTATCGACTTAAAACAAACAGCAAAACCATGGTTTATGTTGTATGCCACACCACTGGTGCATGGACCACTTTATCCACCGCCAGAAGTTGCGGATCAACATTTATCCGATGATGAAAAATATCAAGCTATGTTGCGTCATTTGGATAGCAATGTCGCTGAGTTATTGGCAGCTTTAGATAAATCAGAGCAGCGTGACAACACCATCATTATTTTTCTCAGTGATAACGGTGCGCCAGAAAAACGCACGGGCAGTAATGGTGGTTTTGCAGGTGGGAAAGCGCATTACAGCGAAGGCGCTGTACGCACGCCAATGTTTTGGGTGGATAAAGGTAAGGTGTTGCCGAAGTCTTTGGACGAACGCGCCATCACGATTGAAGATATTTTTCCTACGCTAGCTGCGCGTTTAGGTAGACCTTTGCCTTTTGCAACGGATGGTGTTGATTTCAAAGCGGTAAACAGTATTAAGCAAATTATTGATCGTCCATTGTTCTGGATGTCACGCGGTAGTAGCTCCATATTATCTGCCGATAAACAGTGGGGCATAGCAGAAGGGTGGACATTTCGCCTCATGCAATCTGAGGAATGGTGGAAAATTGGTGATCGATCCACACAAAATGAAACGGAACGGCGCTGGCTATCTTTCAGAAAAATTGCTCAGATGAAACAGCAATTTGTACAGTGGCTAGATGCAGTTTCGCAAACGCAGGTGAAACAAGCATTGCAGACAGATGGCAGTCGAAAAATTACTGAAAATGATTTTTTGCGTACGCCATTGAAGGAATGGGATTTTTATGTCGCGCTGACAGTGGATGCCACAGAAAAAACGGAACAAGTCATTGCGGAGCAATCAGGAGCTTGGTTGCTGCGTTATGATCCAGCGCAGAAAAAAATCAAAATGGATATGTACGGGCATCACTGGGAAGTGCCGTACGATTTATCATCAAGCGATGAATCGTCTTGTACTTTGTTGGGATTAAATGCTGATTTGTACGATCGCTATACCAATATCAGCAAAACGATAAATCCCACTAAATTGTTGTTGTCGATTGATGGCAAAGAACAAGCGCGCACAGAGTGGCAAATTGATTCGTTAGCGGATGTAAAAACCAGCGAACCCACTTGGTTAGGTGTTTCAGCGGCACAAAAAAGCCGCTGGCAAGGAAAAATGTCAGCGGCTATTTTTTATCATCGCGCCAATCAAATTGGTGAGTGGCCGTACTTTTTAGATGAAATAAAACTGAAAAAAGCCTTGTGCGCTCAGATCCAGTGATTTGAGCGCGGCGTTAACTTAGCGTTGCAGCAGCGCCAATTTGCCTGGCTTGCCATTCCACTCTTCAGCGTCTGGCAGGGCGGGTTTCATTTCAGTGATGTTTGGCCATTGTTTAGCCAATTCACCGTTCAGTTCGATAAACGCGGCTTGGTCGGCTGGCAGTTCATCTTCTGAGTAGATCGCATTCACCGGGCACTCGGGTTCGCACAGGGCGCAGTCGATACATTCATCAGGGTGGATAACGAGGAAGTTAGGGCCTTCGTAAAAGCAGTCTACCGGGCACACTTCCACGCAGTCAGTGTGTTTACAGTTGATGCAGTTTTCGCCAACAACAAAGGCCATTGCAATGTCCTCAAATACTAGGGAAGGAAAGTTCGGGGCGACATTTTACTCATCTTGCCCTGTAGATAACCTACGATAAATGGCTGAAATCGCTAAGAAATCTGGCTAATTTAGCTCGGATTTCAGTCGATAAAGTAGTTCCAACGCCAGCTTAGGCGTCAAATCGTCTGGGTTGATGCCTTTGAGTGTCTCAACGCAGCGCGGCAGTGGTGGGGCAAAAAGATCGGGTTGGCGCGGCGCAATGGTTGAAGGCGAGGGTGAGGATGGCGCAAGGGGCGTGCTGCCTGTTTCCAAAACCTGCAATTTGTCTTTGGCAGCAGCCAGCACCTCACGAGGAATGCCTGCCAGTTTAGCCACCTGCAAGCCGTAGGATTTGCTTGCCGCACCTCGTTGCACTTTGTGCAGAAAAACGATGTTGTCTTGATGCTCGCTGGCGTCTAAGTGTGCATTCGATACGCCACTGCACTCGTCAGGCAGTGTGGTCAATTCAAAATAATGGGTGGCGAACAGTGTAAAAGCACGCACACGCTCGGCTAAAAAGTGTGCGCAAGCCCAAGCCAGTGAGAGACCATCAAAAGTGCTAGTGCCACGACCAATTTCATCCATTAATACCAAACTTTTGGGTGTGGCGTTGTGCAAAATATTGGCAGTTTCTGTCATCTCCACCATAAAAGTGGAACGACCAGATGCAAGATCATCGGATGCACCGATACGCGTAAAAATGCGATCCACCAAACAAATCGTTGCGCGTGCAGCGGGCACAAAACTGCCGATGTGTGCTAGCAAAACAATCAGCGCGGTTTGACGCATGTAAGTGGATTTACCGCCCATGTTAGGGCCGGTGATGATCAACATGCGTTGCTGTTCATCCAGCGTTAAATCGTTTGGCACAAACGCCTCGCCTTGTTGCTGTACCACTTGCTCCACAACAGGGTGACGACCTTCAATAATTTCAATGCCTGCTTGCAGTGACAGTGACGGCTGACACCAGTGCAATGCTTCAGCGCGTTCAGCCAGTGAAGTCAAAACATCCAACTCCGCGACGACTTGCGCAGTGGTTTGCATCGCCAATAAATCTTCATTGAGTCGATCAAGCAATGCTTCGTAGAGTTGTTTTTCGCGCGCCAGCGAACGGCTTTTTGAGGAGAGTGCTTTGTCTTCAAACTGTTTTAATTCGGGTGTGATGTAGCGTTCGGCATTTTTTAAGGTTTGGCGACGAATGTAATGCTCTGGTGCTTGTTTTGATTGTGCGGTGGGTAATTCGATGTAATAACCAGACACGCGGTTGTAACCGACTTTCAGATTTGGTAATCCACTTTGTTCGCGTTCGCGCAATTCGAGTTGCACTAAATAATCGCCAGCATTTTCACTGATGGCGCGCAGTTCATCCAATTCCGCGTCATAACCTTCAGCGATAACACCGCCTTCGCGAATCACCATGGGTGGGTTTTCTACGAGGGCGCGTTGCAGCAGTGCAACGGTATCGGGAAACTCTTTAATACTTTCCGTCAGTTCTATTAGTGCGGTTTCACCGTTATGCAGTTGTGCGCGCAGTGCAGGAAAGCAGGCGAGTGATTGCGCCAGCCGCGTCAAATCGCGCGGGCGTGCAGAGCGCAGAGCAACACGCGAGAGTATGCGTTCTACATCACCCACTTCTTTTAAAGTGTCGCGCAGCGGTTCGTAATGATAATTTTTTAGTAATGCGGCGACGCGATTTTGCCGCAAGCTCAGAGCGTCGTAGCGCGCGAGTGGCCGATGCAGCCAGCGTTTGAGTAAGCGCGCGCCCATCGCCGTGCTGCAAGTATTCAACACAGAAAAGAGTGTATGTTCTTGTGTGCCGGAAATATTGATATCCAGTTCAAGATTGCGCCGCGTGGCGGCATCCATTTCTACCGCTTCACCGCGCCGTTCTACAGACAGCGCGTGAATATGTGGCAGGGCAGCGCGTTGTGTTTGTTTGACATAACTGATCAAGCAGCCCGCCGCACAAATGGCGAGCGTCATATCTGCGCAGCCAAAACCAGCGAGATCGTGCGTAGAAAATTGCTGCGTTAGCAAGCGTTGCGCAGTATCAAAATGAAATTCCCATGGTGCTAGTTTTCGTAGTCCAGCGCGGCGCGTAATGGCATCAGAAAAAGTCACATCATCTTGAATCAATAATTCCGCAGGATTGAGCCGCTGGATTTCACTGAGCAACGCTTCGAGATGATCCACTTCTTGCACAGTGAAACGACCACTGGTGATATCCAAAGCAGCGATGCCGGTGCGATTGTCGGCATGAAAAAGAGCAACCAATAAATTGTCACGCGTTTCATCGAGCAACAATTCGTCGCTCACTGTGCCTGGTGTAACGATGCGCGCAACTTGGCGTTCAACAGGGCCTTTACTGGTGGCTGGGTCGCCAATTTGTTCAACGATGGCAACCGATTCGCCCAAACGCACCAAACGCGCTAAATAATTATCGACAGCGTGAAAAGGCACGCCCGCCATTGGAATGGGATTGCCGCCAGATTTTCCACGCGCTGTCAGCGTGACATCCAATAATCGCGCCGCTTTTTTTGCATCATCAAAAAATAATTCATAAAAATCGCCCATGCGATAAAACACCAACTCATGCGGGTGCTGCGCCTTGATGGCGAGGTACTGCTGCATCATGGGCGTGTGCAGCGTGTTGTCGGTGTCTGGGGCGGCCATGCTGAGTGCGTCTGAAGGGTGGAATGCGCAATTATAGGGGGGGAATCTGGCGTAGCCATAGCGCAAACATAGAGCAAACCTGAGAAGGCTTTTGATGAACATAATTATTAGAGATGAAAGAGAGGCAGATATTCCGGCAATCACGGATGTAACCGCCGCTACTTTTCTTCATGCAGAGCACGCCAGTCATACAGAGCAATTTGTTGTCACCGCGCTTCGCAATGCTGGTGTGCTGACTGTTTCAAAAGTGGCAGAGAGTTATGGAAAAGTTATCGGTCATGTGGCTGTGTCGCCCGTTGAGATTTCTGATGGCAGTGAGCGATGGTTTGGGTTGGGTCCTATCTCTGTTTTGCCGGAGTATCAAAAACAAGGTGTTGGTTCAAAACTTATGCATGCAGCATTGGATGCATTGCGCCAGAAAAATGCACAAGGCTGCGTGCTACTCGGCGATCCTAATTACTATCATCGTTTTGGGTTTGCAGCAGATTCTCGATTGGTATTGCCGGATGTACCGCCGGAGTATTTTCAAGCGTTACTGATGGCAGGTGATTTTCCTGTTGGCGTTGTCACTTATCACGATGGGTTTAATGCTGTTAGCTAATTTGTATTGACAGCGAATGTAGAGTTTATTGAGTAATTTGGTGTTGCAAATTTATAGGTCGAAACCTAAACAACCGAATCAATAACAAAACGCATGCTGAAACCAAACCTGCAATCAACGCCAACCAAAACCCCGCTGCGCCCATAGCGGGTACTAATGCATCGGTGAAGGTGAGCGTGTAGCCCAGTGGCATGGCGATGCCCCAAAAAGACAACAAAATAATCAGCATGGGGATGCGTGTATCGTGAAAGCCGCGCAAACCGCTAATGGCAGCAACTTGCAAAACATCTGCTACCTGAAAAATCGCCGCAAGTTTTAGCAGTTGCACAGCGACAGCAATTACAGCGGCGTCCTTGGTGTAGGCGGCAGCAATAAGATGTGTGCCGAATAACAGTAGTGGCACATAAAACATGGCGATGCACAAAGCGAGCAGTAGCGTGTAACGCGCCAATAAATGTGCTTTTTGCGCTTCACCTTGCCCGACTAAAAAACTGACGCGCAGTGTCAATGCCATGCCTAAACTCAGTGGCACCATAAACATCAGTGAAACAAAATTGAGCACCAGTTGATGTCCTGCAACAACAATAGGTCCTAGCGGTGCAAGAAACAGTGCAATCACAGTAAACATGCTGACTTCGAAAAATAAAGTGGATCCAATGGGGATGCCTAAGCGCAGCAGTTTTTTGATTTCTGCAAAATTAGGTTTGTGAAAATTTTTCAGAAATGAAATCTGGCTGAAAGTTTTGCTGCGATACAAATAAATCAATAAAACAAACAGAGCGATGGTATTGGCAAGTGCTGTCGCCCAACCGCAACCGATGCCACCCATCGCGGGTATGCCCAATTTTCCGTAAATAAAAATGTAGTTCAGCGGCAAGTTAATCAGCGTGGACAGTAGTGAAACGCCCATGATGACTTTGGTATGACCTAAGCCATCGGTAAAACCGCGCATCGCAACAATAAGCAACATGGCGGGTACGCCCCACAAAAATCCGCGTAGATAACCTTGCGTAATGCTGGCGGTGTGCGATTCAAGATTTAATGCCTGCAATGCGGGTTGTGTGTGCCAGAGCAGGACGACCATCAATCCAGCAGAGCAGAGTGCGATGTAAATACCTTGCCATGTTACAGGCGCAATTTTGTGCATGGCCTGTGCGCCGCGATGCATAGAAATAGTCGGTTGCAATGCGGTCAAGATGCCGATAAAAAACAAGAAAACAGGCATCCAAAAACTGTTGCCGATGGCAACACCGGCTAAATCTTGTGCGCTGTAATGACCGGCCATCACGGTATCGATCACGCCATTCGCCATTTGCGCTATTTGTGTAATGAGAATGGGGCCGCCGAGCGTTGCCAGTGTGCGCCATTCTTGAAGGATTTGTCGTGCAGATGAGGTCATGATCGCGAGTGTGATGCAAGTTAGCCGTTATGATAGCCCGTGTGTTGGCGGCTTACCCTAGGGTATTTCAACAGGAGTGTTTTCCTTGCATCAAACAGCAGAAAAGTCAGTCATTGTTGTGCAGCGACAAACGCTCGATTGGTCTGCGATGACTACGGATGCCTTTCGAGAACCATCTGCAGCGTTCTGTCGTTTGTGGGGTAAGCCGGATGATTATGTTTTCCAGCTTATGCAACTTTGGGATGCGACTTTTTCGTTGAGCTATTTTCAAACGCGAGCGGCGTTAAAAGAGATCGCGCAAAAAAATATTGCTCAGTCTGATGCGCAGTTTATTCATTTTAAAAACTACAACAATATCCCTGATAAAAAAGGCTTTTATGTTTTTTTGGATGATGATGACTGGATGGATCCAGAGATTGCTGCTGTATTGGGGGGGCAATCTGTTGATGATCATGCTGCATTATTGTGGCGCTCCATGAACATTGGTAGTCCGCAGCAAGAACATCCCGTTTTTATTTGGGGTTTGAACGGCCGTTGCATGACCAATAACTATGCAGTTAGCAGTGTTTGGTTAAATCATCTTAAAAATATCGATCGCGTGGTGCAGCACGCTGCGGCAGAAAAAACTTTGGCTACGATGGGTCATGTGATGCAGTTGGATGCGGTGTTGACGGCGAGCAATAAAAGCCCGTGTTCCAGTGTATCTCTAGATCGCGGGTTGCAGGGTAATTTTTCGTCAGAAAAATTGGCGCAGTTAGTGCATGACTATCTCAAAAAAATGGCAACAATGACGGCAGAGCATTTGTGGATGGGAGGGTGGTCTGCGCCGTGGATAGCGCAAACCATTGCTTTATTTGAACGCGTCAGTGCTAGCCGGATACGCTAGTTTGTATTACTTGATGCGCATGCCGACTTGAGCGCCACTGTCTGGCGTTAGTAAGAAAATATCCTGTCCACCAGGACCTGCGGCAATCACCATGCCTTCCGACATGCCGAACTTCATTTTGCGCGGCGCAAGATTGGCAATCATCACGGTGAGGCGACCGACCAATTGTTCTGGTTGGTAAGCTGATTTAATGCCAGCAAAAACATTGCGCTGTTCGTTGCCGATATCCAAAGTCAGTTGTAATAACTTATCGGCGCCTTCGACATGCTGAGCGTCAATGATTTTGGCAACACGCAAATCAATTTTTGCAAAATCATTAAATTCTATAGTGGGGGCAATGCTGTCATCATTGGCGATGGCAGTGTTTTTCTTGCTGGGCTTTTCTTGTTTCGTAGGAATCGCTACTGCTGGTGTTTCTTCCGCAAGCATGGCGTCAATTTGTTTGCTATCCACGCGCTGCATCATCGGTTCAAATGCAGAAATGCTGTGATTTAACAGCGGTTGAATGTTGTCGCTCCAAGTTAAATCGTCATGGAGAAAGGCCGCTGCTTTTTGTGCTGTGGCTGGCAAAACAGGCTGCAAATAAATCATTAGTACGCGGAACAGGTTTAGTCCCATGCTGCAAACGTCGAGCGCAGCAAATAGGTGGCCTTCTTTCGCGAGTACCCAAGGGGCTTTGTCATTGATGTATTGGTTGGCTTCGTCTGCCAGTGCCATAATTTCACGCATGGCGTGACCAAACTGGCGTTTTTCATACAGTGCAGCAATGCGTGCGCTGCTATCCACTGTGCGCTGCCAGAGCTCGGGTGCATCGAGATGTGAAGACAGTGTGCCGCCCGCTTTGGTGATAAAGCCTGCGCAGCGGCTAGCGATATTGACCAGTTTTCCAACGAGGTCAGCATTCACGCGTTGCACAAAGTCGCTGAGGTTGAGATCAATGTCGTCAACGCCATCACCTAACTTTGCGGCGAAGTAGTAGCGCAAATATTCAGGCTGTAAATGCTTTAAATAACTTTGTGCGCGAATAAAAGTGCCGCGTGATTTGGACATTTTTTTGCCATCAACTGTTAAAAAGCCGTGTGCAAAAATTTGTGTCGGCGTGCGGAAGCCTGAGTTGTGTAACAGCGCAGGCCAAAATAGTGCATGAAAGTTGATGATGTCTTTGCCGATAAAGTGATACAACTCGGTGGAAGAATCCTGCTTCCAGTATTCTTGAAAGTCGATGTTATTTTTATCGCAGAAATGCTGGAAACTCGCCATGTAGCCAATTGGTGCATCCAGCCATACATAAAAGAATTTCCCAGGCGCATTGGGGATTTCAAAACCAAAATAAGGTGCGTCGCGAGAAATATCCCAAGGCTGTAAGCCTGCATCCAACCACTCTGCCATTTTGTTGGCGACTTCTTCTTGTAAATGACCAGCACGCGTCCACTGTTTTAGAAAATCTGCGCAGGCAGGTAAATCAAAAAAGTAATGTTCGGATTCTTTGGCAATCGGTGTTGCACCTGAAATGACAGAAACAGGATTGATCATATCCATCGGCGCATAAGTTGCGCCACAGGCTTCACAGTTGTCGCCATATTGGTCTTCAGCTTTACACTTTGGGCAGCTGCCTTTGATATAGCGATCGGCTAAGAAAAGATTTTTTTCGGGGTCAAATGCTTGCGTAATAGCGCGTGTTTTGATGAGCGATAAATCGTGAACACGTTGATAAATCAGTTCGCTGTAGTGGCGATTTTCTTCAGAGTGCGTGGAGTAGTACTGATCAAAACCGATTAAAAAGCCTTGAAAGTCTTGCTCGTGTTCACGGCGCACATCAGCAATCAACTGTTCTGGTGTGACGCCCAATTGCTCGGCTTTGAGCATGATGGCTGTGCCGTGTGTGTCATCGGCGCACACATAAATGCAGTGCTGCTCGCGCGCTTTTTGAAAGCGCACCCAGATGTCGGTTTGGATAGTTTCCAGCAAATGCCCTAAATGCAGTGAGCCGTTGGCATAAGGGAGGGCGCTGGTGACGAGAATTTTGCGAGCTGAGGTCATGGAAAGGTGAGCGATACACGGTAAAGGACAGCGCAAAACTATAGCGGTTTAGCGCGGGATTTTCGAGCTTGTCTGCTAGAATGGCGCGGTTTTGCACACAGACACAGGTTGAATTTATGGCTATCAAGGCAGATAAGTGGATCAGACGCATGGCTTTGGAACACGGCATGATTGAGCCGTTCGAAGCGGGGCAAGTGCGTGAGCCTGAGCCGGGTCGTCGCGTGATTTCTTACGGTACATCGAGCTATGGCTACGATGTGCGCTGCTCGGATGAATTCAAGATTTTCACCAATGTGCATTCTGCTACAGTGGATCCTAAACACTTTAACGAAAAAAGTTTTGTCGATATTAAGAGCGATATTTGCATCATTCCACCGAACTCTTTTGCATTGGCGCGCACCGTGGAGTATTTCCGCATCCCACGCAATGTGCTGACGATTTGTTTGGGCAAATCCACTTATGCGCGTTGCGGCATTATCGTGAATGTCACACCGTTAGAGCCGGAGTGGGAAGGGCATGTCACGCTGGAGTTTTCTAACACCACCAATCTGCCGGCAAAAATCTACGCCAATGAAGGCGTGGCGCAGATGTTGTTTTTTGAATCTGACGAAGTGTGTGATGTGTCTTACAAAGATCGCGGTGGAAAATATCAAGGTCAGCGCGGTGTGACTTTGCCCAAGGCGTAAGCCATAAAATTACTGATCTGCTTTGCGCTGAAAAATAATATAAGCCGCTTCGCGCTGTTCAACGATCGCATAGTTTTGTGTGATCCACTGATACAGCGGCTTAAATTCCTTTAAGCGATTGCCGCCGCCTGGGTGTAAAAACTGCTCAAAATAAACGATGTAGGTAGGATTTTTTTGTTGTAACTCTGCAACAAATTCCGCGCGTAATTTCTTTATGGATTCAGAATCTGGTTCCATCCATAGCGGCACATCTATCAAAAACTTGGTCGCAGAAGTGGCTCTGGCCATGAGCAGCGCTGCCTGTCCATCGCCAGCCATATCCAGCACCTGTACTGTTTCTTCGGGCTTGATGGGGTGAGTCAATAAGAAATTAGCGACTTGTTTTGCACGCCAACTATTAGGTGTTTGTTGTTCTTTTATGTGTGCCTGCTGCATGGTTGGTACGGTGGTCTTGCTTAAAAGCCACCCTAGAGCAGCGCAAGGTACCAAAAAAATAATGGCTAAATATTTTTTCCAAGCTGCGGCATTCGTACTAGGCGTTATCAACAAAAGTGACAGGCACAAAAAGCTCCAGTACGCCGAGGGAAACATATGGTTAAACCAAAACTTTCCTGCAATGGCTTCGTAAAAAGTAAAAGAAAAAGTCATGGCGGCGAGTTGCAGGATGTGCTGCCGTGCTTCTGTATTCTGTGTATTTTGTAGCCACGCCCACACTAGCCCCGGTAGTGACAGCAGTAGGGATATGCCAGCAAACCTTAGGTATTGCGTGAGCAGGGTCATCCAGCGTTCTGTGCTGTTTTCGTAGTGCCATAAGTCGTAGCGGCTATTGGCATAAATCGGCATGTAGTGTTGGTAGATATCAAAAAAACTGCGCAGCCCGTTGTTTGCGCTCACCCAAATAAAAGGGATAAGGGATACGCTTGCCATGCTGCATAAACACACTACGAGTGTAGAAGTTTTTTTGTTCATTGTGATGCTGTTTGATCGGTAGAGCATCCATAACAAAACAGGAACAATCACAACACTATTCGGCTTCATGCTGCATGCTAGGGCGGCAAAGTAGCCAATCAATACACAAATTAAGAGAGAGGTTTTTTTATTGCTGGCAAGTGCAAAGGCAATAACGGCAGGCACTAACGCTAATACATCGCGCTCCAGTGCAAACTCGCCACCTTGCGCCCAATACAAGAGGCAAAACAAACTGAAGCCTGTAACAGCAGCGGGCTTGGAGAATGGAGAAATAATGCGCCAACTCGCCCAGCCCAGTGTGCTCATAAGAACGAAATCTACCCAGCGCAGCGGTGCGGCTTCATAGCCAATCAGTTTTCCCAGCAAGCTGTGAAATAAATACGGTGCGGGAAAATTGATGTCAAAAATATCGCGGTAGAGAACAAAGTTTTTTTCGTTAATAACCCATGCGCTGTAATGCAGCATGGCTAAATCAGCAGAGATTGGGTGATTGAGAGAAAAGAAAAATGTGACGCCCGCTGCCAGCAGTAGAGAGGTGGCGATTAGCCAAGCGGCACTACGCGAAACGGTCAACAGCATTTTATTTGGGCTTTTTGTAGTCAGGGATATTTAAGTCTTTGCCTTCAAAGCGAAAAACTTGCGGTTGGCTTTCGCGTTGTGGGCGAGATTTCTCGTCTTCTGTAGTTGGCATCCAATCGACAAAATTGCGCCAACCTTGGTAATTTTCAGATTGTGGTCTTTCGATGAGATAGTAGTAAACCGCCAGTGAGTTGCGACGGCAGTCTTCAGGGCACTCCAAGGGATGTGGATGTCCGTGATAAGTATTGGTGCCAGTGAGAAAAAAAGCAGCACGGTTAAAAACAGGGGCAATTTTGACTTCGCATTGCGTGAGGTTTTTATCCCACAGTTCTAAATGCCCCCCCCAATCCTCCTGCCAGTCGCGATTGAGGAAGTAGATCATGTTAAAAATTTGATCCACTTTTTTATTGGGATGGCGTGATTTATCCGCGTGTATCATCAACTTGCCGCCGCGTCCTGTGGAGTGCAGTCCGCAGCCACGATAATGCGGGTCAACAATCAAACCCGCTTGACCTGTCAGTGTGGTCATAAAACGGATAAAAGTGGAACTGTTAAATTCGTGCATCACATGACGAATAAACGGCGGGAATTGCTGCTCGTTGGAGTGACCGAGTTTGTGCATGGTCTGCAGTGTGGCACGATCACCTCCGCGCTCCCACGGAATATCCGTGGGGCTGGGGTATTCGTCAGCTAATAAATGCGCAATATCGTCAGGTAAAAAATTGTCGATATAACAGTGCCGAAACGGTTTGGCACTTTTGAATGATTCCGCGTGCTGCAACGCCAACGCCTGCATCTGGTCGTGGTCGAGATAGAACGCTGGAATCATTTTCACGCGTGACGCTCCTGTGAATGCTACAATTAAATAGCGTTTGCCTGCTGCACTGCGTTGCCGATATAGCTGGCAGGCGTCAGTGCTTTCAAAGCTGATTTTGCCTCAGCAGGAATTTCCAGCGTATCAATAAATTGCTGCAACACTTCACGGTTCATCGTTTGCCCGCGCGTGAGCGCCTTTAATTTTTCATAGGGTTCTTCTACACCATAACGGCGCATGACAGTTTGAATCGGCTCTGCCAACACTTCCCAGCTATTGTCTAAATCATCACTCAAGCGTTGTTGATTCAGTTCAAGTTTTCCTAAACCTTTCAGTGTGGCTTCGTAAGCGATGGCGCTGTAAGCAAAACCGACGCCCATGTTGCGCAACACCGTGGAATCGGTGAGGTCGCGCTGCCAACGCGAGACCGGCAATTTGTTGGCGAGATGTCCAAACATCGCGTTAGCCAAACCGAGATTGCCTTCGGAGTTTTCAAAATCAATGGGGTTCACTTTGTGCGGCATGGTGGAAGAACCGACTTCACCGGCAACGACTTTTTGTTTGAAATAACCGAGAGAAATGTAACCCCAAATATCGCGGTCGAGATCAATCAAAATCGTATTGAAACGACTGATGGCATCGAACAATTCCGCCATGTAATCGTGCGGTTCGATTTGTGTGGTGTAAGGATTCCAAGTCAGCCCTAATGATTCGACAAAAGTTTGCGCATTGGCTTGCCAATCAATATTGGGATAAGCAGATAAATGCGCGTTGTAGTTGCCCACTGCGCCGTTGATTTTTCCGAGCAATGGCACGGCGGCAATTTGTGTGCGTTGTCGTTGCAATCTCGCCACCACATTCGCCAGTTCTTTGCCTACGGTTGTCGGCGACGCGGTTTGTCCGTGCGTGCGTGCCAGCATCGGGATGGCAGCCATGTCGTGACTGAGCGCTGTTAATTTGCTGATGATGTTGTCGGCCAAGGGCAGTAAAGATTGCTGCAAGCCGTCACGCAGCATCAGCGCGTGTGACAAGTTGTTGATGTCTTCCGAAGTGCAAGCGAAATGTACGAATTCACTGGCAGCTTCTAGCTCCGCGTTGCCTTTCATCTGCGCTTTGATGAAGTATTCCACCGCTTTGACATCGTGATTGGTGGTGCGCTCGGTTTGTTTGATGGTTTCAGCCTGCGCGGGGCTGAATTCGCTCAGAATGCGTTCCAACTGCGCGTCTGCTGTACTGGAGAACGCAGGCAATTCATCAATCAGAGGATGTTGGGCGAGCTGCTGCAGCCAGCGCACTTCAACCAATACACGAGCGCGAATCAGGCCATATTCACTAAAAATTGCTCGCAGGCTTTCCACTTTATTGCCGTAGCGCCCATCAATCGGGGTGATTGCGGTGAGGGAGGAGAGTGGGAGCGTGTTCTGACTCATGGATGTTTCCAGCGGTAACGAAAGGAAGTCGCGCATTGTAACTGAAGCAAGAGGAGGCAATAGCGTATTTGTGAAACGCTTCGTTTCGAGAACCCATGTTCCACAGTTAATGGTGACTTACATGGTTATGCACATTTTGCGTAGCAACTAAGTAAAAACCTCAAGATGGCTGTGTATAATCAAGTTGTTTCTGATGAATTCTATGTATCTATTTGAATTATAAGGTTTTTTGTATTATGTCTGTTTTTTGAGCAATTTAAGAGGCAAGCCAGATTTACTATGGGCACGGTCAGTTTTGAGATAGAGATGCACAGATTTATCCACAGATATTGTGGATAGCGTTGGGCATTGGAAGGGTGGGAGTAATTCGACTGCTATTCATAACAAGGTTGCGTATATTTTTGGCAGATTACACCTCAAGGCTGGCATTTACAGCGTCAAACTCTATAATGCGCCCGCCTTTTCGCGAGTCTTGTAAGGCATTGTGAAAACAGTCGTGGTGGCTGTAGCTCAGTTGGTAGAGTCCAGGATTGTGATTCCTGTTGTCGCGGGTTCGAGCCCCGTCAGCCACCCCATTCTATGCCGCTTTATCTGGCGGCTTGTTAGTTGATTTGCTAGATTGCAGCACCTTCGGATACCAAGCGATGCTGTGACTTCCTCTCTCTTTTCATCACGCTATTCACTGATCGCGTTAGCTGCTTTATTGCTGTTGGCGGTGGTGTTGCGTTGGGATGTGTATCCGCGCACCTATTTTGCCGATGAGCTGATTCCAAAAGCAGTTGTGCAGCACATGCAGGATAGCGGAACGCTAGACACGAATTGGGAACACGCAGATTGGCGTGGTGATTTTGCTGGTGGGTTTTATAAACTCAAGCAATACAATTTTTCCAGTTATCACACGGCTTTGCATACCTTTCAGTCTCTTTGTCGCGGCTTGGGGGTGGATGATGCTCCTGCGCTAGTGATGTATCGCTTTTTTTCGCTGTTGTGTCAGTTGTTAGCTGTGCTGCTGGTATATGCCATCGCGCGGAAATTACTCAACAATCAAGCCGCGATTTTTTCAGCCACCTTTTTAGTGATCGCACCACAAGCAGTGGTGGATGCGCATTACGCAAGACCGGAATCGTTTGTTATTTTGCTGGTAGCTGTTGCCAGTTGGCTCTCGCTAAAAAATTGCACAGAAAAAAAGCTATCCATTACAGCCTTGGAGTCGATTGTCTGGGGAGTAGCCTTTGCCTGTAAGTTTAGTTTTTTGCCCATGGTTGGCTTGGCTTTTGTCGCTAGCTGCTTGGTGTTGAAACGGTCGGTCGTTTTATTGTTATGGCCAGTAGGAATTCTGTTGGGTGTTGCTATCTCTGCACCATACATTTTGAGCGATGTATCGGGCTTTTTGCATGGTGTGGCGTTGTTGCGCAATCAGTATGCAGGTGTGCCAATAGAAAATGGTGGGGTAAAGTCAATTTTTCCATCTTTATATTCAATACTTGAGTACAGTTTGGTATTTTTTACACTGCCTATTTTTATTATTATTTTCTCAACTTTATTTATAGGTGTGAGTCGTAAGGTTAAGCTATTCTCAGGGTTGGTTGCTCTAATTTCTGTTTTGTATTGGATGATTTTTTCGATGCAAGGCGTATTCTTTGAGCGCAACTTAAGCCATCTTTTGCCCCTGTGGGCAGTTTTGTTTGGTGTGGGAGCTTCAACACTGATATCCAAAATGTCTCAGGGTTTTGCAAGGCTTGGTATGTCTTTATGCGTGGCTTTGAGTTTAGTGTGGATGCTGGGTTTATCGTGGCAAATTGATCAAGAACTATTCAGTGGGCTTGCTCGTAATAAACAGATGATTGCTAAAGAAGAGGTTGACCTCCTTAAACAGTATCGTGCAGATAAGATGATTCCATTGAATATTATGATGGGCGTCAATTCGCTGCACGGTGTTGATGCTTCTGTCATTGTGCGTGTTCCAGAATTGAAGGTTCCAGAAATGGCACTGCTGACGCAAGCATTGGAAGTGGAGGAGTTTAAGCAAGTAGCGTATCGTGAACTTCCATTGTCTTTTCTGCCGTATAACCAATTGCAGATAAATCAGCTTCCTGTCGCCTATCGTTATTACCAACGCACTGTAGAACATCCTTAGGAACAGCTTGTGAATCAAAAACGCTCCCCATTAAAGTGGCTTGCTTTTTCGGTATTATTTTTATGCTTACTACTCGGATTTGCTGTGGCTTGCTTGGAAATTGCAGGTCCTTTAATTTTTGGCAAATGGTGGTCATCCATTAATATTGTCAGCAATCCTGATCACCGCATGACGCAAGAGCAGTATTCGGATCTTAACTCGGACAATATCCGCTCGGCAATCGAACCTAGTGATGTTAAAGATGAAGATTTTAATATCGTCGTGTTAGGTGATTCGTTTGTTTACGGCATGTGGCTAGGAAGGCAAGATACGCTGCCGTATCGCTTGGAAGAATTGGCGCATAAAGCAGGCTATACCAATGTGCGTATTTTTAATTTTGGCTGGATATCGTCATCACCGTATTTGTCTTTGCGTTTATTAAAAGAAATTGGCAAAAAATATAAGCCAGATTTGGTGATTGAAGTGGTCGATATGACCGATTTTTGGGATGACACTTTTTATCGTCGCGCAGAAGAGCAAAAAGGTTTTTTCAAGATTGCACATTGGATTCCCGTCACTTCATTGATCTTGGGAAAATGGGGTAGGGAGGTTGTAAAGGCGGATTGGTTTACTAAGCCTTTATGGGGAACGCCGTGGCAGCGCTATTTTCCAATGGAGCGTTCGCTGAGTGAAACGCGCCCGTATCTGGATGAGTTGACGCGCAATTTAGATGAAACGCATCGCTATGTGACGGATGAGCTGCATACAAAATTTGTGGCTTTCATCATGCCGCGTTCGGTGCAGTACAGCAAAACAGAAACACTCAAGGACACATCAACTGAATACACGCGTTTGGGAGTTTGGTCGCTAGAGCCTTTCCGTTACTTCGCTGAAGTAGCGCCGAGCAAGCCGTACCCCATCGTTTCTTTGTTGGACGATTACCAGAGTACAATGGAATTTCCTTTAACGATGGAAAGTGACCCACACCATACCTCGCTGGGTAACAAGGTTTCTGCACGATTTATTTGGCAGCACCTTCAACGGCAGGGCTTATTACCTGCTGATACGATGTCCCGCTAATTGGTTTGCTTCGGGCAAGCAGGTAGTATCCGGCGCAGTAAATATCTGCTTACCCCCTGTATCCAAACCCAATAACTTCTAACTTTTGAGGATTTCACATGGCTATTTTTGAACGCATTGCTGAAGGTACTGATGGCCGCCGCCGTTTAGCACTGAAAAACCCCGCGAATTTAGAAAGTATTGGCGAGCTGGTGTGTGCTTCTGAAGCTGATGTGCATGCAGCTGTCGCCAAAGCGCGTGCAGCACAAAAAGCGTGGGGCGCAAAATCTATTGATGAGCGCGTGCAACATTTATTAAAACTGCGCGATGTTATTTTGGAAGAGCAAGATCGTGTGGTTGAAGTGGTTATTCGTGAGACGGGTAAGCCGCTGCAAGATGCTCTGACTTTTGAAGTCTATGCCGTTTGTGATTTCATTACTTATTGGTGCAAACAAGCCAAAAAAACTTTGCGTGATGAAGTGATGCGCGCTCCTGGCATCATGGGCTTGATGAAAAAAGTGCATCTGATTTATAAGCCGTTGGGTGTAGTGGGTGTTATCACACCTTGGAATGGGCCGTTTGTATTAACAGCCAACCCTGGTGTGCAGGCAATTCTGGCAGGCAATGCGGTTGTCATTAAAGGCTCGGAAGTTACACCGTATTCCGCAAAACTGTTTGAAGAGTTGTGTCAAAAAGCGGGCATTCCTGATGGCGTTGTGCAAGTGTTGATGGGCGACGGCCAAACCGGTTCCGATTTAACACGCGCTGATGTCAATAAAATTTCTTTCACAGGCTCAGTGAATACCGGTAAAAAAATTGCGGCAGTGTGTGCAGAGCGTTTGATTCCTGTAACACTAGAATTAGGTGGCAAAGATGCCATGATCGTTCTCGCCGATGCAGATATTGATAAAGCCGTTCATGGCGCGGTGTGGGGTGGTTGCGTCAACACTGGGCATTTCTGCTGTGGTGTCGAGCGTATCTATGTACAAGCGCCCATTTACGATGAATTTGTGCGTCGCGCGACAGAAATGGCTAAAGCCATTCGTCAAGGACAAAAACACGGCGTTAATGAAGATTTAGGTGCAGTGTTTTGGGATCGCCAGCTCGCCATCATGGAAGCGCATGTGGAAGACGCTAAAAAACGCGGTGCTAAAATTCTTGCTGGTGGCCGCCGCAATCCTGACCTGCAAGGTTTGTATTACGAAGCCACCGTCATGGTGGATGTGCAGGAAGATTTTGATGTCATGGCACAAGAAACTTTTGGTCCTATTTTGCCTATCGTTAAATTTGAAACGCTGGATGAAGCTATTGAAAAAGCCAATAAATCAGTTTTTGGATTACACGGTAGTGTGTGGACAAAAGACGAGAAAAAAGGCTTAGAAATTGCTAAGCGTGTGGAAACTGGTTCTATGGCAGTTAACGATATCGGCATGATGTACGGTGTGGCTTGTGCGCCATTTGGCGGTGTAAAAGAAAGCGGTGTCGGCACGGTGAACGGCGCTAACGGTTTGCGTGGTTATTCTCAGGCGATGCCTATTATCGTCGGTCGTTATGGCGGCATGGATACCGGCTATCCTCACGATCAGAAAAAATTAGATCAAATGAAAAAATTAATGAACTTTATGTGGAAAAATCCTGTTGGTCGTTTTCTGTTTCGCAACTAAGTAATTGTGATGGCGCTGTTCTTTATTTCTTGAGTAAGTTTGAGGTTTTATGCGATATTTTCTGATGTGCCTGCTGTTGCTTTGTTGCAGTACATTACAAGCCTCAATTGATGCTTATGAGTTCAAAAGTGAAGAGCAGCGCAACCTTTATCAAAAGCTAACGGAAGAGTTGCGATGCCCTAAGTGTCAAAATCAAAACTTGGCAGATTCAGATTCGCAGATCGCTGCTGATTTACGCAAGGAACTTTATCAGCAGCTATTAGCGGGAAAATCTGAAAACGAAATCATTGATTTTATGCGTGAGCGTTACGGTGATTTTGTGTTGTATAAGCCGCGCATGCAGCTGACGACAGTTTTTTTATGGGCAGCTCCTATTTCTTTAATTTTAATCGTGATGTTGTTGCTGTGGTTCTCTCGGCGTGGTGAGGCGGTCGTTGTTGAACAAAGCGCGTTATCAGAGTCTGTTGTAAATGATGCTGATCAGAAAATATTTGCTGGTCGATGGGTGAACTTTGTTTCATTGTTGATTTTGGTTGCGGTGGCTATTGGTTCATTATTGCTTTATAAGCATGTGGGTTCTGTGCGTGCTTTGCAAATTACGGAGTTAGGGCAGGCTGTTTTTTCGCAGCAGTTGTCAGCTGAAGAACAAGAGCACCAGCAAAAAACCTCATCACGGAATTGGATGCTTGGTTGGAAGATCATCCTGACGATGATGGTTTTATCTACATGCGAGCGCGGTTGTTATCGATGTCAGGTGATTGGGATCGTTCAATAGCTGATTATCAAAAGTTGGTTACTGCCTTTCCTGAGCAGGACAAGTTTCTCGCGGAATATGCGCAAACACTTTTCCTAAAAAATGATCGCGTGCTGGCTGATGACGCGCAGGCGTTATTGCAGCGCGCATTGGTATCCAATCCGCACAATGTGACGGCATTGGGCTTGCTGGGCATGGGGGCTTTTGAGCAAAAAGATTACGCGCGAGCCGTAGATTTGTGGCAGCGCCTGCTGGCGTCTATCCCGCAAGGTACGCCGCAAGCAGCCGCGATTGCAGAAGGTGTAGAAAAAGCGCGTACATTGGGTGGCATTCCTGCCGCCACATCGTCGGATATGCAGTTGCGTGTGCAGGTCAGTATCGCGCCAGAGGCAAACGCCCAGCCGGATGATGTCGTCTTTGTTTTACTGCGAGCAAAAGAAGGGCCGCGTATGCCCTTGGCCGCTGTTAAAACTACGGTGGATGCCTTGGCAAAAGCCGTTGTGCTGGATACCGCCACCTCGCCGATGAAAGGGCAGATGGATTGGTCTGCTATCAATGCCTTTGAGGTGGTTGCTCGTCTATCCCACAGCGGCCAGCCTATGCCGGTGGCGGGTGATTGGGAGGGTGTCAGTGATACATTGCAAAAGAACGCGCTTCCCACTGAACTGCGCGTGACGATTGCACAAAAAATTACTCAATAACTTGTTGATTGGTAAAGGGATATCACAATGAAATTGAAATCGATTTATTTGGCTGTGAGTTTGCTCTCGCTAGTCGCTACTGTTCAGGCGGACAGCACACAGGACATGCTGAAAAGCCTTGTGAAAGATGTGAAGCCAGGACTGTGGGAGATTCAACAAAAATCGGTGGTGGATGGGCAGGAGTTGCCCGATTTGAGCAAGATGCTGGAAAGTGTGCCGCCGGAAATGCGTGCGCAAGTAGAAGCCATGATGAGCAAAAAGGCCTCTCGCTTGGTCTCGGGCAAGCCGATGCAAACCTGTATCACGGCAGAGCAATTGGCCAAGCAAGCGCAGGAGAATGACGCAAACAGTCGCTGCCAATTTAGCAATATTCAGCGCGAGGGTAATCGTACGCATGTAACCATGCAGTGCAGCAAACCTAAAGGGCAGGGAGAGACAACCATTACACGCATCAATTCAGAGGCGTGGACTTCCGTGACCAAAATGACCATCGAGGAGCAGGGTTCGACGCATAAAGTGGACAACGAAGCCAAGGCGCGTTGGATTTCTGCTGACTGCAGTGCCATGAAGCAGGTTGATGAAGCAGAAAAACAGAAACAGAAGCAATTGCGCAAGCAACAGGAACAAGAGCTTCGTCGCGCGGCTATCCAGGCGTTACAAGAAGGTGATAGCGGCGGAGAGTAAGTGTTGGTCGGGCTGGCTCGGCTTGTCACTGCTGCAGCGCTCTCCTAAAATCGCGCTCCTCTTACTCACCTTACACATTGAATTGTGTAAGTCCGCTGGAAAATATCATGCCTATTGTTACGCTTCCCGATGGAAGTCAACGCACTTTCGATCAAGCCGTCACCGTTGCTGATGTAGCCGCATCCATTGGTGCAGGTCTTGCTAAAGCTGCTTTAGCCGGTCGTGTGGATGGCAAATTGGTCGATACTTCATATCGCATCGAACAAGATGTTGCGTTAGCTATCGTCACGGAAAAAGATCCAGACGCACTGGAAATTATTCGTCACTCCACAGCGCATTTGTTGGCGATGGCTGTGCAAAATTTATTTCCAGGCACGCAAGTCACTATCGGCCCTGTTATTGACGACGGTTTTTATTACGATTTTGCAGCAGAGCGTGCATTCACACCGGACGATCTCATCACCATCGAAAAAAAGATGGAAGAACTGGCTGCTGCTGATTTTTCTGTGCAGCGTATCGTGATGAGTCGCGACGAAGCCGTGAAAACTTTTGCTGCGATGGGCGAGCAATACAAAGTTGAAATCATCAATGATTTGCCGGCTGCTGAAGAAATTTCACTTTATCAGCAAGGCGAGTGGATGGATTTGTGTCGCGGCCCGCATGTGCCGTCTACGGGGCGTTTGAAAGCTTTCAAGGTAATGAAAGTGGCGGGTGCGTACTGGCGCGGTGATAGCAAAAACGCGCAATTACAGCGTATTTATGGCACGGCGTGGCTAAACAAAAAAGATTTGCAAGCGTATTTAACGCGCATAGAAGAAGCAGAAAAACGCGATCATCGTAAATTAGCGAAGCGTCTTGATTTGTTTCACATGCAAGAAGAAGCGCCGGGCATGGTGTTCTGGCACAACAACGGTTGGATCGTCTATAAAGAGATTGAAAACTATATTCGCGAGCGTTTGCGCAAAGCGGGTTATCAAGAAGTCAAAACGCCGCAAGTGGTCGATTTGTCGCTGTGGGAGCGCTCTGGTCACTGGGGTAAATATTCGCAAAATATGTTTATCACGGAATCGGAAGCGCGCGACTATGCGATCAAGCCGATGAATTGTCCGTGTCATGTGCAAATCTATAACGCCGCTTTGCACAGCTATCGTGAATTGCCTTTGCGTATGGCGGAGTTTGGTTCTTGTCACCGCAACGAGCCATCAGGTGCGCTGCACGGCATCATGCGTGTACGCGGCTTTACGCAAGACGATGCGCATATTTTTTGTACGGAAGAACAGATTCAGCCTGAAGTCGCGAGCTTTATTGATCTGCTGTATTCGGTCTATCAAGATTTTGGCTTTGATGAAGTCATCATCAAGTTATCGACTCGCCCTGAAGAGCGCGTCGGTTCGGACGAAATCTGGGATAAAGCTGAAGCTGCTTTAGCGGATGCGCTAAATGCCAAAGGCCTACCGTTTGATCTGCAGCCGGGCGAAGGCGCGTTTTATGGTCCTAAGATTGAGTTCACGCTCAAAGACTGTATTGGTCGTATGTGGCAGTGCGGCACCGTGCAGGTGGACTTCAACATGCCCGGCCGTTTGGATGCCGAGTATGTGGACGAGCACAGCCAGCGTCAGACGCCGGTGATGTTGCATCGCGCCATTTTGGGTTCTCTGGAGCGCTTTATCGGTATTTTGATCGAGCAATACGAAGGTGCGTTCCCTGTGTGGCTAGCGCCGGTTCAAGCTGTGATCATGAATATTACGGATCGACAGGCCGAATACGCTACGAAATTGGCAGAATATCTTGAAAATCATGGGCTTCGCGCGCAAGCAGACTTGAGAAACGAGAAGGTAGGCTTTAAAATCCGCGAGCATACGATCCAGAAGATTCCTTTCCTGCTTGTTGTGGGAGACAAGGAATCTGAAACCCAAACGGTGGCCGTGCGAGCACGCAACGGAGCGGAACTGGGCACGATGAGCTGGGAACAGCTGCGTGACCTGCTGCAATCCGAAGTGCTTCAGCGCGGTCGTGTGCGTTGATAAAACGCCACGCTGCTGGATTTAGTCATAGGTAAACGGAGAAAGCATTATTAATCAGCCAGTTGAGAATAAAGATCGCGCTGCGGCGAACGCTAACAAACAGCGCATCAATGATGAAATTCGTGCAAGAGAAGTGCGCTTAATTGGCGCAGATGGATCGCAAGTCGGTGTTGTCAGTTTGCGTGAAGCATTGGCTGCAGCAGAAGAAGCAGAGCAGGATTTGGTGGAGATTTCTCCCGATGCGGTGCCACCTGTTTGCAAGATCATGGATTACGGCAAGTTTTTGTTCGAGCAGAAAAAACAGAAAGCTGAGCAAAAGAAAAAGCAGCATCGTGTACAGATTAAAGAAATTAAGTTTCGACCAGGGACGGAAGACGGAGACTATCAGGTAAAACTACGCAACCTGATGCGTTTCTTGGAAGACGGGGACAAAGCCAAAATCACGCTGCGTTATCGCGGTCGTGAAATGGCTCACCAAGAGTTGGGCATGGAGATGCTGAAACGCATCGAAGCCGACTTGGCGGACTATGGTTCGGTTGAGCAATTTCCAAAAATGGAAGGGCGACAACTGACGATGGTTCTGGGACCCAAAAAGAAGAAATAAGTCGCAGACTTATTTTTATCATTAACCCGAGCACCGCTGTCGTTGTAGACAAGTGTTCCAATGCGGAGTTAGACCATGCCTAAAATTAAGGTACACAGCGGAGCGTCTAAGCGCTTCAAGAAAACAGCGGCCGGTTACAAGCGCAAGCATGCGAACAAGAGCCACATCCTCACCAAAATGACTACCAAGCGTAAGCGTCAATTGCGCGGCACAGATTTGGTTCACAAGTCTGATGTGGTGTTAGTCGATAAAATGATGCGTAATCTGTGAGGAGAATTGAACTATGCCACGCGTAAAACGCGGTGTTACCGCACATGCTCGTCACAAGAAAACTCTCAAACTCGCTAAAGGTTATAGCGGTGCTCGTTCGCGCGTTTATCGCGTTGCCAAGCAAGCTGTCACTAAAGCAGGTCAATATGCATTCCGCGACCGTCGCGTTAAAAAGCGTGATTTTCGCTCACTGTGGATCGTGCGTATCAATGCGCAAGCTCGTGCAGAAGGCATTAGCTACAGCCAATTTATTGCCGGCTTGAAAAAAGCGGGTATCGAATTGGATCGTCGCGTTATGGCGGATATCGCTGTTCACGACAAGCCAGCTTTTGCTGCATTAGTTGAGAAGGCCAAAGCTGCACTGGCTGCTTAATTTTGGTTTTGCCAGTAAGCTCGAAACGGCCCGCTTTTGCGGGTCGTTTTGTATTCAAATCTTGATTTCTTTTTGAATGTGAATCGCATGGATCATTTGCAAACATTGTCCGAAGAAGCGCAACAAGCCATTGCTGCTGCCGATAGCGAGCGCGCGCTTGATGAAGTGCGCGTCAATTATTTGGGTAAAAAAGGCGCACTGACAGCATTGTTAAAAAATTTAGGGCAGTTGTCGGCTGAAGAGCGTCCAGCAGCCGGTGCAAAAATCAATGTCGTCAAAGAAGCGATTCAAACGCAAATTGATGCCAAGCAAAGTGTCTTGGCTTCCGCCGCGATTTCTGCACAGCTAGCGCGCGAAACCATTGATGTCTCGTTGGATGGCCGCAATGAAACAGTGGGCTCGCTGCATCCTGTGACGCGCACCATTGCGCGCATCCGCGATATTTTTGCGCGCGTGGGATTTGAGTTGGTTGAAGGGCCAGAAATCGAAGACGACTTTCACAACTTTGGCGCGCTGAATATTCCCGATCACCATCCCGCACGCGCCATGCACGACACGTTTTATGTCGGCGACAACACCGTGCTGCGCACGCACACCTCGCCGGTACAAATTCGTGTGATGGAGCGTTTTATCGCTGAGAAGCAGTCGCTGCCTATTCGAGTCCTTTGCCCAGGGCGAGTTTATCGCTGTGATTCTGATTTGACCCACACGCCAATGTTTCACCAAGTGGAAGGGCTTTTGGTGGATAAAGGCGTGAGCTTTGCCGACCTGAAAGGCATGATCGACCAATTTTTGAAGGCTTTCTTTGAGACGAATTTAGCTGTGCGTTTTCGCCCGTCTTACTTCCCGTTTACTGAGCCTTCGGCCGAAGTGGATATGCAGTGCACGCACTGTCGCGGTAAAGGCTGCCGTATTTGTAAGCAAACCGGCTGGTTGGAGGTCATGGGTTGCGGCATGGTGCATCCAGCGGTGTTTTCGCAAGTGGGTATGGATGCTCAAGAATACACAGGGCTAGCTTTCGGCATGGGTGTGGAGCGATTGGCCATGCTTCGCTATGGAGTCAATGACTTACGCATGTTTTTTGAGAATGATTCTAGGTTTTTGAGTCAATTCCAGTAATAAAAGTTAAGTTATCAACTTAATGATATAAGTTACCTGATAATAGTGATGTAACTCTATGAAATTTAATAAAAAATGGCTTGAAGATCACGTGGCGTGTGCAGGGCTGTCTGCCCAGCAGTTGGCGGACACGATCACCATGGCGGGTTTGGAAGTTGATGCTGTAACATCTGTCGCTCCGCCGTTTTCTGGCGTGGTGGTGGGAGAAATTGTTGCGATTGCACAGCATCCTGACGCGGATAAGTTACGCGTCTGCCAAGTGGCTGGCCATCCTGACGGTGAAGCCAAGCAGGTGGTTTGCGGTGCTGCCAATGCGCGTTTAGGGTTGAAGATTCCCTTTGCCACACTGGGCGCTGAACTGCCTAGCATCAAAATCAAGCAGGCAAAACTGCGCGGTGTAGAGTCTTTCGGCATGTTGTGTGCCGAGCAAGAGTTGGGGTTGGCGGAAGCGAGTGATGGCCTGTGGGAGCTGCCTGCGGATGCGCCAGTAGGTGTGTGTATTCGAGATTACCTCCAGTTAGATGATAGTGTGGTCGAAGTGGATTTAACGCCGAATCGCGGCGACTGTTTAGGTATGGTTGGCTTGGCGCGTGAAGTGGCTGCACTGACTGGATCAAGTATAAAATCATTTAAAATCAACGAAATAGAAGCTAAAGTTGATGCTAGAACTAGCGTTAATTTGAAGTCGCCCGAACACTGCGCCCGTTATGTCGGCAGGGTCATTCGCAATATCAACACGGGTAGCGTTACTCCACTGTGGATGGCGGAGCGCCTGCGCCGCGCCGGTGTGCGTAGTATCGATCCTGTGGTTGATGTTACTAACTATGTGCTGTTGGAACTTGGCCAGCCTATGCACGCTTTTGACCTCGATTGCTTGGATGGTGAGATCGATGTGCGCTTGGCGCAGAAGGGGGAATCCCTTGTGCTATTGGATGGCCAAACGGTTGAGCTGAAGCCGGACACCTTGGTGATTGCGGATGCGAGCAAGTCTTTGGCGATGGCGGGCATCATGGGTGGCGCTGAGAGCGCGGTTTCTCCTGCGACGCGTAATATTTGGCTGGAAAGCGCTTGGTTTAATCCGGTGTCGATGGCAGGAAAGGCGCGTAATTACGGCATGCACACCGATGCCTCGCACCGTTTTGAACGAGGAGTTGACTTTAACATTCAGTCGCAAGCTATTGAATTAGCAGCAAAATTACTGCTTGAAATTGTGGGTGGTGAAGCTGGCCCCGTAGTTCAAGTGGTTTCTGAAGATCATCTGCCGCAACGCAAGCCTGTTCGATTGACGCGCGGTTTATTGGCTCAATACTTAGGGTTGGATTTGCCTGAAAATGAGGTAACAGCTATTTTCGAGCGACTGGGTTTTACTCCAGTTGTTGATGCTGAGGGGTGGACCATTCAGCCGCCGAGCTGGCGTTATGACATTGCTATAGAGCAAGACTTGATCGAGGAAGTGGCGCGTGTGTATGGCTACAACCGTTTGCCTTCGTGCGCGGTGCGTGCCGATATGGATTTGGTGGGCGTGCCGGAGACTAAGCTCGAAGCTGGAACGCCTGCTTCTGTTTTGGTGGCGCGCGGCTATCAGGAAGTCATCAGTTATTCGTTTATCTCTCCCGAACTGCACGGCTTGTTTGAGCCGCAGCAGGCTGGTGTGAGCTTACAAAACCCGATTTCGGCGGATTTGTCGGTCATGCGCGCCAGCTTGATTCCGAGCTTGGTGAGCACACTGCAATACAACCTGAACAGACAACAAAGTCGTGCGCGTTTCTTTGAATCTGGTCTGCGCTTCCGCTTGGAAGATGGCGCGGTTCAGCAGCAACCAATGATGGCGGCGCTGTTGTACGGCACTCGAACGCCAGAGTCTTGGGAGGGGCAGGCATCTGCCAAGGTGGATTTTTTCGACCTCAAAGGTGATTTGGAAGCACTGTTGGCGCGTACAGGTCGAGCGGGCGATTTTTCGTTTGTACGCTCGGAGCATCCTGCGCTGCATCCGGGGCAAACGGCAGCTATTTTGGATCGCGGTAAGGTCGTGGGCATCATCGGTGCGTTGCATCCAGAGTTGCAGCGCAAGTTGGATATCCCCAGCACAGTGTTGGTGTTTGAGATCGAGCGTGAGGCGTTGTTGTTAGGTCGCACACCGGCGTTTGTTCCTGTTTCTCGTTTTCCTGCCGTGCGTCGCGATTTGGCGTTGGTGGTCGATCGCAATTTGCCGGTGGCTGATCTCTGTGCGTCAGTGCGTCAGGCTGCGGGCGAGTGGTTAACAAACCTCAAGGTGTTTGATGTATATGTTGGCGAACATATTGAATCTAATAGAAAAAGTGTCGCTTTGGGCTTGACCTTTCAGTTGGCTTCGCGCACCCTTAACGAGAACGAAATTGTTGAATGCGTGGATGCTGTTTTGGCTGCTTTAAGCCAACAATACGGAGCCACACTCAGGAATTAACGATGTCCGAAGCGCTAACCAAAGCTGATCTTGCTGAAAAGTTGTTTGAGGAGTTAGGCCTCAATAAGCGTGAAGCAAAAGAAATTGTTGAAGTGTTTTTTGAAGAGATTCGCTCTTCATTAGCGCAGAACAAAAATGTAAAATTGTCTGGCTTCGGAAATTTTGATTTGCGCGATAAAAGCCAGCGCCCCGGTCGCAATCCAAAAACCGGTGAAGAGATACCCATTACAGCGCGTCGTGTTGTCACTTTTCGACCTGGTCAAAAATTGAAAGCACGCGTGGAAGCCTTTGAGGGCGAAGCCGATCAAGCCGAGTAAGCGGATCGGTTGGAACAGTTAGCACAGGATACGAATTTTCATGATGCTGGAACCCGGCAATAACGATGAGTTACCACCTATCCCCGGAAAGCGTTATTTTACGATTGGGGAAGTGAGCGAACTCTGTGATGTAAAACCGCATGTGTTGCGTTATTGGGAGCAGGAGTTCCCACAACTCAAGCCGGTGAAGCGTCGCGGCAATCGCCGTTACTACCAGCGTCAAGAAGTGATGACTATTCGCCAAATCCGTTCACTGCTTTATGAACACGGCTTTACGATCGGCGGCGCGCGTCAGCGTTTGACGGATGAAGGCACAATTGTGGATGAAAGTGCCGAGCGCTTCCGTACGCTGGTTCGTGAAATGATTACCGAGTTAGAAGATTTGCTCGCCGTACTCGCTCAGCAAGCGCAAGCACAGAAATAGCGTAAAAGAATTTCGGGGCGTAGCGCAGCTTGGTAGCGCACTTGACTGGGGGTCAAGTGGTCGGAGGTTCAAATCCTCTCGTCCCGACCAATTGAGAAAAGCCGCTTGGGAAACCAGCGGCTTTTTTGTTTTGCTTAAGAGAACAATTAGTGGGAGTTGTTATGCCTAATGCGTGGACTATCGACATCGTGGTTATTTGCGCGACAGTGGCTGCGATGAGTGGTGTGATTGGTTTTTTTATTGCCATGCTGCGTGGTGAAAAACGAGCCAAAAATGAAAGTACAGAACTTCAATTAAAACTTGAATTAGCAAATAAACAATGCGCAGAAGCGGAGCTGCGTTATGAGAAATTAAAAGCGCAGCAGGAAGAGCGTGCGGCGAGCCATGCGCGTGAGCTAGTTAATTTTGAGCAGCAAAAAAATAGTTTGGCTGAGCATTTCAAAGTGCTGTCGAATGAGATTTTGGAAGCAAAATCAAAATCCTTGCAGGATAGTAGCAAGATCACGCTGAATGCAGTGTTGTCACCTTTCCAGCAATCCATCGATAACTTCAAAAAAGAAGTGCAGGAAATTCATCACCGAGAAACTACGCAGCAGGGTGAGTTGAAAAAAGAGTTAGAGCATCTCAAAGAATTGAATCAAAAAATTACACTAGAAGCACACGAGCTATCTACTGCATTGCGCGGGCAAAAAAAACTGCAAGGTAATTGGGGTGAGTTGGTGCTGGAAAATGTGCTGGATCGCTCGGGTTTACAGCTGGGTAAAGATTATCAGCGTGAAGTCAGTGTCACTGGCGAGGAGGGAAGAAAGCGTCCGGATGCGGTGGTGTTTTTGCCACAGGATAAGCACCTCATCATTGATTCAAAAGTCTCACTGAATGCTTATGTGCGTTTTGTGAATGCAGAGGAAGAAGTGGAGCGTGCTGCAGCTTTGAAAGAGCATGTGCAAGCAGTGCGAGATCGTATTAAAGAATTATCGAATAAAGAGTACTACAAGCTGAATGGGCTCAACTCGCCCGATATGGTGTTTATGTTTGTACCGATTGAATCCGCTTTTGTCGAAGCATTAAAAGCGGATGAACAGCTTTTTCAAATGGCGATTGAAAATAATATTTTGGTGGCTACACCAACCACATTATTGACCAGTCTTAATATCGTGCGTCAGTTGTGGCGATTTGAAGATCAAAACAAGCACACGGTCGCTTTGGCCAATAAAGCGGATGCTGTATTCAAAAAGTTGAAGAGTTTTTTGGATAGTTTTGAAAAAGTTAAGCGAGGATTGGATACTGCAACAGAAGCGTATAACACTGCCGAGGGGCAGTTGGTGAGCGGTAGAGGGAGCTTGGTGAAACAGGTGAATGACTTCAAAGAGTTGGCGCCTGCTATCAAAGCCGAGTTGCCGAGTTATTTTGTGGAAAAGGCTGAACTAGAGATTGATACACACAGCGCCCAGAGTAACCCTCCAAATAGAGTGGATTAAAGTGGGCGTTGGAAAGCGGTGAATTAGGTTGCTACCTCTAATCTATCCAACAAAATGGCGGCTTCGTCAAAAGGAATATAGACATGCGGAAGATCGCTCTCTTCTGTTTCTGCTGCTTATTCGTACCAGTGGTGTTAGCTGCTAGCTTGCGAGATCAAGCGGGTGAAGCGCGCCATGCTGGGCGTTTTGAACAATCAGAGAAATTGTTTCGTCAAGCATTAGCAGCGCAGCCAAATTTTGCACCTTTACTGCTTGATTTGACGACAGTACTGATTGATCAAAAGAAATTCCTAGAAGCAGAAAAAAATCTTCATCAATACTTATTGCGTTTTGGTGAGAGCGAGAGCTATTGGTTAACCAAAGCCTACTGGCATGATCGCCAGTCGCTTTTTTTCGATAGTCTGACTGACTATGACAATGCGTTGCGAATGAATCCTCGCAGCACAGTGGCTATGCAAAACTATATTCAGACGGCAGATACGATTGGTGTGCCAGATAAAGCGGTGGCTTTGGCACGTGTTTATCCTGATGCTATCAATAAGGAAGGCTGGCTGCGTTTGTATTCCGATAGCGCTGCTTATGCTGTTCGTCTAGCAGGAATGCCAGAGCCAGATCAAAGCCTTCGCAAAAAAAATATTCATGAAGCAATTCGTCGCTGCGATAGAGTGATTAAACTTTTATACGAACAGTTTCCTGAGCGCGTTGCAGCCATGCAGCAAGCGCGTATGGATAGATTGTTGGTGTGGGAGTTGGATGCAAGACATCAACAAGTACTGGATGAGTTCGATGTCTTGGTAGTAGAACGCACTATTATTCGTGATGATATTCGCGTTGCAGTGGCGCAATCTGCTTTGTACCTTGAAAAGCCTGATCGCGCTATAGAAGTTTTACAACCTTTGATAGATAAAAAAACAACGGATGCAAACGCTAGAACTTTGTATTTTTATGCGCAGTTAGAAAGTGAGAATTTTGATGGTGCAAGGAAAACAATCGATGTACTGATTGTCGATGAGAAACCTTGGTTGTATGGAAAGTCTGATCGTGTGGTGGGAAAAAATTGGGATAGGCAGAATGCAGACTACAACAGCATCATGCTGAAGGCGTGGGGAAACCAATTAGATGATGCACAAACTGAGATAGGGGTTTATCAAGAGCGAGCACCACTTAATGCAGATTTGCGATCTGCGGTTGGGCAGATTTATCAATTGCGCGGATCGCCCAGAGAAGCTGAGCGGTGGCAGCGTGATGCTTTGCAAATTACACCAGATTCTTACAGTGCTTGGTCAGGCATTATTGGCAGTCGAATGGCGCTCTACGATTTCCCAGAAGCAGAAAAAATTACGCAGCGTTTGGTGAGTAAGTACCCAGACCTTAAATCCAGTGAAAATCTGAAAGAAGATTGGGCTATTCATAATATGCAGGAGCTTTCGATGGATTTTTCATTGGGGCATAGTCAAGTCAGTAGCCATGGCTCTAATGGCAACGGTAAAAATACAGGTGCAAACGGTAGCCGCGATTTTGAAGCGGAGGTGTGGTGGTATTCCAAGCCTATCGATTATCAATATCGAGCTTTTTTTCATACAACATCAAGCACCGGAACTTTTGAAGAAGGGAAAGGGCAGATTGATCGTTACGGCGTAGGAGCTGAACAGCGCGATCAGATGAATGAAGTTGCTTATCGCAATACAGCGGAAGTCAATCGCAGTTACGCATCCGATGCAGATTTGGGTTTAACACTGACAACCGAATGGCAGTTAGATGACAACTGGTCAGTCAATGGTGGATTGGAAACTTTTAGTTCGCAACTGCCAGTTCGTGCGTATAACGCAGGTATAAAAGCGCACTCAGTAGAAACGGGTGTGCGTTATCAAGTGGATGAAGGTGAGTATTACCGTGCAGGTTTAACTTATGTGGATTTTTCTGACGGAAATCAACGTTGGATGTTAGGTGCTCAAGGTTATCAAGTAGTGTGGAGTAACCCACATCATCAGTGGGCATTGCTAGAGTCAGTTTACACATCAACTAATTCTGAAAATAACACCATTTATTTCAATCCTAGCAGCGATCTGGATATTGGTATTGCGGCAGAGTATCAGGGAATTATTAAACGCCATTATGATTTTGAGTTTCGTCACACCTTGTTAATGGGTATAGGAACTTATACGCAACAAGATTTTGGAACCGATCCAACGGCACAAATTCTTTATCGTCACAATTGGAAGCGAGATAAAACTTTGGAATGGTTTTATGGGGTAGGGCTTAATTACCATCCTTATGATGGTGATGAAGAGTTGCGCAGCACAGCATTCGGAGGTTTCACATGGCGCTTCGAATGATCCATCGTTATATTTTCACAATTATTTGTTTACTTCTGCAAAATATTGTTTTGTTGCCATCTGCATTGGCCGATGAGTTAATTACTTTGTGTTATCACGATGTGCGCGATGATGTCGATGGGCATTTAGATGCAGATACTGTTGCTGTCAGTAGTAAGCAATTAGCAGAACAGTTTGAGTGGTTGCGCCAAAATGGTTACACACCGGTATCGGTAAACCAATTGGAGGACGCGCGCCTCGGTAAAAAATCATTACCATCTAAAGCAGTTTTACTGAGTTTTGATGATGGATATGAAAGTTTTTATACGCGTGTTTTTCCTCTGTTGAAGTTGTACGGTTATCCCGCAGTGATGGCTGTGGTAGGGCGTTGGCTGGACTTAACCGAAAATCGCACTGCACAAGGTAGTGCAGGGAGTGCCTACATAAAAAAAGGGCTGTCAGCTGCGGAAATACGCGAGATGCAGGCCAGTGGATTGATTGAATTTGCCTCGCATAGTTACGATTCGCACAGAGGCATTTTGGCTAATCCACAAGGTAATGAAGAGCCGGCGATGGTCACGCGTTTGTATGATGCCAAACACCAACGCTATGAAACGGAACAACAAGCGTATCAGCGTATTTTTCAGGATGCACAGCGCAGCAGTAAACAATTACAAAAGTTGACGGGTGTAGCACCGAGAGTCATGGTTTGGCCTTATGGTGCATGGAATATTCCTGCAGAGAATGCAGCAAGGGCAGCGGGGTTTCGTTGGTTCTTTACATTAGGACGAGAGCCTATCCGAAACCGTATATCAGCGAGTGGTCGCATTGAGCGCCATATGTTGGCTTCCAATCCATCGCTGTCAGATTTTAAGGAAATGCTAAAACCTTATCGTATGCCTGTTTCACCTGTGCGGGCTGCGCATGTGGATTTAGATTATGTTTACGATGCAGATCCTGTGCGGCTGAATAGTAATTTAGATAAATTATTAAATCGTATTCAGAAGTTACATATTTCTACTGTGTATTTGCAGGCATTTGCGGATCCGGATGGTGACGGTAATGCCAGTGCAGTTTATTTTCCCAACCGCCATTTACCTGTGCGGGCGGATTTATTTAATCGCGTTGCTTGGCAATTAAAAACGCGTGCAGGTGTCGATGTGTATGCGTGGATGCCTGTACTGGCCTTTGACTTTGGTAAAGATTTCTATCGTATACACGGTATCCGGCAGTGGTGTGAGCAAGGGGTACCAGTAGCTCCGGACTCTGCTTATCAGCGCTTGTCTTTATTTGACCCATTAGCGCGCCAGCGTATTTTGGATTTGTACAGTGACTTAGCAGCACATGCTAACTTTCAAGGGGTTTTGTTTCACGATGATGCCATTATCGATACAGATGAGGATTTTCATCCTCAAGCGGTACAGTGGTTTTCACAACGCGGTGTGCAATTAAATAATTATGCACAGTGGAAAGATGATGCGATTCAGCGCAAACGCTTCACCTATTTGAAAGTTCAGGCACTGGATGCCTTTACACAGGATTTGGCTGAAGCAGTCAAAGTGTATCGGCCTGAAATTCGCACTGCGCGTAATTTCTATGCAGAAACGGCGTTGAATCCACAAAGTGTAGATTGGTTTGCGCAAAGTATGGAAACGGCATTGCTTAAATATGATTATGTCGCTTTGATGGCGATGCCTTGGATGGAGAAAGCTGAAGATCCTGAACAGTGGACAAAAAATCTGATTAAGAAACTCGAATATCTATCGCCGGCACAGAAAAATCGTTTTGTTGTTGAATTGCAAGCGCGTGATTGGCGTACAGGGGAAGCTATCAATAATCGGAATTTTTCGCAGCAAGTAAAATTATGGTCGCGAGAAGGCTATCTAAACTTTGCATGGTATCCGGATGATTTTCACGCCAACATTCCAGACTTTGATACTGTGTTCAAAGCATTGTCGTTGCAAGACTATCCCTATGAACGGCGGTAGTGGTTATGTTTGAGCGCATCGTCGATTTTCTGTTGGCATTCACCTTTATGTACCCATTGTTGATGGCTTACTTGTGGATGTTTGGCGGTATTTACTATCGTCTGCATTGGGAAAAGCACGACGGTGATGATTGGCGTCATCCAGAGCCATTAGATTTTTATCCTAAAGTGACGGTGATGTTGCCATGTCATAACGAAGGCGATTTAGTGGTTGAAACGCTGAGTTTTTTATTGGATTTGGATTATCCCAACTACGATGTGATTGCGATCAATGATGGCAGTACCGATAACACGGGCGCGCTTTTGGATGAGCAAGTAAAGTTGCACGATAAGTTGCGTGTAATTCACCTCGCCACCAATCAAGGCAAAGCAATGGGATTAAATACTGCCGCGCTAATGACAGATAGTGAGTATTTAGTGTGTATTGATGGTGATGCCTTATTAGATCGACAGGCGTTGCATTGGTTGATGTCGCATTTTGTTGACTCTCCACGGGTAGGAGCAGTCACGGGTAATCCGCGTATTCGCAATCGCTCCTCTTTGCTGGGAAAAATTCAGGTGGGCGAGTTTTCTTGCATTATTGGTTTGATTAAGCGTGCGCAACGCATTTACGGGCGAGTGTTTACGGTATCTGGTGTGGTGGTGGCTTTTCGCAAAGCGGCACTACAGCGCATTGGATATTGGAGTACCGATATGATTACGGAAGACATTGATGTCAGTTGGCGTTTGCAGTTGGCGCATTGGGATGTGCGTTACGAGCCCAACGCGTTGTGTTGGATTTTAATGCCGGAAACTTTGAAAGGATTGTTTCGTCAGCGCACGCGTTGGGCGCAAGGTGGTGCGGAAGTGTGGTCGCGCTATTTACCTAAGATGTTACATTGGAAAAAACGCAGAATGTGGTTTGTGGCACTGGAATATATCGTCAGTGTCTTGTGGAGTTACACATTGGTTGCAATCGCTTTATTGTGGATAGCTGGAAAATTTGTCGAGCTACCGGATTACCTTTATATCCGTACATTGCTGCCAGGGTGGACGGGTGTCATTCTTGGCTGTACCTGTCTTTTGCAGTTTCTGGTCAGCATGATTATCGATTCTCGGTATGAGAGAGGTATCATGAAAAATTATTATTGGATGGTGTGGTATCCGTTGGCGTATTGGATGCTCAATGTTGTCACTACCGTTTGCGGTTTCCCTAAAGCATTTTTTAAGAAGAAAGGTAAGCGAGCCGTATGGACGAGTCCAGATCGCGGGTTACAGAGCCTCGACAACTGATCATTGATTCTCCTTCTGTCTTGCGTTTGAAAGACCGTTTTGCAGAAGTCAGTATCACGCTATTTTTTTGGTTGGTACTGCTGTACTTGTGGCAGCCGGTATTTAGTCTTTTGGCTTGGTTGTTTCAAGGCTACGCTTTCTATCGCCATATGTTTGATTTGGGGGGGTATGGCGCTTTTGGTAAGGTGGCGTTGGAATATTTAATGATTATTTGTTTGATTGATGGCATTTTTCTTCTGTGGGCGGTAGTAAACAGGCTACGCTTTCGTAAAAAAGATAGGCGACAAAGAGTTCCAGATACATCATTGCTTGAACATTCGCTGTATTGCAGAGTGCAACCACAAGATGTAGAGCAGTGGCGCGAGTATCGTCAGATGGTCGTTGCGTTTGGTGATGATGGCTACATATCGGGTGTTACTCAAGAGTCATTGGCAAGCTTTAAGTCAGCAGCTAGTCCAACTTAATGGCACTGCTAATATGTTCTGCGAGTAGTTTCTGGCCATAAGGTGTGTAGTGGGTATCTAACCAAAGGTCAGTGCGTGGAAAGTTTTTGCTGTAATAAAAAGAGTGGCTAATTTTCTTTTTTTCGAGCTGTGTAGCTAAGGTATTGATGAGTGCGGCTGGTTTGTCATCGGTATTTATAGTCATTAAAAAAACAACATGGAAGCGTATTTTTCTATCCTGGCAGAATGTTTGTATGGCTTGCAGTAATTTTTTTGTAATTTCTACAGAATACTCCTCTGTTTCAGTTGGCTTTTCTGGTATGAGATTTGTATTCGTGTGTGATGGCGCAAAAATAATACGAGCAAGTTTGTCGAGCATGAAATTCAGAAGCTGGCTTTTTTGTAACCATGTTTGTGCGGGCGGTGGTTCAGTAATAGAAACAGCTTCTGGTATGGCATAGGGCACGGGTACATTGGTCAGCTGTAATTGATTGTCTTTATCTTGCTGAAACATCGGTTTTGGATAGCTGTACCTTTCTGTGGCGATATTGTCTTCAAAATCGTTGTAATACAGCAAAAGTACAACATCATCGTAATGCTTGTCTGGGTGTTGTTTGCTAAAGCGTTGCAGTGTTAACAGTTCTTGGTCAGTGCCGTAGCCCGGCACACTTAAGTTGTAGATATTGGCATTTGGGTTTTGTTGATTGAAAACAGATGTAGCGGTTTCGTTGTCTTCAACACCCCATCCCCAGCCGTAAGAGTCGCCCAGTAATAAAATATTGCGCTTATTGGGAATGAAAGTTGGTGTTTGGTTGCGAAAAGCGTGTTCATCGTGTGTGACATGAACAATAAAATCTTTGGAGATATACGGCGACCGCGCGTTAGGTGTGCCTTTCCAACCGAGTTCTGCGTCATACATAAAGAGCCCATTGCGTAGAGCGGGGCGTTTGCCTACACCGTAATCAGGGCTGGGCAGCCATGTACGCACAGCCCATTCTGCTGCAGCAAGGCTGAATATGAGAGAAATACAAAATAAAAACAGGTTGCCCAGTAGTGAGCGAGGAAAGCCTAGATTTTTGGCGAGAGGGAGAGGTTTTTGAGCCATCCGTGGCCCAGTTGTTAGGCCGCAGCGTAGAAGCTAGCCATTTGAACGGCTTCACTTCGCGCTTCACGCAGGTACTGCTTAGCGCAACTACCGCAGCTGCCACAGTCTGCGCCGACACCCAGTTGCTCACGCAAGTCTTTCATTGTGCGGGCACCGGCCTGAACGGCGGCATGGATTTGCTTTTCAGTGACAGCCTTGCAGACGCAAACATACATAAATGCAATCTCACAAATATCAATGAGATTTATTCTCGTTCGCATTGGCTGAGCTGTCAAGTGCCTTTTAATCAGAGCTTTCAACATAGCTTTGCAGGTAGTTGGGTGTACCCACTTGCTCGATCAGGCTGTGCTGGGTTTCTAGCCAATCAATGGCTTCTTCACAGTGCTCCAGCAGATCTTCCAGTAGCTCTCGGCTGACAAAATCCTGCTGCTCCTCGCAGAGCGTGATGGATTCCACCAGCAGAGGGCGCATGGCATCGCGCTCGTATTTGAGATCGCCCGCTAAACACTCCAGAGGGTTCTCACCGATCAGTAGCTTGCCCAAGTTTTGTAGGTTGGGTAGGCCTTCCAGAAAGAGAATGCGTTCAATCAGCTTGTCAGCTTCTTTCATTACTCGGATGGACTGTTTGTAGGCGCGATCATTGAGTTTTTCCAAGCCCCAGTTGCGCAGCATACGTGCGTGCAAAAAATACTGGTTGATAGCCGTCAGCTCATTTTTTAAAACTTTATTTAGCGCGTCGATAACTTTTTTATCACCTTTCATGGGGCGTCTCCCATCTGCGATTGCTGATAGTTTTGCAAGCCGATCATGTCAATCAAACGGAGTTGTTGTTCAAGCCAGTAGGCGTGATCCATTTCTGTGTCATCCAGTTGCAGCAGTAGCATTTCGCGCGTGACAAAATCCTGTGCTGCCTCACTGGCAACGATAGCCTTTTTTAATGAGTCCACTACATGGTATTCCAAGGCGAGGTCAGACTTGATCATCTCTTGTACAGATTTTCCTACATTGAGTGAATCGCGCTTAGAAAGATCCGGTTTTCCCTCTAAAAATAAAATTCTTTGAATGATTGCCTTTGCGTGCTGTTTTTCATGGTCTGATTCATGCAGGCTTTTTTCAGCGAGTTTTTTCAAGCCAAAGTCTGCATACATTTCGCCATGAATTAAATATTGATCAACGGCGGTTAATTCGCCAGTCAATAACTTATTCAAAATGTCGATAATTTTTTTGTCGCCTTTCATAACTTTTCTCCTTTATATACTGCGTAGGAATGGGAATGAATCGTATTATCATATCCCTTTGATATTTATAGAGTATTTATCGTTCTTATACGAATTAAAGTCAAGTTTTTTGCTGGCGTAATCGTTCAATGAGTACAGATGCATCGCTGCGGTTATGCCCCATGTTTTGTAGTTCTTTGTAGTACTGATTGATTTGTTCAACGCCTTGCAATTCGCAATGAAAATCTTTCGCAGCGGCAAGAGCGATTTCTAAATCTTTTCTCACCCAATCCACTGCAAAACCAAAGTCGTATTCGCCACGCAACATGGTGTGAGCACGGTTATCCATCTGCCAAGATTGCGCTGCGCCTTGCGAAATAACTTCCAAAACGGCATCAGTATCCAAGCCTGCACTCTCGGCAAAAAATAAGCCTTCAGCCAAGCCGGCCACCACGCCGGTAAAGCAAATTTGGTTGACCATTTTGGTGAGCTGCCCAGCGCCTGCGTCACCAATGCGCTTGGCGCGTTTGCTGTAGGCGGCAATGACGGGTTCGATGCGCGTGAAGGCGGCTGCGTCGCCGCCAGCCATCACTGCCAACTGACCTTTTTTCGCGCCGGCTTGCCCGCCGGAAATGGGTGCGTCAATGAAATGCAGCCCTTGCTGTGCGGCGAGTACATACAGCTCGCGCGCAACGCGAGCCGAAGTGGTGCTGTGATCCACCCAAATCGCTTTCGGTTGCATATACGGGAAAGTAATGCTTGTCACTTCGCGTAAATCATCGTCATTGCCGACGCAGGAGAACACGATATCTGCGCCGTTAACGGCTTCAGCAATCGAAGTGACGCAAGTTTGTCCGTGTTGCTGCTGCCAAAGTGCTGCGCGTTCGGCGTTGCGGTTGTATGCCTGCACTTTGTAGCCAGCTTGTACGAGATGCCCAGCCATAGGGCCGCCCATGGTGCCGAGCCCGATCCATCCTATCGTCAGTGTCATGAGTGCGCCTCGCAATGGGGTAGAATCGCGCATTCTGAACCGTATCCACCAACAGGAAAACCACACATGGGTCACATTGCTGTCTATAACGTCACGGCCAAAATTCCTGCCGAGAAAGCGTGGGAAAAATTGAAAGATTTATCGCTGGCACACAACTATGTGCCGAATATCACCAAATGCGTGATCACCACCGCGCAGAAAGAGGGTGTGGGTGCGAGCCGTCGTGTTTCTGGTCCTCAACAAGCCTTGGATGAAACGGTAACGGAATGGAACGAAGGACGCGGTTTTGTGATTCGTTTACACAACGGCAGCAAACCAGCTAAACCGTTTGGTGCGGCTAACTTTACTTACCGTATTGATAAAGTGGATGAGAAATCCTGCAAACTCACTTGCACCATGACTTATGAAATGGGCATGGGCTTTTTTGGTAGTTTGCTGCACAGTTTGTTCATTGGTAATTTGATTCGCGGCAATATCCGCGATGTCGCTTTGTCGATGGCGTATTTTTACGAAACAGGTAAAAAGCCATCGAAAGAAGATTTGGTGCGTTTGCGCGCTGAAGATAAAAAGAACGCCAAACCTTTCCCTTGATTGATCGACATCTATTTTTCACTTGGAGAATTGCTATGAAAAAAACACTCATCAACAAAACAACTTTATTGGCTGCAGTAACAATGGCAGGCTTTGTTGCCGCGCCTTTCGTAAATGCGGCAAGCAATCCGTTTAGCAATACCGAATTAGTGTCAGGTTATAACTTTGATCATCCGGCAGAGCATCAGTCGGGTGGCGATAAAAAAGATGAAAAGTCGTGCACTGACAAGAAAGATGAAAAACAGTGCGATAACAAAGATGGCAAGAAAGACGATGTCATCCCTGGTCACAGTGAAAAAGCAGCCGCAGAGGGCAAATGTGGTGAAGGAAAATGCGGCGAAGGTATGATGGACTAATCGGTTCATCCTCATGATTCATGCAATGCCCGTAGCGGGTGCGGGTTTAGGTATCCGGCGGGCATTGTTGAATGATTTGCAGCAGATGAATGCTGCGGTTGATTTTCTTGAAGTTACGCCCGATAACTGGATTCACACGGCAGGTAAGCCGCTCAAACAATTACACGAATTATCCGCGCGTTATCCCATGTTGGCGCACGGTTTATCGCTTTCTCTCGGCGGAACCGATCCATTGGATGTGGATTTCATCGCAGAACTCAAAATATTCTTAGATACGCATCGCGTTCATGTCTACAGCGAGCATTTGAGTTTTTGCAGTGCAGAAGGGCATTTGTACGATTTGATGCCAATTCCTTTCACAGAAGAAGCCATTAAAAACACTACGCAGCGTATTCGTGAGGTGCAAGAGCGGTTAGAGCGCCGCATCGCCATCGAAAATGTTTCTTACTATGCCGCGCCGTATCAAGTGTTGTCAGAAATAGATTTTATCAGTGCAATTTTGGTTGAAGCAGACTGTGATTTGTTGCTGGATGTTAACAATGTTTATGTCAACAGCATTAACCATCACTACAACGCACAAGATTTTATTCGCGCAATACCTACAGAGCGCGTGGCTTACTTGCATGTGGCGGGGCATTACACGCAAGCCGAGGATTTGCGCATTGATACACATGCTGCGCCTGTTTGTGACCCAGTGTGGGAGTTGCTGGCATATACCTATCGGCAACATGGCATAAAACCAACAGTATTGGAGCGTGATTTCAACTTCCCGCCTTTTGTGGATTTGTTGAAGGAAGTGCAGCAAATACAGGCTATTCAGCAATCGGTGCAAGGCAATGGCTGAATTGCGTGAGCAGCAGTTGCAGTTTGCTAATCATCTACGCAACCCTGCAAAATTTCCTGCGCCGCAAGGTGTAGAGGAAAGGCGTTTGCAGATTTATCGTGATTTATTTTTTAATAATATCGCCAATTTATTAGCGAACACTTTTCCCGTTATGCGCAGTATTTTGAATGACGCTCAGTGGCAAGCCTTGGTACGAGATTTTTATACTGAGCATCATTGTGAAACGCCGTTGTTTCCGTGGATAGCGGGCGAGTTTGCCGAGTATCTGCTCAACGAGAGCGATAATGTAGGCGTTTTTCCCTTTCTTGCTGAATTGGCGTATTACGAGTGGAGTGAAATTGCGCTGCGCCACACAGCGGATGATGCAGAAATGCCCATGCGAGTGGGTGATAAACCTGTGCTGTCGCCGCGTTGTTGGGTACTGTCGTATCACTATCCTGTGCATCGTATCGGTAAAGATTTTTTGCCGCAGCAGGTAGAGGCTATACCTGTGTGTTTGTTGATGTATTGCAATCAAGATGATGAAGTGAAGTTTGTGGAATCGAATCCAGCTACTTTTCGTCTATTGCAGTTATTAATGGATGATACATTTATCAATATGGATGTGGTAAACACACAATTGTTGCAAGAAATGCAGCCAGAGAAACCAGATGTGCTGTTAAAGCATCTGCAGCAAACTATTGCACAGTTACAGGGTTTGGGTGTTTTGCTTGTTTAATTGCAGTGGTGCAACTATTGCTGTTTTTCTTTATAGCCCAGCAGGGCACTGCTCATCTAGCCAAACTCCATTACTTTTCACATCGATTTTTTGCGCGATACTGCGAATAGTAAGAATTAGCTCTGTAGTGGCTTGCCAATGCCTATCATCCAGTAGACGCACAACGGTTAGCCCTGAACCGCTGGGGGCGGAGCACTGAATCTGAAAGATCAAGACATTGTTCACGCGTTTTCCACGGCTCACATTGCAGCCGCTACCTTGATCGTTGACGAAATTGCCGCTCGCAATTTGCTGTGTATTCACGCATAACTGCGCGGTGCCATCACTGCTTACGCGCGCGTGGTTTTGTTGCAGCATTCTGTTGATATGCGTTTGTAGTTTTTGTGGCCCCATCCCTACGAGTTTGCTGAGGTTCGGCACTTGGCGATCAAACAAAAACACTTGGCTGTCTACCTGCCATAAACCGGTACGCGGAGCTACTGGTTCCGCCGCCCAGCCAGCAGCGGTGATTGAACTTAGCAAGAGGTAGAGAATGATAGGCAACGCTGTATTTTTCATGGCAGAAGATGGTATGCAGAATGAACCCGTTGATCATACCTTTTCTGCCAGCTGATTGAAGTGGTCTTTCGGTCGGCTGCCATTGATGGGGGGATGCGAGGTGGGCGTGTATAATCACCTGAACTTTTGTCTGTATTTACTCGTGGTTACCTACAGTGATGAAAAGCGCACAAATTCGCCAAGCCTTCCTTGATTTTTTTGCCAGCAAAGGGCACGCCGTGGTGGCGAGCAGCTCGTTGGTTCCGCATGAAGATCCCACTTTGCTATTTACCAATGCGGGGATGAATCAATTCAAAGATTGCTTCCTCGGCTTGGATAAACGCACCTACACCCGTGCGGTGACTTCACAGAAATGTGTGCGTGCTGGCGGCAAGCACAATGATTTGGAAAATGTTGGCTATACCGCACGCCATCACACTTTTTTTGAGATGTTGGGCAACTTCAGTTTTGGTGATTACTTCAAGCAAGATGCCATTCAGTTTGCGTGGGAATTTTTAACATCGCCTAAATGGTTGTTTATTCCACAAGAAAAATTGTGGGTCACCATTTATGCCACTGATGATGAGGCATTTGATATTTGGCATCAAAATATTGGTATTCCAGCCGAGCGTATTATTCGTATCGGCGATAACAAAGGTGCGCCTTACGCTTCCGACAATTTTTGGGCGATGGGTGATACCGGCCCTTGTGGTCCGTGTACGGAAATTTTTTACGATCACGGCGAACATATTTGGGGTGGCTTGCCTGGCTCGCCAGAAGAAGACGGTGATCGCTACATTGAAATTTGGAACAATGTTTTTATGCAATTTAATCGCACAGCAGATGGTGTTTTGCATCCGTTACCTGCGCCAAGTGTGGATACGGGCATGGGCTTGGAGCGCATTTCAGCGGTAATGCAGCATGTGCACAGCAACTACGAAATTGATTTGTTTCAAATGCTATTAGCGTCTGCGGCGAGTGCTGTTGGTTGCAATAATGAAGGTCAAGCCTCGCTCAAAGTGTTAGCAGATCATATTCGTTCTTGTTCTTTTTTGATTGCTGATGGTGTGACACCTTCTAATGAGGGGCGCGGTTATGTGTTGCGTCGCATCATTCGCCGCGCTGTGCGACATGGCAATAAATTGGGTGCGCAAGATGTGTTCTTCTACAAAATGGTGGCAGCTTTAGTGCAAGAGATGGGCGAGGCCTATCCTGATCTGAAAAAACAGCAAGCACATATTGAAAAAACACTACGCACAGAAGAAGAACAATTCGCTCGCACACTCGATAATGGCTTGAAAATTCTTGAGCAGGATTTGGCGGGGCTGCAAGGCACGGTTGTGCCTGGCGATGTCGTGTTCAAGCTGTACGATACTTACGGTTTCCCCATGGATCTCACAGCTGATATTGCACGCGAACGCGATTTAACGATTGATGAAGCGGGTTTTGAGCAAGCGATGGAAAAGCAGCGTAAACGCTCACAGGAAGCTGGTAAGTTTGAGCTGGATTACAACACGCTGATTAAAGTGAATGTGAATACAAAATTCACGGGTTATGAATCCGTTAAAGGCTCTGGGAAGGTGGTTGCACTTTACCGTGCTGGTGAGCAAATTGACGCACTGCGTGAGGGCGATGAAGGCATTGTGGTTTTAGATAGCACGCCTTTTTATGCCGAAGCAGGCGGGCAAGTGGGTGATGCTGGTTTTCTCTACACGCAGTTTGCGCGTTTGGATGTGAATAATGTCACTAAAAGTGGCGGAGCAATTTTGCACCATGTCACGATGACACAAGGCTATGCAAAATTGGGTGATACGCTGTACGCCAATGTTGCTGTTGATGCGCGTTTGGCAACAGCATCCAATCACTCGGCCACGCATTTATTGCACGCGGCGTTACGCAAAGTGTTGGGTGCGCATGTGCAACAAAAAGGCTCGTTGGTGGATGATCAGCGCTTGCGCTTTGATTTCTCACATCCAGAAGCATTGAATGATGAGCAGTTGCAAACGATAGAAGCTTTGGTGAATGATGAAATTCGTCGTAACACGGCTGTTGAAACAACTGTTGGTGATATGGAAACCGCTAAAGCCAAAGGTGCGATGATGTTGTTCGGTGAGAAATACGGCGATACGGTGCGTATTTTGACGATGGGCGCAGGGTTTTCTGAAGGGCATCCTTTCTCAGTTGAATTGTGTGGCGGTACGCACGCCAAACGCACGGGTGATATTGGTTTGTTTCGTATTGTTTCAGAAGCGGGCGTTGCATCGGGTGTGCGGCGCATTGAAGCTGTAACGGGTAGAGGTGCGTTGGCTCGTTTTGATGCAGTGGAAGCAGAAATTGATGATGCGTGTGCGGTGTTAAAAACCAATCGCGCTGGTTTTACAGACAAAGTGCAATCGTTGGTTGATATCAATCGTCAGCTAGAAAAACAGTTGGCTCAATTGAAAATGAAATTGGCGAGTGGTGGCAGCAGCGATCTCAGTACACAAGCGAAAGACATCAATGGCGTAAAAGTATTGTCAGCACAATTAGATGGTGCTGACATCAATGCCTTGCGTGCTACTTTGGATCAGATGAAAGATAAATTGAAGTCGGCGGTAATTTTGTTGGCAGCCACAGAAGATGGCAAAGCAACGCTGATTGCTGGTGTTACAGCGGATTTAACAACGCGTTTTAAAGCAGGTGACATCATTCGCGATTTAGCGCCCTTAGTGGGTGGTAAAGGTGGCGGTCGTGCAGACATGGCGCAAGGCGGCGGCACGGATGTGGCAGGTGTGCCGAATGCTTTATCTGCATTAGAAAATTGGGTAGGCCAGCGTTAATCATGGCAAGACCTGCAAATAAAATGGCTACTCGTCAACGCGTATTACCGTTGGAAGCGTCTGTGCGCGTGCCTGCTCCGCCTTCGCGTGCCAACCTTGCTTTAGCGCGCGGTGTGCGTGAAATTGGTTTGCTCTTGCTTGCGTGTTTTATTCTTTTTGTGTTTGTGGCTTTGTTGACTTACAACAGCGCAGATCCAGGTTGGTCGAGCACCGCATCCTTAGGTGATTTCCAAAGTGGCACTATTCACAATTTAGGTGGGTATTTCGGTGCGTGGCTGGCAGATGTTCTATTTTCAGTGTTTGGTCGCTTGGCGTATTTACTACCCATTGTGTTGACGGTGTACAGCGTGTTGCGTATTCAAAAACGCCACCGCTTAGAACCATTGGATCCTACCATGTTGGCATTGCGCTTGATTGGTTTGCTGCTAGTTATGGTAGCGGGAACGAGCATTGCGACTTTGCAATGGCCTACACAGATAACCAGCGAATTGCCGTTTTCTAGTGGTGGTTTAGTTGGCCAAAGTCTTGCTAAACCTGCGGAAGAAACGCTAGGTTTACTGGGATCAACATCGCTGTTAAGTATTCTTTTTCTTTTTGGGTTTACTATTTTTACGGATTTATCGTGGCTGTGGTTGATGGATGAAGTGGGACGCATAACGCTGTCTCTGATTGGTCATTCGCGTCAATCGGTATTGGATGTGCAGCGCGAGCGTTCAGAAAAACGCAGCGCAGATGATGCGCGTGAAGAAAGACAACGCACGATGGACGCACACCGCTTGCGTATGGAAAAACGCAAAACACCTGCGCCGGTCATTGTGGAGCCACCTGTGTTGGTGGAAAAAGTACAACCGAGTAAACGCGTGGCGCGTGAAAAACAAGTGCGTTTATTTTCTGATGATGCAACAGCGGGTGAATTGCCCGCGTTGTTATTGCTCGATCGCGCACAAGCCGCAGATAAGCGTGGCTATTCGCAAGAATCGCTAGAAGCGATGTCGCGTTTGCTGGAAATTAAATTAATGGATTTTGGTGTCAGTGCTGAAGTGGTTTCTGTGCAGCCGGGGCCTGTGATCACGCGTTTTGAAATTCAACCGGCTGCAGGCATCAAAGCGAGCCGTATTTCTGGATTAGCAAAAGATTTAGCGCGTTCACTCGCGGTAATTAGTGTGCGCGTAGTCGAAGTCATCCCAGGCAAATCTTATGTCGGTATTGAAGTGCCGAACGAGCAGCGCGAAATTGTTCGCCTGGGCGATGTATTAGCTTCGCAAGCGTACGATGATTCCAAAAGCCCACTCACGCTGGCACTTGGTCACGACATTGCCGGCATGCCGGTGATGGCCGATCTCGCCAAAATGCCGCACTTGTTGGTGGCGGGTACAACGGGTTCAGGTAAATCCGTCGGTGTGAATACCATGCTGATGAGCTTGCTGTTCAAAGCAGGCCCCGACGAAGTGCGTTTGATTTTGGTCGATCCAAAAATGTTGGAACTTTCTGTTTATGAAGGCATTCCGCATTTGCTAACACCCGTTGTGACCGACATGAAAGATGCTGCGAATGCATTGCGTTGGTCCGTGGGTGAAATGGAACGCCGTTATAAATTGATGGCAGCGCTCGGCGTGCGCAATCTTGCGGGCTACAACAAAAAAATACTGGATGCGAAAGCGGCAGGTGAAACGATTGCTGATCCTGTGTGGCGACCTGATCCGATGGCGTTTGAGCCGGTCGATCAACAAACGGCACCGAACTTAGATAAATTGCCGTACATCGTTATCGTGATTGATGAATTTGCCGACATGATGATGATTGTCGGTAAAAAAGTAGAGCAATTGATTGCGCGTATCGCACAAAAAGCGCGTGCAGCGGGCATTCATTTGGTGTTGGCAACACAGCGTCCATCGGTGGATGTGATTACCGGTTTGATCAAAGCGAATATTCCAACGCGTATTGCGTTTCAAGTGTCATCCAAAATTGATTCGCGCACGATTATTGATCAGGGCGGCGCAGAACAATTGCTCGGTCACGGTGATATGTTGTATTTGCCACCGGGCAGCCCTGTGCCTATTCGTGTGCACGGTGCGTTTGTGGATGATCACGAAGTGCATGCAGTTGTTGAAGACTGGAAACACCGTGGTGAACCGAATTATTTGGAAGAAATCATGCAAGAACAGACAGGCGTTTTTGTGCCTGGCTTTTCCAGTGGTGATGAAGAAAGCGGTGAGGGCGGCGATCCTGAAGGTGATGTGTTGTATGACAAAGCAGTCGCCTTTGTTTTAGAAACCCGCAGAGCTTCTATTTCTGCCGTACAACGCAAATTTCAAATTGGTTACAACCGCGCTGCGCGTTTGGTCGAAGCGATGGAGGCAGCTGGCGTAGTCAGTGCTATGAATAGCAATGGCAGCCGCGAAGTTTTAGCGCAAAATCTTTCCATGAGGTAGGTATGAAGAAAGTTATCTCGCTTGTTTTTCTTATGAGCGCATTCTCACTTTTACAAACAGCGCAAGCCGATGCGCTGCAAGACTTGCTTGCATTATTGGAGCCAGTCAAAGGTATTCAGGCTGATTTTGTGCAGGAAGTGGTTAACGCCAAAGGTGAAGTGCAGCAGCAGAATAAAGGTGAATTGAAAGCCAAAGAGCCCAATCAGTTTTATTGGAAAACATCTGATCCGTTCCCGCAAGAAATCATGACGGATGGTAAAACGCTGTGGGTGTACGACCCAGACTTGCAGCAAGTCGCGGTCAAGCCTTTTGAAGAAAATTACAGCAAAACACCAGCGATGTTATTTGCTGGCAATGCGGTGGCGATCAGCCAGCAATTTACGGTTGAAAAAATCAACGGTGTAGTGCAAGGCTTCCGCCTGCTGCCCAAACAGCAACGCGATTTGTTCTTGTCCTTGGATTTAGTGTTTGAAAACTCTGTGCCTGCCAGCATGACGATTCAAGATGCTATGCAGCAAAAAACCACCATTTCGTTTAGTCAAGTAACGGTCAATCCTTCATTGGTAAGTGATCTGTTTCATTTTGTGCCACCTGCTGGCGTTGAAGTTTTACAAACAAAAGCACAGTAATGGCTGATTTGTTCGACAAAGATATTCACGCTGCTCAACCTTTGGCTGCACGCCAAAGGCCGCAAGTGTTGGATCACTATGTTGGGCAATCACATTTGTTGGCGCAGGGAAAAGCGCTGCGTGAAGTGATCGAGAAAGGCCATCTACATTCCATGATTTTTTGGGGCCCTCCTGGTGTCGGTAAAACCACCTTGGCGCGATTGCTGGCAGCCCATGTGCAGGCACACTTCATTGCCATCTCCGCTGTTTTTTCTGGTGTGAAAGAAATTCGTGCGGCGATGGAAGAAGCGCGCAATATGCGTGACCAATGGCAAAAACGCACGCTGCTTTTTGTGGATGAGGTACATCGCTTTAATAAATCGCAACAAGATGCTTTTTTGCCCTACATTGAAGATGGCACTGTAGTTTTTGTGGGTGCCACGACAGAAAATCCTTCCTTTGAATTGAATAATGCGCTGTTGTCGCGCTGCCGTGTTTATGTGTTGCAGGCATTGAATGAAAGCGATTTGCGTCAAGTCATTAATAATGCTTTGCAGCATGACGAAGTGTTGCTGAAAAAAAATATCAAGATAGAAGATGATGCTCTGCAAATCATGGTGCGTGCCGCACAAGGTGATGCGCGCATGGCGTTGAATCTGCTGGAAATGTCGGCAGATCTTACTGAAACACAAGCAGATGGTAATTCGCACATTACTGAGCAAGTGCTTGCGCAGATCTTGCAAGGCAATATCCATCGTTTTGATAAGGGTGGTGAGATTTTTCACGATCAAATTTCTGCACTGCACAAAGCGGTGCGCGGCTCGTCACCTGATGCGGCTCTGTATTGGTGTTTGCGTATGTTGGATGGTGGTTGCGATCCACTGTATGTCGCGCGCCGCGTGGTGCGCATGGCGAGCGAAGATATAGGCAATGCCGATCCGCGCGCGTTAGAAATTGCGTTGAATGCGTGGCAAGTGGTTGAGCGTTTGGGCAGCCCAGAATCGGAGCTGACTTTAGCGCAGGCGGTGATTTACATGGCGTGCGCACCGAAAAGCAATGCGGTGTATCGCGCGTTTAATCAGGCGCGGAAATTGGTTGCAGAAGCGCCAGCGTACGATGTGCCTTTGCATATCCGCAACGCGCCAACGCATTTGATGAAAGATTTGGGTTATGGCGCGGAGTATCGTTACGCGCACGATCATCCAGACGCGTTTGTAAGTGGTGATAATTATTTTCCACCCGAACTGAAAGATACGGTCTTCTACGAGCCGACAACTCGCGGTTTGGAACAGAAAATTCGAGAAAAATTGCATTATCTGATTCAAACGAATCAACAAAGTGCATGGCAGCGGTATGGAAAGAATGGAGGTGCAGCGTGAATGCCGCATGGGTTGCATTAGGTGGTGGTTTAGGCGCTTTGGCGCGTTATGCCTTTATGATGTTGTTTGCAGATTTCACTCGTCACACCGTTTTTCCTTGGGTAATTTTGTCGGTCAATGTTTTAGGATCACTGTTAGCGGGTGTGGCGTTTGCGATGGTGCATGACAAGCAGTGGCTCAGTGTTGCGCCGCAACATTTATTGATTGTTGGCGTGTTAGGCGGCTTTACGACTTACTCTGCTTTTTCTGTTGATTGTGTGCGTTTAATGCAGGCAGGGCAGTGGTTATTGGCAGGCAGTTATGTGGCATTGACTACCGTGTTGTGCTTTGCGGCAACGGCATTAGGCATGATGCTGGTTCGTCAATGGTTATAATTTTTTTTGATATTTTTTCTGAGAGATAGTTATGTTGGATTCACGATTACTGCGTACTGAAATGGCTGCCGTAGTGGCGGCATTAACGAAGCGCAACGGTTACGCTTTGGACGCCTCAGTTTTTGAGAGTTTAGAAAATCGCAGAAAAACGCTGCAAACAAACTCAGAAAACCTACAAGCAGAAAAAAATGAGTTGTCCAAGAGCATTGGTAAAGCCAAAGCGTCAGGCGAAGATGTCAACGCTTTGATGGCGAAAGTGAATGGCATGGGTGATGAATTAAACGCCATGCAAGCTGAGTTAAAGCAAGTACAAACGGAGTTAGAAAACTTTCTGTTGCTAGTGCCCAACATGCCGGACGATAGTGTGCCAGCGGGCAAAGACGAGAATGACAATGTTGAAGTGAGAAAGTGGGGAGCGCCTAAGTCGTTCGCTTACACGGCGCGCGATCATGTGGATTTGGGTGAATCTTTGGGAATGCTGGACTTTGAAGGAGCGGCAAAAATTACCGGATCGCGTTTTGTGGTGATGAAGAATGGTCTAGCGCGTTTACATCGCGCTTTGATTCAATTTATGTTGGATACACACACGCAGCAGCACGGCTATCAAGAAGTTTATGCGCCTTACATGGTCAATGCGGATTCTTTGCGCGGCACAGGTCAGTTACCAAAGTTTGAAGAAGATTTGTTCAAGCTGTCTGGCGAACAAAATTACTATTTGATTCCTACGGCAGAAGTACCTGTCACGAATATCGTGCGCGACAGTATTTTGGAAGATAAAGAATTGCCGCTGAAATTGGTGTGCCATACACCCTGTTTTCGCAGCGAGGCAGGCAGTTACGGTCGCGATACGCGCGGCATGATTCGTCAGCATCAATTTGAAAAAGTAGAGCTAGTACAAATGGTGCGCCCGCAAGATTCCATGGCTGCGCTAGAAAGTTTAACGAGAGATGCGGAAAAGATTTTGCAGCTGCTGGAATTGCCTTATCGCACGATTACGCTGTGTGGCGGTGATATGGGTTTCTCCAGCGCGAAAACTTACGACATCGAAGTGTGGTTGCCAGCACAAAACACTTACCGTGAAATTTCATCGTGCAGTAATTTCAAAGATTTCCAAGCGCGCCGTTTGCAAGCGCGTTGGCGCAATCCGGAAACCAAAAAACCAGAATTGCTGCACACACTGAATGGTTCGGGTTTGGCGGTGGGCCGCACACTGGTGGCCTTGATTGAGAATTTTCAAAACGAAAATGGCTCGATCACTGTGCCAGAAGTATTGCGTCCGTACTTGGGCGGCTTGACTGCTATCAGCAAAGACTAGTTGATGACCCATGCGCCTGTTAAAACGCCTTGTATTGGCGTGTGTTCAACCGGCATAGGCGACACGGTCTGCCGAGGGTGCAAGCGTTTCTCGCACGAAGTCATTGCGTGGAATGCTTACTCGCAAGCTGAACGACGCGCCGTTTTGCAGCGCATTGATCAGCTATTGGAAATGATTGTTGCGCGTTGGTTGATTGTTGAAGATAAGGAAGTATTGCGTCATCAGCTACAAATGCAACAAATCGGGTTTGATCCTGCGCGTGCACCAGCCAGCTGGGTAGTTGAGTTGTTAAAGGCAGGCTCTAGTCAGATTGATGAACCTGGGCAATATGGTTTAACGCTTTCTCAACAGGCGCAGGGGACGTCTCTGCGTGAGTTGCGCGATCTCATCGAAAAAGAATTTTATGAATTGTCTTGCGCGCACTATGAGCGCTATTTCAAACACGCGGCTTTGTAATTTTAAAATGTAATTGTTATGGCCACAGTTGATATCACTCCCATTACAGATTTTTTGCATTGTCGAACACCGCAGGCGTGGATTGATCGCGCGTTATGCGAACAGGAATTGTTGCTGATTGATCACGCCAATTGTGAAAAGAAAGCAGCTTCCACGGCGCTTGGTTTAATGTATCGCCATACGGATCAATATGAGTTGTTGCAGAAGTTGTCGCGCTTGGCGCGAGAGGAGCTGCGTCATTTTGAGCAAGTGGCTGCCATCATGAAAAAGCGCGGCATAGCCTATGTCACGACCACTGCATCGCGTTATGCAGCGAGTTTGCATGAGCATGTGCATAAACGAGACCCAGATAGGTTGGTCGATACGCTGATTCTCGGCGCGATTATTGAGGCGCGTTCATGTGAGCGATTTGCTGCGCTTGCGCCACACTTGGATGCTGCACTGCAAAAATTTTACCTCTCGCTATTGCAGTCAGAGTCGCGCCATTTTCAAGATTATTTGACGCTGGCGAGAAAAATAGCGACTGATGATATTGGTCAGCGTGTTGATTTCTTTCTGCAGCAAGAGCGACTGTTGATTGAGTCTCCGGATCCACATTTTCGTTTTCACAGTGGTGTGCCGCAGCTCACTGCTTAGGCGGCATAAAATCTTTTTCCAGCATTGCTGTAATTTTTTCTGCTGCAATAGCATGCCCGATAGCATTGGGATGCGTGTCGTCTTTTGGGTGAGGGCGCAATGACTCGTAAGGATGTGTGCTGAAGTCATTGAGCAAATCAATATGCGTGATGCCATTAGTTTGTAAAGTGCTATTTACCTGTTGATGTATATCTCGCATGGGGTAATTGTTGAAATCAAGCAGCAATGGGAAAACGACGGTGGCAAACTTTGCGCCATCTTCCTGAGTCATTGTTTTTAAATCGCCCAGAGCCTGTGTCGTTGCATTCCATAAGTTTGGGTTAGCATAGATGCTTTGGTAATTATTTTTCTGATCAAATCGTTGAGTAATACTTTTCCATTGCAAAAAAATCCAAGCGCCTAATTGTGAGTGTTTAGCGAGTGTTTGGAAGGATGATGCTTGCTGTTTTGCACTGCCGACACTTTTCACGACAAAAGCCGATGGAATGGGGTCATTCAAAACATAGGCGAGCAACACAATGTCTGGCTTGTATTCATGCACGCGTGTTTTGTAGAGCTCTAATTCAGCGACAGTGCTGTATCCGTTAACGGCGAAATTTAATACTTCTGCAGGATAGCCATCAGCATTGAGTTGTTTTTCCACTAAACGCGCAAAGGTTTGTTCTAAAGGCACGCTGTAGCCGTAAGCAACGGAATCACCGAGGATGGCGATGCGTGTCACACCAGTTGTTTTATGTGCTGGAAAGTCAGCACCGCGAAAGCCTGCACTGTTGATATTTGGGTCTTTGCGATCGAACTCCATGAATAACACAGGGTTGCTACTGCGGATAAGTTTTGCATTGAAGCGTTTGTTAGGCGTATCGCCTTTATCCATGGTTTTTTGGTTAAAAACAGAGAGATAGCCGAAAGATTGCAGCGCGCGAATGCTGTACTCAGCAAAGATGGCTGTGAACAGCAGGGATAAGAGTGTAATGCTGAGATTGATAAGAAAAGAGCGCACAGTCATCAATGCTAATAAAGGCGTATTCCGCTAGACTGTAACAGTGTTTCTGGCGTGTGAAAACCTGCGAATGCTTGAGCGTCACGCGCCACATCTTGTATCGCGCCCTGAAAGAGGAACAGAACATGATTTACCAAGGCAACGCCATCAAAGTATCACAGCAGGCGGACGGCTTCGCCGAGTTGCAGTTTGATTTAACCGGCGAATCCATCAATAAATTTAATGTCGCCACTTTGGATGAGCTGGCTGCTGCACTGGCTGCTCTGCGCAAAGCCTCAGGTGTAAAGGGCTTGGTGCTGACCAGTGCCAAATCCGTGTTTATTGTGGGTGCCGATATCACCGAATTTAACGGGGTGTTTTCGCGCGGTAACGAAGCCATTGCTGCGTATCTGTCTCGCGCCAATGATATTTTCAGCGAATTGGAATCGCTGCCATTTCCCACAGTGGTTGCAATCAATGGCTACGCCTTGGGCGGTGGCTGGGAAGTGTGTTTGGCTTGCGATTTTCGTGTGATGAGTGATGCGGCGCGCGTGGGTTTGCCAGAAACAAAACTCGGCATCATTCCTGGTTTCGGCGGCACAGTGCGTCTGCCGCGTGTGTTGGGCGTTGATCATGCGATTGAATGGATTGCCGGAGGCGCGGAACAAAAACCTGCGCATGCACTGGAAGTGGGTGCAGTGGATGCCGTTGTGTCTGCGGATATTTTGCGCGATGCTGCGTTTGATTTGTGCGCACAAGCTGCGACCGGAACATTTAATTACGCCGAGCGTCGCCAAGAAAAAAACAGCGCGCTGCCTTTGAGCGATCTCGAATTGATGATGGCATTCACCACCGGTAAAGCGGTGGTTGCTGCGCAAGCGGGCAAAAACTTTCCGGCGCCGATGGCGGCGGTGAATGCGATGGAAAAAGCGGCAAGAATGTCGCGTGATGAAGCAGTCAAAGTAGAAACGGATGCGTTTCTTAGTGTGGCGCTCACGCCGCAAGCACAAGCATTGATCGGTATTTTTCTGAATGATCAAGCATTGGCTAAAACAGCCAAGACTTGGGAGAAGAAAGCATCTAAACCGGTTACACATGCAGCCGTTCTCGGTGCGGGCATCATGGGTGGCGGCATCGCGTATCAATCAGCCTACAAAGGTGTGCCGGTGGTGATGAAAGATATTGCACAACACGGCATCGATTTGGGTTTGGCAGAAGCGAATAAATTGCTGACCAAACAAGTCGAAAAAGGACGCATGAAACCTGCGGTGATGGGCGATACTTTGAATCGCATTGTACCGACTTTGTCTTACGAGCCTGTGAAGCAAGTGGATATCGTGGTTGAAGCAGTCGTTGAAAATGTCAAAGTCAAACAATCGGTTTTGTCGGAAGTAGAAAAATATTTGGACGATGATGCGATTGTTGCTTCCAATACCTCCACGATTTCAATTTCTTTGTTAGCAGAAAGTTTGCAGCGCCCACAAAACTTTTGCGGCATGCACTTTTTTAATCCTGTGCATGCCATGCCCTTGGTAGAAGTGATTCGCGGTAAGAAAACATCGGATGATGCGGTGGCGCGCACGGTGGCTTACGCCAATACCATGGGCAAAAAAGCGATCGTAGTGAATGATTGCCCTGGCTTTTTGGTCAACCGTGTACTGTTTCCTTATTTCGCAGGTTTTGTGCAGTTGGTCAAAGATGGCGCGGATTTTCAACAGATTGATAGCGTGATGGAAAAATGGGGCTGGCCGATGGGCCCTGCTTTCTTGTGCGATGTGGTGGGTATTGATACCTGTGTTCACGCAGCGCATGTGTTGGCGGATGGTTTTCCTGATCGTATGAAGCCTAACTTCAAAACAGCGCTGGAAATCATGTATGACAACAAACGCCTCGGTCAAAAAAATGGCGTCGGTTTTTACAATCACGAAAAAGATAAAAAAGGTAAGCCGGTAAAAGTGGCAAAAGAAGAAGTGTATGCACTGTTAGCGCCGGAAGTGGCGGAGCGAAAAGTGTTTTCTGATGAAGAAATTATCGCGCGCATGATGGTGCCTATGTGTACGGAAATGGCGCGCTGCTTGGATGAGAAAATTGTAGAGAGTGCGGTCGAAGCCGATATGGCATTGATCTACGGTTTAGGCTTCCCTGTATTTCGCGGCGGCGTTTGCCGTTGGATGGATGCAATTGGCATGCAGGCATTTGTTGAAATGGCGGATCGTTATTCTGCGCTGGGTAAATTGTATGAACCGACAGTCAGTCAGCGCGCCATGGCAGCCAATCAACAAAAATATTTTGCGTAATAGGAGATTCGTATTATGACTTCAGTAAAAGCTGGCAGTGCATTGAATCCTCGTGATGCAGTGATTGTTGATTTTGCGCGCACGCCGATGGCGCGTTCTAAAGATGGTTCGTTTCGTTTTCGTCGCGGCGACAATATTTCTGCCGAATTGGTGAATAAATTATTGGATCGCAATCCACAATTAGATCCTGCGACCATCGACGATGTGATTTGGGGTTGCGTCAATCAAACCAAAGAACAGGGGTGGAATGTGGGGCGTATGATCAGTATGGTCACGCGTATTCCGTTTACGGTGCCTGCGCAAACCATCAACCGATTGTGCGGTTCATCTATGTCGGCTCTGCATATTGCTGCAAGCAATATTCAAAGTGGCTACGGCGATATTTTTCTCATCGGTGGTGTTGAACACATGGGGCATGTGCCGATGGATTACGGTTTAGAGCCGAATCCGCAAGCCAGTAAAAAATTAGCAAAAGCGGCAGGCATGATGGGTTTGACGGCAGAGTATCTTGCCATTCTTCACAATATTTCCCGTGAGCAACAAGATGCGTTTGCTGTGCGTTCGCATGCGCGCGCGAATGCAGCGAGAGAATCGGGTAATTTTGATAAAGAAATTATCGCCATCGAAGGGCATGACGGGCGCGGTGCAAAAATTTTGCTGACGCAAGATGAAACCATTCGTCCAGACACCACGATGGAATCGCTAGCAAAATTAAAACCAGCGTTTAATCCAAAAGGCGGTACGGTCACAGCGGCGACGGCTTCGCAAATCACTGATGGCGCATCAACCATGTTGGTAATGTCGGCAGAAAAAGCGCAGCAATTGGGTTTGAAACCGCGTGCGCGTATTTTGAGTATGGCCGTTGCCGGTGTGGACCCTTCCATCATGGGTTACGGCCCTGTGCCTGCAACGGAGCGCGCACTCAAGCAAGCCGGTTTGACCATCAACGATATGGAATACATTGAATTGAACGAGGCATTCGCTGCGCAATCGCTGGCCGTGTTGAAAGGCTTGGGTTTGTCCGAGTCTTTTGATAGCAAAGTGAATGTGAATGGTGGTGCGATTGCCTTGGGGCATCCGCTGGGCTGCTCCGGTTCACGCATTACCGGCACTTTGTTGAATATGTTGGAGCAGCGCAATGCCACAATCGGTTTAGCGACCATGTGTATCGGTTTGGGGCAGGGTATTTCTACCATCATTGAGCGTCTGCCGCGCTAAATTTTCATGCAAAAACCATCAATAAAAACACTGGCACTGTCGTTTGTTCAGGATTACCTGCCCAATAAGCCAGTGTTGGCATTGATGGCTGCTTGTGAGTTTTCCGATCAGGATAATTTGCAGCGCGCATGTGTCACGGATCAGTGTGATGCGTTGCAGGCTTTGCTTGCACAAGAAAAAACTTTAGAAGACATTGCGTCGGCATTGCAGATTGCTGTTTTAGATTTTTCGCGCCCGTTACATTTGCAGCCCGTTTTTATTCCTAAACCTTGGGGTCAGGAAATTTGGTATACGGGAATTGAGGAACGCGGCGTTGCGTCGGTGGTCAGTGCAAGCGGCTCAACACCGCTGTCTTGGTTGCTGGCTTTGTCGCGCCAGAGTGTGTTGGGGAATCAAGAACAGATTAATTTATTGAAAATTCTTGATCCATTACCCGACGAGGTCTTTGGCGATTTGTATTTTGAATTGCATGAAAAAAAACGCGAAGTGTATATCGTCACGCATGTGGATAAAAAAGCGTGGCCGGATGGCGTAGGTGCAATTCGTTACGGTTTTTCTGCAGAAAAACGCCAACTGTATTCCAGTGACGATGCGTTTTTGGCAGCGTATAAGCAGTCTGTGAGTGAGTACGCAAAAATTCGTCGAGAAATAGATGCTCAGTTAGATGTCATGCGTGAACGAGATGGCATTGCCTTGAATGCGCCTGTGAGCGCAGGGCAACTACAGTCATGGCTTGCGCAGATTTCTGTAGAGATGCAAATACAAGAAGCTACTCTGCGTAAAACAATGGAGAGTTTTACCGCCTTGCGCAACTTGCGAGAGGGCGATGTATTGGCTGTCCCCTTGCGCACGCCGCATGCCTTGCAACACGGTGTGCGCACGGTCGAGTTTCAAACGCCCGTTTACGAAAGAAAAATTCTCTCTTTTGCGCAGAAAGTGTTGACCCAAGCACATTGGGATACTGATGCAGCATTACAAATTGCTCAGCTAGAAACACCGCCCGATCAGTCTTTTCCTTTGTTATTGGATAAAGACGGTGTGCTGTTAGAGCAAATTGTTCAGTTTGAAGATTTTATCGTGCAGCGTTTAGTGCTTGCTGCGCATGCTGAGTATCGCTGTGAAACAGCAGGCAGTTATGTCTTAGCGATGACCGTAGTGGGTAGTGTGGATTGCGCTGGATCTGTATTGAGCGCTGAGAAAGCGTGTTTGATTCCAGCTTGTTTGGACAGTGTGTTATTAAAAAATGCATCTTCTAACGCGGCGACAGTTCTGTTGGCACGACCGCTATAAATCGAAGAATAAAAAAAAATTAAATACAGTTATCAGGTTTTGGCAAACCAGCAATTTTAGCCGCGAGTTTTGCTGGGCTTCCTGGGAATAGCTGTAGAAGATAAATGCTGCTCGATTTTTCTGCACCTAGCGTGGCTTTTAGATATTTGCAGAGCGGGCGCATCGCCGGTGAAAGTCCAAATTGCTGATAAAAGCTTCGCAGTGCGTGAATCACTTCCCAGTGTGCGGTGGTGAGAGCGATGTTTGATTGTTCAGCCAGTGTATTGGCAACGGCTTCATTCCAATCAGCTAGATTCAGTAAATAGCCTTCTTCATCGCAAGCGGGCGCACTCATACAAACCAGCTAATCACTTTTTTATGCTGGCAGCTCATAGCAACAAAATCATCATCAGTGGCTTTTTGTGCTTTATCGCTATGCGAATGCAGGCCGCGTGCTTGCGCGTCTCTTTCCAAATAAAACAGGCTGACTTTGGCTTGTGATGCAGCTTGCAGAAAGTGGTTGTCTGTGAGGTTGTAAACCCCGTTTTCAATCAGCAGAATGCTGTCGCCTTGTGCAGTGCTGCGCAGCAAGCGAGCAATAAGGTCAGTGTTTTCTCGTGCAGAAACATTCAAGGTGTGCAGTGAATTCATAGCGCCACCACACAGTCTGCGTGCTGGAATATTGCTGGGATCTGCTCTGCCTGCAATGGCGTTACTGTGATGGACAGCTGCTGCGCTGTGAGTTGTCGTTCATCTAAAGATTGTTGATCGACATAAACAGAATGGATGTTGTAATACTCCAGAGCGTGCAAAAGTTTCTCGATGTTTTTTCTGTCGATGAGTTCGCTGTGTTGATCTGGTAGTAGCGACCAAACGCCATCACCACTAAAAAGTAGTTGCACATTTTGTTCAAATGCTGCGGCTGCCAATGCTGCATCCAGTGTTTCTTGCGTAGCGGTGCTGCCATAGGGTGAGCGCTGCAACACAAAGAGAATGGTTTTTTGTGATGGCTGCATGGCTCTACCCAAAAGTAATCAGGCGATCGCTATTGATGATGGCGTCGGTCAGCAAGCCTAAGCCGCCAATGGGGATTTGTGCCGAGGCATTGCTTCCTATTTTCTTCCAGCGTTGACTCTCTTTTTCGTCAACGATGCCGCGCTTGAGCGCAGCAGAAACGCAAGTTGTCGCGTCGATATTGTGTGCAAGGCAAAACTGCTGCCACGCTTCTGGAATATTGCGTTCATCCTGCGGTGCAATGGCATAAGTATTGGCGTTTTGTACGCCGTCACGAAAAAAGAAAATGCGGTAAATGGAATGCCCACTGTTTAGCGCAGCTGTAGCAAAGCGTAGCGCAGTTGCAGGCGCTTCGCTGTTGCTGGCAGATGCGGTAATGAGCAGTGCAAATTTCACGCTTACGCCTCAAGCAGTGCCAGTGTGGCGTTATAAATCGCTTTTCGACGAAAAATAAAATCCAAACGCGAGCCACCTAGTTGTCGCCACAAAATAGCGGAGCGCACGCCGCTGAGCAGCGCAGTGCGAATTTGATTGGCGATACTGTCTTGCTTTAATAAATCGGGTTTGCCGTTGACTTGCACGCGAAAATTAAAAGTGCTGAGCGTGTCGGAATACAAACCGGCAATGCTGGAATACACTTGGCTGCTCACTTCATTGCCTTGCAGTTCAATCTGTCTTTGCACTTGTTGCAGCCTGCCGCGCAGTGTGGAGAGCATGTTTTCATCGCGCATTAACTGTTTTTGTAGGTGCAACATACTGGCACAGTAGCGCAGCGTTTCTGCATTACTGTTGGTGTCGCGCTCAAAGGCTTCACGCACCGTTTTTAATCCGAGTGTGAGATGCTGGCGATCAATAAAAATGCTTTCTGTGTCATCTGCATCGAGTTTCAAAATACTGTGTACCGCGCATTGCATGGCTTGAGCATCTGCGCTGCCGTTACGCGCTAATTGGCTCACCAGTGCAGCAGCTTGTGCGATGCCGGCCAGAGCCAGTGTTTGATTCATAACCAGTGTGTTGCTCATGCGTACTCCGAAGTAAGTTTTTTCTCGATGATGCCGCCGCCCAAGCAAATATCACCGTCGTAAAAAACAATGGACTGTCCTGGCGTGATCGCACGTTGTGCTTCTGTAAAATCAACACGCGCATTGCCGTTAGTTAGCTGTGTGAAGCTACAGGCTTGATCTTGCTGACGATAGCGAATTTTGCAATGTAGTGAGGTGGATGGTGAAGGCGCTGCGCCGCCAATCCAATGCAGTTGTGAACATTCCAACGCAGGTGCATACAGGGCAGGGTGTTCACCTTGCGCAACAATTAGCGTATTGGTTGCAAGATTTTTATCCACCACATACCAAGGTTCTTCTGGTGTGTCTTTCACGCCGCCTATGCCTAAACCTTGGCGTTGACCGATGGTGTAATACATCAAGCCCGTGTGTTTGCCGATTATTTTGTTATCGACCGTTTGAATATCACCCGGTTGCGCGGGCAGATATTGTTCAAGAAAGTCTTTGAAGCGCCGCTCACCGATAAAACAAATGCCGGTGGAATCTTTTTTCTTGGCGGTAGCAAGGCCATGTTGTTCGGCGAGTTGTCGCACAGCAGTTTTTTCAAGATTACCAATCGGAAATAAAGTTTTTGCTAATGCGGCTTCTGTGATGGCGTGCAGAAAATAGCTTTGATCTTTGGCAGGATCGAAGCCTTTGAGTAATTGTGTGCGCTGGTTTTCCGTTTTAGTGCGGCAGTAGTGCCCAGTGGCAATTTTATCTGCGCCTAACAGTTGCGCGTAATCCAAAAACACTTTGAATTTGATTTCGCGATTGCAGAGGATGTCTGGATTGGGTGTGCGTCCTGCGCGATATTCTTCGAGAAAATGTTCAAACACATTGTCCCAGTATTCGTTGGCAAAATTGGCGGTATGTAGATGAATGCCTAACTTATCGGCAACGGCTTGTGCATCGGCGAGGTCCGCTTTGGCGGTGCAGTATTCGCTGCCGTCGTCCTCATCCCAGTTCTTCATGAACAAGCCTTCCACAGCGTAGCCCTGCTGTTGCAGTAGGAGTGCCGTGACGGAGGAATCAACACCGCCGGACATACCGACGATGACTTTGGTGGATGTATTCATCCCGCTATTCTAAAGGAGAGCGCTACACCCGCCAAAAGTGCCTAGCTGTGATGGTAGAGCGCGGAAAGTGGCAGGCGGATGCCGCTGCGGTAGTCGTCGATCACTTGTTTCACTAGCGGGCTGCGCAATTCGGCGTTGGCTTCTTTCGCTAGCAGGGTTTCGTAATCCATCCACACCGCATTTTCTATGCCTTCATCCAACGCGGTCGCGAGAAATTCAGTGGTTTGGCCGGTAAAGGCGACGCGCACATAGGTAATGCCATTAGATGAGGCGGTGTAGGTGTACAGGCCTAGCCAGCTATCAATAGTCACTGCCCAAGCCGTTTCCTCGCGTGTTTCGCGTATGGCGGCATCGAGTAGCGTTTCGCCTTCGTCCCAGTGCCCCGCAGGCTGGTTGTAGACCATGCGTTGCAGAAATTTGTCCCACTCATGCACGAGCAGATACTTGCCATCTTGCTCAATAACGGTGGCGACAGTGACATGCGGTGCCCATTCCATCTGTGATCTCTACTTCTGTGTAAGGTGTGGGTTGATTTTAGATGATGTCGCTATAATCGCTGCGCGTGGTGAATTAGGAAAGATACAGCGGTGAGTAATGTTTCAGAAATGGCGTTGCCGATGAGTTTTGATGATTGGTGGCGCGTGCGTGGTGAATCGGTTGAGCCTGCCAATGTGCGGCGCGATGGTGAGAGTGGCGTTGAGCGCATTACTACGCCGTCGTTGGGTATGTTGTATATCAAACGCCAGCGTAATCATTTGTTTCGTAGCTTGCGCTATCCATTTGGTTTACCAACGGTGATGCGGGAAAAATTTGCGACAGACGCTCTGCAGAAGCTTGGCATCAAAACACCTGAAATTGTGTTTGCTGAAGCGCGTAAAGTGGATGGCGATTGGCAGGCTATTTTAGTGACCAAAGCGCTGGATGGTTATGTCGATTTAGAGGCTTGGTATCGTGTGGGTGGCAAAGAGCGCATCGGCGAGACGCAACATCAAAAGCTCTTGCAGAAATTGGGTCGTGTGCTGGGTGTGATGCACGGTAAACAGTGGCAGCACACTTGTTTATATCCAAAACACATTTTTTTGACAGCCGGTAGTGTAGAAAGCACACCTGAAGTAGCGTTATTGGATTTGGAAAAAGCGCGCCGCAAGTGCATCAAGGGTCATGCGGCGCGGCGTGATCTTGATCAGCTGTATCGTCACAGTCGCAAACTGTGGAGTGAGCAGGAATGGCAAGTTTTGTTGAGTGGTCACAATAGCGCAAATATGTGAAAAAAATATTGAGGTGATGTGTGCGCATTTTATTGGTTGAAGATAATCGCGATATTCTGGCCAACTTGGCTGATTATTTGGAGTTAAAAGGTTACACCGTCGATTGTGCGCAAGATGGCATGACGGGCTTGCATCTAGCCGCTACAGAACCATTTGATCTCGCTGTTTTTGATGTGATGATGCCAGGTATGGATGGCTTTACGCTGTGCAAACGCTTGCGTGAAGCGCGCAACAATTTGCCTGTGATTATGTTGACAGCGCGCGACACACTGGATGATCGTTTAGAAGGTTTTTCTGCGGGAGCCGACGACTATTTGGTGAAGCCTTTTGAGTTGTCGGAACTGGCGGCGCGCATAGAAGCGGTGTTGCGCCGCACGCACGGTGCGAGTCGGTTGCTCGCTGTAGAGGATCTCTCGTTTGATTTGGATTCGCTGGAAGTGACGCGTGCGGGCAAGCACATAAAAATGCACCCGATCGGTTTGAAATTGTTGGAAGTGTTGATGCAACGCAGTCCATCCGTTGTGCGCCGCGAACAATTGGAAGCGGCTGTTTGGGGTGATGATTGCCCCGATAGCGATAGCTTGCGCAGCCATATCCATCAGTTGCGCCAATTGATTGATAAGCCGTTTGAGACTCCGTTATTGCACACCGTACACGGCATCGGCTTTCGCTTGTCTGCACAGAAAGACTAAGTTTCAAAACAATAAAAAGAGTTTTCGTTGTGCAGGGATTGAAAAAAAATCAAAAGTTATCGCGCCGCATTATGCTGGCTTTTGTATTGATGGCGGCAGTTATCAGTGCCTTATTTTCTGTCGGTATTGTCGTTGTCGTTCAGGTGGTTGAAAAACAATTACTGAGCAACACGCTGCACGATGATTTGACTTTGGCGATGGCGCGCTACAGCGAAGGGCGTGAATTAGGTTTGTTGCCAGGCTCTAACTTCTACCATGAAAAAATCAATCAAGCAGAAGATTACAGTACGCCGCCAGAGTGGTTGAAAGGATTGAGATCTGGGTTCCATGAAGTGTTTCGTGAAGGGCAGGCTTATCACGCCTTGGTGTATGAGCAGGGCGATGAAAAGTTTTTATTTTTGCGCGACCAAACTAATTTGGAAAGGCGAGAGCATGCTTTGTATCTCATTATTCTTGCCGGCTTTTTATTGAGTGTTGTTGCTGCATGGGTGTTGGGTTATTTTTTGGCGCGGCGCATCATGTCGCCGGTTATTTTATTGGCAACACAAGTACGCGGCCGTGAGAAAAAAGCGCCAGAAGAGCTGCCACTAGCTAATGATTTTGCCAATGATGAGGTAGGGCAGTTGGCAGCGGCGTTTGATGATGTATTAGAGAAAGTTCATCACGCTCTGCAACGCGAACGGTTTTTCACCAGCGATGTCAGTCACGAGTTGCGTACGCCATTGACGGTTATCACAACAGCATCTGAATTGCTGCAAGCATCGCCACAGCTCGGTGAGAAGCAAAAAAATCAGCTGGCGCGCATTCAGCGAGCGGCACAGGAAATGCGCGATTTGGTGCATACCTTTCTGCAGTTGGCGCGCAACCAATTGGAAGTGGACACCTCGGTCAGCCGTGTCACTTTGGGGGCGATGGCGCAGGAGCAGCAAGAGCAGTGGCAATCATTGGCGGATAACAAACAGTTGGCGCTATCGTTGATCATTGAATCTGCTCTTCCTGCTTCGCTAGAGGAGCAGCGTTTCAATACGGCGTTACTGCGAGCCGTGATGTCTAATCTGATACGCAATGCCGTGCATTACACCGATAGCGGCTTTGTGCGGATCGTTCTCACGCGAGAAGGTTTCCGAGTGGAGGATTCGGGCAAGACAATTGATGAAGGCAGCAAAGAAGCCATTTTTCAGCCCTTTGTGCGTGGCGCAGCGGCGCGCGGTGAAGGCTTGGGCTTGGGTTTGTCCTTGGTGCGGCGCATCTGCGAGCATCAGGGCTGGGATATCCGTTTGTATCCCTTGTTGGATGGCGGTAACTGCTTTGAAGTCCGCCTCTGCTGATCGTTTTTTGTACAAAAGTGTTTTTTAGCTTGACCAGCCTAGTCTTCCTTCTTATATAGTCGCACCCTCAATGGGTATCTCAGTCGCAGCGCGACACCAGCGTAGGCTTATATGGGCAAATCTCTCGTTATTGTGGAATCTCCGGCGAAGGCCAAGACCATCAACAAATATCTAGGCAACGACTTTGTGGTGAAGTCATCCATCGGTCATATCCGTGATTTACCGACAGGCGGCGGCAAAGAAGTTGATGCTAAGGCGCGCGCCGAGCAAGCGGCAAAAACACGCAAGATGTCGGCTGAAGAAAAAGCGGCGCATCGTGAACAAAAAGCACAAGCGCAGTTGGTCACGCGTATGGGTGTAGACCCTGAAAACGGTTGGAAAGCGCAGTACGAAATTCTGCCCGGCAAAGAAAAAGTGGTGGATGAATTGCGCAAGCTGGCAAAGCAAGCCGACACCATCTATCTCGCAACGGACTTGGATCGCGAAGGAGAGGCGATTGCTTGGCACTTGAGTGAAGCGATCGGTGGCGATAAAGACAAATACCGCCGTGTGGTGTTTAACGAAATCACCAAAAAAGCGATTCAAGAAGCGTTTGCACAACCCGGTCAATTGGATATCAATCGCGTCAACGCACAACAAGCGCGTCGTTTTTTAGATCGCGTGGTTGGCTTTATGGTGTCGCCGCTGTTGTGGGCGAAAGTGGCACGCGGCTTGTCAGCAGGGCGTGTGCAATCGGTGGCAGTGCGTTTGGTGGTGGAACGCGAGCGTGAAATTCGTGCGTTTGTGCCAGAGGAGTTTTGGCAAATTCACGCGGATTTGAATACGCCAGCGGGCAGCACCGTTGTTTTTGAAGTGATGAAGCAGGGCGATGCCAATTTTCGTCCAGTCAGCGAGCAGCAAGCGCAAGCGGCTGTGGCTGCGCTGCAAAAATCCAATTACCAAGTGGCTGCGCGTGAAGATAAGCCCACACAGTCCAAACCCTCTGCGCCGTTTATTACTTCTACGCTGCAACAAGCCGCTAGTTCGCGCTTAGGTTTTAGCGTGAAAAAAACCATGATGTTGGCGCAGCGCTTGTATGAAGCGGGCTACATCACTTATATGCGTACCGATTCGACCAATTTGTCGATGGATGCTGTGCACGCTTGTCGCGATTTTATCGGCAAGCAATACGGTGAAAAATATTTGCCGAGCAAACCAAATTTTTACGCCAGTAAATCGGGCGCGCAAGAAGCGCACGAAGCGATTCGTCCGTCTGATGTGCGTTTGCAGCCGAATAATTTATCCGGTGTGGAGCGCGATGCGGAAAGACTTTATACACTGATTTGGCAGCAATTTGTGGCGTGTCAGATGATGCCTGCGCAATACACCAGCACGCGTGTTGATGTAAAAGCGGGTGAGTTTGAATTGCGTGCGCGCGGCCGTGTGATGTTGTTTGATGGCTACACCAAAGTGTTGCCGCAGATGAATAAAAAAGACGGTGAGGAAGACAACATCCTGCCAGATATGAAAGTGGGCGACAGTTTGACGTTGAAAAAACTGGATCCTACGCAGCATTTCACCAGCCCGCCTGCGCGATTCACCGAAGCGAGTTTGGTGAAAGAGTTGGAAAAACGCGGTATTGGTCGCCCATCCACTTATGCTGCCATTATTTCGACGATTCAAGATCGCGGCTATGTAAAACTGGAAAAACGTCGTCTGTTCGCTGAAAAAATGGGCGACATCGTGACAGAACGGTTAACCGAATCTTTCAGTGATTTGATGGATTACAGCTTTACTGCGAACTTGGAAGAGTCGCTGGACGATGTGGCGGAAGGGCATAAAGGTTGGACCGCTGTGCTCGATAATTTCTATGGCGATTTTCGTCAAAAATTGGCGCGCGCACACGGTGATAAGGACGGTATGCGCGCCAACGATCCCACAGAAACCGATATTAAATGTCCAACTTGTAGTCGCAATATGCAGATCCGTACCGGCAGCACAGGCGTATTTCTCGGCTGCTCAGGCTACGCATTGCCACCAAAAGAGCGTTGTAAATCGACGATTAATTTGGTGACGGGTGATGAAATTGCCGAAGACGATGATGCCGAAGTGCAACAGTTGCGTCACAAACATCGCTGCAAAAAATGTAATGCGGCGATGGATGCCTATTTGCTGGATGAAAAACGAAAATTGCATATTTGTGGCAATAATCCTGATTGTGATGGCTACGAGATTGAAGCGGGTCAATTCAAATTAAAAGGCTATGACGGCCCGCTGTTGGAGTGCGACAAGTGCGGCTCCGATATGCAGTTGAAAACAGGTCGCTTCGGCAAATATTTTGGCTGTACCAATAGCGCCTGTAAAAATACGCGTAAATTACTGCGCAACGGCGAAGCCGCTCCACCAAAAATGGATGTGGTGAAAATGGAAGAGTTGCGCTGCTTAAAAGTGGATGATTTTTATTTGCTGCGCGATGGTGCGTCTGGTCTGTTCTTGGCAGCGAGCCAGTTTCCTAAGTACCGCGAGACGCGCGCGCCTTTGGTCTCGGAATTGATTCCACATCGCGATGAAATTGACCCGAAATACGAATTTTTATTTTCTGCGCCGCAGAAAGATCCAGAGGGCAATCCTGCCATTGTGCGCTTTAGCCGCAAAAGCAAAGAGCAGTATGTGCAGAGCGAAATTGATGGCAAGCCGACAGGGTGGCGCGCGGTTTATGTCAACGGTCGCTGGGTGGAAAGTCGCGGAGCGGGCGATGATGACAGTGCTCCACGCAGAAAAACATCAACCCAAAAAACAGCTGCAAAAAAAACGGTAGCGCGCAAAAAATAATCACCCCGCGAGGCCTTATGCAAACCTTGCCAGTATTTTTGAATATCCAAGGCAAACGCTGTTTGTTGGTAGGTAGTGGTGAAGTCGCTGCGCGCAAACGACGCTTGTTGGAAAAAGCACAGGCACATATTGTTGCGATTACTGAATCGCAATTTTTGGAAGCGTGTTTAGATGGTGTGATGCTGGTAGTCGCCGCTAGTGCAGACGAGGCTTTGAATCAGCGCGTTTTTGAAGCCGCCCAAGCGCGGCAAATTCCCGTCAATGTGGTTGATACGCCAGCATTGTGTACTTTTATTTTTCCTTCGATTGTCGAACGCGGTGTCATTACCGTTGCGGTGACGAGCAATGGCCATGCGCCCGTGTTGGCGCGGCTGTTGCGTGCGCGAATCGAAGCGTTGCTGCCAGCCTCTTTAGGTGATTTAGCTTTGCAAGTGAGCACCTTGCGTAAACAAGTGTTTACAAAAATTACCGATGCTAAACAGCGCATGCGTTTTTGGAATCACAGTTTACAGCGCTATTTAGTGGATGCCGGTGGCGATGATTGCGCGCAACTCTCAGAAAGTATCGCGGAGCAGCTGCACTATTTTGAACAACATCAGTACGCGCAAGGTCGTGTGGCGGTGGTGGGTAGTGGCACAGGTGATCCTGATTTATTGACCTTCAAAGCGCTGCGCTATTTGCAATCTTGCGATTGCGTAGTGTCTGCCGCAGGTGTCAATGCGGTAATCAGCCAGTTGGCGCGTCGTGATGCATACCAGATCAATTTGCAAACGAGTGACGATGTTTTTACTGTGTTGCGTGATGGTGTGCAGCGAGGTGAATCTATCGTTTATTTGGTGCCTGGTGATCCTTTGTCATTGCGCGAAATGTCAGGCTTGTTGATGCGCTTACAGGCAGTCAATATAGCTTTTGAAGTTGTACCTGGTGTAATTGATCAAAATGGGGCACAGTTCGATGCAACATGATTACGATTTGTTAGTGATTGGTGGTGGTTCTGGCGGTGTGCGCGCAGCGAGAATGTCGGCGGCCACAGGAAAACGCGTTGCGTTGGTCGAAAAGCAATACCTCGGCGGCACTTGCGTCAATGTCGGTTGTATCCCTAAAAAATTATTTCACTACGCCGCGCAATTGCCTACACAAACGCATGAAGCCATTGGTTTTGGTTGGTCAGAAGTAAAACCATCGCATGATTGGTCTGTTCTCACGCGCAATGTCGCCGCTGAAGTGCAAAGACTCAACGGTATCTACAAAAATATGCTGCAGAACGCAGGCGTGGAATTGTTTGAAGGCGTGGCGCAATTGTTCGACGCGCATCATGTGACTGTCGGTGATAAGAAAATATCAGCAGAAAGAATTTTATTGGCAACGGGCGGTTATCCGTGGAAGCCAGATATTGCGGGTATCGAACACGCGATTACTTCCGATGACTTTTTTTCGCTGCCCCATCGTCCTGAGCGTACCATTGTTGTCGGTGGCGGTTATATCGCGGTGGAGTTAGCGGGTATTTTGCATGCGATGGGCAGTCAAACGACTTTGTTGCATCGCGGCGACAAAGTATTAAAAAACTTTGATGCGGATATCAGCCATTTCTTGCAGCAAGAAATGGAAAAGCAAGGTATGGCGTTTCAATGGAATGACAACATCGTATCCATTGAAAAAATAGCAGATGAATTACAAGTGCATTGCAGCAGCGGCTCTGTACTCAAAACGGATTGCGTGTTGTTTGCCACCGGTAGAAAGCCGGCAACTGCACAGCTCGGTTTAGAGGCGGTCGCTATTCAGTGTTCACGATCAGGGCATGTTGTTGTGGATGAACACTTTGCTACTAGTGTGCCTTCTATTTTTGCCGTGGGTGATTTGGTTGGGCACAAAGAGTTAACGCCGGTCGCCACAGCGGAAGCGATGTGGCTGGTGGATTACTGGTTTGGCAGCCGAATGCGAGAGCGCATTGATTATTCTCTGGTGCCGAGTGCAGTATTTTCATCACCAGAAGTCGCTTCTGTGGGGATAACGCAGCAGGAAGCAGAATCGCGTTACGGCGTGCATGATGTCGAAATTTTCCGCACCGATTTTCGTCCGTTAAAACATACCGTCAGCGGCAGCAGCGAGCGCATGATGATGAAGTTGATTGTGCAGCGTTCAACGGGTCGTGTGTTGGGCGTGCACATGGTGGGCGCAGAAGCAGGCGAGGTGATGCAAGGGTTTGCAGTGGCTTTACAAGTAGGAGCTACAAAAAAGCAATTCGATGCGACGATTGGTATTCATCCAACCGCAGCAGAAGAGTTTGTGACTTTGCGAACGCCTCTGCCGCGTGCATCCCATTAAAAAATGATTAAAAAGGCATTTTGAAACCTGGTGGCATTTGCAGGCCACCAGTCACTTTCTGCATCTGCTCTTGTGAGTTGTGCTCAATTTTTCGCACAGCATCATTGATCGCTGCGGCGATTAAATCTTCTAAAATTTCTTTGTCTTCAGTCATTAAGCTGCTGTCGATATTGACGCTGCGCACATCGTGGCGACCGTTCATGGTGACTTTGATCAAGCCTGCGCCTGATTCGCCGATCACTTCCATTTTGGCGACATCTTCCTGCATGCGTTGCATTTTTTCTTGCATCGCCTGTGCTTGTTTCATCAGTTCATTCATGTTGCCCAGTTTCATGGGGATACTCCAAATTAAGAGAGATAAATATTAGTGAATAGAGCGTTGAAAGGGTTCAATAGAACCTTCAACGATGTGTGCATCAAATTGTTGCAACAGCGCCATGACATTAGGATCGTTGCGAAAACTTTCTTCTGCCTCTTGTTGCAGTTGTGCTTTTTTCTGCTGCTGCAAACGATGCGGTGTCATATTTGCCGTAGTGCCGGTTGTGATGATGGCTTCACACGCACTGCCGAGAAACACCCCTAGAGCTTCAGATAAACGCGTGGCATGAGAAGCGTCAAATAAATTGGCTTGTGCGCTGTCCAGTGTGAAGTAATAACGCGAGCCTTCGGTGCGATCTAAACAGCAGTGAGCAGCAGTATTGCGCACAATGCCCGCCAGAGGCAGCCTTTGCCACAACGAAGGCCAATCTTGCGTGTTTAGTGTTGCTGCATGATTTTGCGCAGTAACAGCGGGTTGTGGTGCAGTTGTTGAGGTCGGTGTAGAGGGTGTGAGTGTTAGCGGTGTGGGTTGTTGTGCAGCGCGAATAGCGGCGCTGCTGTTTACTGCGCTCGCGTTTACTGCATTTGTGTTTGCTGTATTGGTGTTTACTGGATTTGCGTTGGTGTTGGCGTTGGACTTGGGTTCAGTTTTTTTTTTCTCGTTGCTCGTTGCTGAGCCTTGTGGGCGAAACGCCAACATACGCAGCAACGCCATCTCAAAACCGGAACGCATATCTGGCGCTAACGACAAATCGCGCTGACCGTTCAAACCAATTTGGTAATACAGCTGCACATCTTCTGCTGTCATGCTGTTGGTCAACTGCTGCAAACGCTCGCGCTCATCCGGATATTGATCCAAAACGGAAGGCGCGGCTTGCACAACAGCAATACGATGTAGCAGTGACAACAATTCATCCAGCGCGCCGCTGTAGTCAGGGTTTTGTTCAGCAAGTTGCGCAATGGCAGCTAATAACGCAGGCGCATCGTTAGCGATCAGTGCATCCAACATCGGATGAATCAAACGGCGATCCATCGTGCCCAGCATGTCGCGCACGCCGAGTTCAGCAATTTTTTCGCCACCAAATGCGATTGCTTGATCGGTGAGGGAGAGTGCATCGCGCATAGAGCCGTCAGCTGCTCGTGCTAACAACCATAAAGCAGGGTCTTCGTGCGGAATCATTTCTTTGTCGAGAATATTTTTTAAGTGCTCGACAATTTTTTCTGGCAATAAATTTTTCAGATTGAATTGCAAACAGCGAGAAAGAACCGTCACAGGTAGTTTGTGTGGATCAGTTGTCGCGAGCAAAAACTTTACATGTGCAGGCGGTTCTTCCAATGTTTTTAACAGTGCATTAAAACTGCTGGTGGAGAGCATGTGCACTTCGTCGATCAAATACACTTTGAAACGACCGCGTGCAGGGAGGTATTGCACATTGTCGAGAATCTCACGCGTGTCTTCGACTTTGGTGCGCGAAGCGGCGTCAATTTCAATCAAATCAACAAAGCGGCCTTCAGTAATTTCGCGGCAGGCGGCGCATTGACCGCAAGGTTGTGAGCTGATGCCCGTTTCACAGTTGAGGCATTTGGCGAGTATGCGCGCGATGGTGGTTTTGCCCACACCGCGTGTGCCTGTAAACAAATAAGCGTGGTGCAGACGGTTGTGATCCAACGCATTGATCAGTGCTTGCAGCACATGCGTTTGACCAGCCATGTCTTTGAAATGTTGCGGTCGCCATTTGCGGGCGAGAACTTGGTAGCTCATGACCAATCAGTGCGTAAAGAAAGGGATGGCTAGTATAAGGGAAGAGGGTGGTGTCCCTGCCAGCCGAGCCTCGGCACACAAACGGGCTGCTACCGTTGCTCCCTTCCGGGCCTGGCGGGGTTTACAGCTGTTCATTGCGAGGAACCGACAGGGCCACCATGAAAGCGGGCGCATTATGCGGGTGAGGGCAGAGTGATGCAAGGCGATGGTTCGCCAATTCACGCTTGCAAATCCTGCAAACCGCTCCATAATCGCGCGCTTCCTTGTACCATAAACCTGTATGCCGGCTTGCTCGATAGGCTGGCGGTCATTCTTTTACCCACCACACTGCGGAGAGAAGCAAAGCCATGACTAAGACCTGGAATGAAACACTGTACGATGCTTGGGGACAACGCCACGACATTGACAAGGTTTATTTCGAGTTTGATACGGGACACCAGCAGTTGATGATTTTTCACAACGCGCTGTTTGGTCGCGTGATGGTGTTGGACGGCGTGGTGCAAACCACCGAAAAAGACGAATTTATCTATCACGAAATGTTGACGCATGTGCCGATTCTTGCGCACGGTAAGGCAAAACGCGTGCTGATTATCGGCGGTGGCGATGGCGGTATTTTGCGTGAAGTGTGTCGTCACAGCAGCATCGAACATGTGACGCAAGTAGAAATTGATAAAGCCGTTATTGATATGGCGATCGAATATCTGCCGAACCATTCCGCAGGTGCGTATGACGACCCGCGCGCCAATATCGTGATTGATGATGGCTGCCGTTTTGTGGCGAATTGCCAAGAAAAATTTGACATCATTATTTCCGATTCCACCGACCCTATCGGTCCTGGCGAAGTGTTGTTTACCAGCCAGTTCTACAGTGATTGCAAACGCTGCTTGAACGATGGCGGCATCATGGTTACGCAAAACGGCGTGGTCTTTATGCAGCTGGACGAAGTGAAAACCACGGCGCAACGCATGGCACTAACTTTTGGTGATGTGCATTTCTACACCGCTGCAGTGCCTACTTATGTGGGCGGCGTGATGACTTTTGCGTGGTCTAGCGACGATAAATCGCTGCGTCATGTGGATGCCAATACGATTCGCGAGCGCTTCAAAGCGTCTGGTATTAAAACGCGTTATTACAATCCAGACATTCATGTTGCTTCGTTTGCACTGCCGCAGTATGTGTTAGAAGCGGTTGGCAAAACTGATAACGGTTGATGTGCGGCAATGGCCAACTTGTTTTCGGATATTTTGTTCGATGAAACCAAGATGCGCGTTATGGTCGAGCAGTACGGTTCGCCGTTGCTGTTGCTCGACTGCGCGAAGTTGGCCGACCAATATCAGCAATTAAAAGCTGCGCTGCCGAATGTTGGTTTGTTCTATGCGGTGAAGGCGTTTCCGCACGCGGCGATAGTCAATACGCTGAATCAATTGGGTGCGGGTTTTGATATTGCTTCAACGGGTGAAATCAATTTACTGCGCAAGCAAAAAGTGAATCCGCGCAACACGATTCACACGCATCCCATTAAAAAAGATAAAGATATTCGCGATGCGCTGCGTTTCGGTTGCAGTACTTTTGTGGTCGATAATCTCGTTGAAATTGCTAAGTTTCGCCAGTACGCGCATCGTGTAGGTTTGTTGCTGCGTGTGGCATTTCGCAGCCCTGATTGTGCCGTCGATTTGTCGAAAAAATTTGGCTGTTCACCCGAAGAAGTGCCAGCCATGTTGAAAGAAGCGAAAGCTTTGGGCTTGCATGTCAAAGGTTTGTCGTTTCATGTTGGCTCGCAATCGACATCGCCCAGCACGCATGTAGCGGCGATTGAAGCTTGCACAAAATTAATCAGCGAATACGAAGTGCCGATTCGTATTTTGGATATTGGCGGTGGTTTTCCTGTCGATTACGACAATGGTGGTGATATCGATATTGCTGCCTTTTGTGCGCCAATTCGTGAAGCACTGAAAAAATTGCCTGAGCATGTGGAAGTGATTGCAGAGCCTGGTCGCTATTTAATTGCACCTGCGGCAGCCGCAGTAACAACGGTGGTGGGAAAAGCACTGCGCGGTGATCAGCCTTGGTATTACTTAGATGATGGCGTATACGGTATGTTCAGTGGTCGTATTTATGATCATGCGCGTTATCCGCTGCATGTTTTTCGTTCGGGGAAAACAATGCCGTCTGCCGTGGTTGGACCGACTTGCGACAGCATCGATGTCATCGAAGAAGCACTGGAATTGCCAGAGTTAGCGGTGGGAGATTTGTTGATAGGTCGCATGATGGGTGCTTACACAGCAGCTACTGCTTCCACTTTTAATTCGTTGCCTGTGCCGCGTATTGTTGTACTGAACGAACCGAACTAACTTTATCTTTCGTAGTAAAAATTACGCAATAAAAAAGCCGCATTCACTGCGGCTTTTTTGGTGGCACTAACTTCTCATTATTTAATGAGCAGGCGTGTCATGATCCGTATTGGCATAAGATTCACGCAGATCAACTGGCTTGTGCGCTTTTGCACGCAGGCGAATATTCAGTGCTTCGACAAGAATCGAGAATGCCATGGCAAAGTAGATATAACCTTTGGGTACATGGTGACCTGTACCGTCAGCTACTAATACAACACCGACGACGAGCAAGAAACCCAGTGCGAGCATTTTGATGGTAGGGTGATCTTCAATAAATCTGCCAATAAAACCAGCAAAAGCAATCATCAAACCCACAGAGGCAACCACGGCAGATACCATAACTGGAATTTGGTTACTCATGCCAACGGCGGTGATGATGGAATCCAGCGAGAAAACCAAATCGATAATAATGATTTGCGTGATGATGGCAAAAAAATTGGCGCGTACAGCGTGCGTTGCGTGGCCTTCAACACCTTCCAGCAACTGATGGACTTCTTGTGTGCTTTTCCAGATAAGGAATAAACCACCAGCAATCAGAATGATGTCGCGACCTGAAACACCATGCTCCATAACGGTAAATAGAGGTGTTGTCATATTGGCAATCCACGCCAGCGTCATCAGCAGTGCGATACGCATGAACATCGCCAAAAACAGACCAAGACGACGAGCAAATTCTCTTTTTTCTTTCGGCAGTTTTTCTACCAAAATAGAAATGAAAATAATGTTGTCGATACCGAGTACCAGTTCGAGGGTGGTTAGCGTGATAAACGCCATCCAAGCTTGCGGGTCGGTGAGAAGTTCCATCATAGGCGTGGTCTCGTGTTGCTCGTTGTATGGTTGTTCGTTGGCGGTTGTTTGGGTGAATTACTTTTGGTTATCCATAGCCTGATAGTATTCCATCAAGATTTTGGCAACTTCTGGGCGTGAAAACTCAGGAGGCGGTGCAATACCTTGGCCAAGCATTTGGCGCACTTTAGTGCCGGAGAGCACAATGAAATCTTCTTCGGTGTGACCTTCTGCTTCGCGCATCATCACCACACGATTCAATTTTTTAGAGAACGCAGTGTTGTCCGCGCCAAAGATTTGGATTTGTAATGCACCAGCAGGTACTTTTTCTTCAAAAATAATTTGCGAATCAAAAGGTCCGTAATAGCTGCCAACACCGGCGTGATCGCGACCGACGATTAGATAACTAGCGCCCATGTTTTGACGGAAGATCGCGTGCAATACCGCTTCACGAGGACCTGCATACATCATGTCAAAACCGTAGCCGGCAATCATCACGGTATTGGGTGGAAAATATTCGTCAACCATTTTGCGGATGCAGGCATCACGCACGCTGGCAGGAATATCGCCCGCTTTTAATTTGCCGAGCAGCATGTGAATGACGATGCCATCGGCTTGCAATCTTTCTTGCGCCATGCGGCACAGTTCTTCGTGCGCACGGTGCATCGGGTTGCGTGTTTGAAACGCCACCACTTTTTTCCAACCGCGCTTGGAAATTTCTTCACGGATTTCCGTAGCAGTGCGGAAAGTATCAGGAAAATCGTGTGGAAAATAACTGTAGTTCAATACTTGGATAGAACCAGAAACCAAGAAACGACCTGAATTGAGGAATGTGGTAACGCCTGGGTGTTTGTCATCCAGTGTGCTAAAAATATGTTGCGCCATGAACTGCATTTGTTCATCACTCGCTTCTTCAATAGCAGCAACATCCATCACTGCAATCACAGGATTGCCTTCCACATTCGGATCGCGCAAAGCGATGCGTTTTGCGTTTTTAATCGCAGACACATCTTTCAAAATATTCACAATTGGAATCGGCCAAAACAAGCCGCTGGTGGTGTGCAGTTTTTCTGCCACCGAAAGACTGTCTGCCAGATTCATATAGCCAGTGAGCGGTGTGAAATAACCTGCGCCCATCATCACTGCATTGCCTGCTGCAGCAGAGCTAATTAACACAGACGGCAGTTGCTCTGCTTCTGCAGTTAACTTGGCGCGTTCGTTGGCATCGGCAACATAGCGAGGTTGGAGTGCATCGGCACCGTGTGGCTTGATCATGATGAATCCTCCTGTGTGGAAAGAGCAGGCGAGTGCGAGTTTTCGCGGTGCGACATTATAGCTACAATCGCCGCGCCGGTCAGAGCTCGTAAGGTGTTATGTGACGAAGCGAATGCGAGAGATTTTGATAAAAGATATTGCTGTGCCAACACTGTGCGGTTTGGTGGTGGCATTGCTTTATCTGCAGCACCAAAAAATTCAGACGCTAGAAACATCTGTCACCAATATACAGGGCAGTGCGACACAATTCCGTAGTAATACTGTGGCTGTTGCTGGCTCGGCTTCTTACGCCGATGCAGCTGAAATTGCTATGCCTGCCGTGGTGAATATTTATACGCGCAAATATGTGCGGCGGCTTGCTGTGGAAGGTGATGCATTTGGTCAGCAGTACATCACACCTCAGGAGCGTGTTGAAGGCTCACTCGGTTCGGGTGTGATTGTTAGCACAGACGGTTATGTGTTGACGAATCATCATGTCATCGCTGGTGCTTATCAGATTTTAGTAAGCTTGCATGATGGCCGTGATGCACAAGCTAAATTAGTCGGTGTTGATCAAGAAACGGATTTAGCTGTTTTGAAAATTCAATTACCGGATTTAACAGCGATTCGCTTTGGTGACGCACAACATATGCGTATCGGTGATGTGGTGCTGGCGATTGGCAATCCTTTAGGCGTAGGGCAAACCGTCACGCAGGGCATTATTTCTGCAGCTGCGCGTTACGGTTTGGAATTGAATATCCAAGAAAATTATTTGCAAACGGATGCAGCTATCAATCAAGGAAACTCTGGTGGCGCTTTGGTCGATACAACAGGGAAATTGGTCGGCATCAATACCGCAATCCAAAGCCCAACGGGTGGCTCAGTCGGCATTGGTTACGCAATCCCCGCTGATACGGCACAAAAAGTGCTGAACGATATTATTCAGTATGGCCATGTGATTCGCGGTTGGATCGGTGTGGAATCGCAGGCATTAAATGCATTTGCATCGCGCAGTTTGGGTTTGGAGCCAGGGCAGGGCATGTTGGTGCGCAGTGTATTTCGCGACGGTCCTGGAGCGGCGGCTGGCTTACAGCCCGGCGACATCATCACGCATTTTGATGGCGTGCCTGCAACTACTACGCGCGCAGGCATGAAGCGCATCACCAACGCGCAGCCAGGTGAAAAAATTACGGTAAGTTTTTTGCGCTCAGGCCAGAAAGGCGAAGTATCACTGACTATCGGTATTCGCCCAGGTGGATAACTTTTTAAGATTTCAGCGCCAGTGGTAAGCCAGCGATGACCATCGTCACCGCATCGCATTGTTTGGCTAATTCTTGATGGAGTCGACCAGCTTCATCGACAAAACGCCGTGTAAGTGGATCCATCGGCACTATGCCCATGCCCACTTCGTTGCTCACCAAAAAAATATCACCTGCTAGTTGCGGTAGCGTGCTTAAAAAACTTGCTCGCTCGCGTATAAAAACTTCGTTGCCTGCCAGCAAAATATTGGTTAGCCACAGCGTTAAACAATCGACAAGTATGCATGTGTCTTTTGCTGCGTGTTGTCGCAGTGTGGCAGCGAGTTGTAACGGCTCTTCAACCGTAAACCAGCGCGCATCCCGCGAAGTTTGGTGATGGTGAATGCGTGCTTGCATTTCTCCATCTAAAGCTTCAGAGGTGGCGATGTAAACCAACTTTTTGTTAGTTGCCAGTCCAGTTGTTTCTGCAAAGTGACTTTTACCAGAGCGCGCACCGCCGAGGATGAGGTGTTTCATGGCTTAGTTTCTTCTGAAGATGTATTTAGTTTTGTTTCAAGTTGTTTCATGATTTCTGTAGCCAAAATTTGGTTGCCTTGTGCAGTCGTGTGAAGATCTGGAAAAAAATAAATATTTCCTTTGTCTTTCTCAGGCTGAAGATTCTTGAATGTTGCAATGGTATCGATAAGGTGAGGTGAGGTGAGGTGAGGTAATGGCATTGATTGCCTGTGCGGTTCTTATAGTAACTTTATTGGCCTGCTTGTAGTAACCCTTATTGGCCGCATAGGTTACTAGGAAAACTTTAATGTTATGGTTCTCGCCATATTGGATAAGTTTTTCCATGTTTTTCTGCATTTCTACTTCTACATCAAAATGCATGCTCTGTGGACGAAAGCTCATCGAGAAATCAAGTTTTATATTTTTGTAGTTGATAGTGGCGGGTTGTCCTTTGGCTGTTTCAGTTTGTTTAGGGTCAGATGTAGTAATTGCCGCTAACGCATCGCCTTGGAAGGGTTCTCTTGAGAGCAGGCAGTAAAGTTTATAAATTCGAGAATACAGTTTGATCCGTTGTATTGGTTGAAAGGCATTTTGTTCGATAAGCCGTGACTCTGCACTTGCAATTGGTGTCGTCCAACTATCGTTTGTGCCTATCATCACAAGAACAATATCTGGTTGAAATTGTTTAATTGCCTCTTCGAAATTGGCAACAAGTCGAGAAGAATTGGTACCAGGATAGCCAAGGTTAATTACTTCAATGGCTTTATTTTTGTGGGTGGTGTTCCAAATTGTCTCCAGTTGCTTCGGGTAGGAGTCTTCCTTATCAAGATAAAGCCCGTAAGTATTGGAATCCCCCATTGTGACAATGCGAAGGTTTTGTGTGAGCCAAGTATTGGCTATATTTTTGTGCAAAAAATGCTGATTTAAAGAACTTCCTGCCTGCAACACCAATTCAAGTAACAGAATTGTGGATAGCGGCAGGAATAAGAGCCAGTAAGCAGTTTTTTTAAAGCGGCGGAGCATTATTCTCGCAGCCGCTTGTATTTCATGCGCGTGGGTTGTTGATCGCCCATGCGCGCTTTGTGATCGGCTTCGTATTCGGTGTAAGTACCTTCAAAGAACACGGCGCTGCTTTCACCTTCAAAAGCGAGAATGTGTGTGCAAACGCGATCAAGAAACCAGCGATCGTGCGAAATCACCATCGCGCAGCCGGGGAAGTTTTGCAGTGCTTCTTCCAAGGCGCGCAGCGTTTCTACATCGAGGTCGTTTGACGGTTCGTCGAGCAGCAAAAAGTTGCCGCCTTCTTTCAGTGTACAGGCCAATTGCAGACGACCGCGTTCACCACCAGACAATTCGCCAACGCGTTTTTGTTGATCAGAGCCTTTGAAATTAAAGCGACCTAAGTAAGCGCGTGAAGGCACTTCATAGTTGCCAATTTTGATGATGTCGAGTCCGTCAGATACTGCTTCCCAAACGGTTTTGTTGGCATCCAATTTTTCACGCGATTGCTCAACATAGGCGAGTTTTACCGTGTCACCCAGCGTGATGCTGCCTTGGTCCGGTTTCTCTTGACCGGTGATCATGCGGAACAGGGTCGATTTGCCTGCACCGTTGGGGCCGATGATGCCGACGATGGCGCCTTTCGGAACTGCAAAAGAAAGATCATCAACCAGCACGCGATCACCGAACGATTTGGTGACACGATCCAGCTCTAATACTTTATCGCCTAAACGCGGGCCGGGTGGAATGTAAATTTCATTGGTTTCATTGCGCGCTTGATATTCTTGCGAATTCAATTCGTCAAAGCGTGCGAGACGTGCTTTGTTTTTTGCGTGACGACCTTTGGGGTTTTGACGCACCCATTCCAATTCGCGTTCGATAGTTTTTTGACGCGCTGCTTCAGTGCGCTCTTCTTGTTTCAAACGCGCTTCTTTTTGTTCCAACCAAGAAGTGTAATTGCCTTCATACGGGATGCCGTGGCCGCGATCGAGTTCCAAAATCCAACCCGCTGCATTGTCGAGGAAGTAACGGTCGTGCGTGATCGCAACCACCGTACCCGGAAATTCCACCAGAAAATGTTCCAGCCATGCGACAGATTCTGCATCCAAGTGGTTAGTCGGTTCATCGAGCAGCAACATATCAGGGCGCGACATCAGTAAACGACACAGCGCCACGCGGCGGCGTTCACCGCCAGAGAGTTTGGTGACATCAGCATCCCACGGCGGTAGGCGCAGCGCATCGGCAGCGACTTCCAGTTTGTGTTCGATGCTGTGTGCATCCCACGCCTGAATAATGTCTTCAAACTCGGCTTGTTTTTTTGCCAGCGCATCAAAGTCAGCATTTTCTTCGGCGTAAGCCGCGTAAACAGCATCCAAACCTTTTAAGGCATTGAGTGGTTCTGCTAAGCCTTCTTCCACATTGCCGCGCACATCTTTGTTGGCATCTAACTGTGGCTCTTGTGGTAGATAACCAATTTTTAGATTACTCATCGGACGCGCTTCACCGATGAAATCGGTATCAATGCCTGCCATAATTTTTAACAAAGTCGATTTGCCGGAACCGTTTAAGCCTAGTACGCCAATTTTTGCGCCTGGGAAAAATGACAGTGAAATATCTTTGAGAATTTCACGCTTCGGTGGTACGACTTTACCGAGGCGATTCATAGTGAAAACATATTGAGCCATGTAGAAAATCCAAGGTTAAAATTAATAGGAGGTAGCTGTACAAAGGGCTAAAAATATTACGGTGCTTGTGTGTTGTTTATATAGGGCAGGTACTTTTCATTCAGAAGTATTAGTTGATCCAACAGTGGCTACATTGTAGCAACATTGATAGTTGTATATCCGTGTTTGGCCATAAGTAATCGTGTTGCATCGACTTTGTTATGCCACCAAAGATCAAAAATAATATCTGGTGGGTTTATGTTGCAAGTTTTCTTTAGTTCTACTTTTTTCTTGACGAAGAAAATAGTGGCCAGCCCCTCAATTCCTTGTGGGACTCTTGGTTGTGAGCGAGTGAGAGAGCACTCCGTCAAACTTCGCTCAATCAGCCCATTGCGATCAGTGAAGTGTAGCTGGTTGGGAAATTGTGTAGCGAGGTGGTAGGCCACCATACCCATTTGACCACTAAGAATTTGGATTTTTTCATTTTGCTGTATTTTTATTTCTTTGATAATTGGAATTAGGCTTTCTATGGTGCTGATATTGGCTCGGTTGTCGGGTGAGTTTTTTTCAGAGAATGTATATTGATTGAGTGTGTGTTGATCCAATTTATTAGAAGAATAGTCAAGGTGAGAGCTGCTTTCTCGTTGGTTGTGAAGCAACTGAGTTATACAAATCCCTACCAAAAGCAGCCGAAAAACAATTGGATTGGGTGCTAATAATGAAATGTATCTAGTTACCAGTAGAGCATGAATAGGGGTTAATGCTGCAATGAGACGCTGTTCTGGCATCCAGTCTCCGCCAGCCAAGATAATAAAGATGAGATAGCCGCTGCTAGTAATTGCAGCTGTAGCAATAAGCGAAGTTTCTTTATGTTTATAGCTTCGCCAAAGTAGATGAGCAGTGGCAAGGATGCTTGCTACTCCCATCATTAGATTCATTCCATGAAAACCTTGCGTAAGATAGAGAAATCCGTTTTTTATAGTAGCAATAGATATTCCGTTAGATTTTGCTGCTACAGGTTGCGGAAAGATATCGCCAAAATATACCCAGCGAAAACAAAAAATAATTAATGCAGTCATTACGCTGATAGCTGACATGCCAATCCGCCAGCGTATTCCTTCTTTGCTGGCTTACAATCACTGTGGTGATTGTAAGTAAGGGAATGAAAATGGGCATTTCTGGCCGCACTAACTGTACGGTGAAGCCAAATAAAGCTGTCAGCCATAGATGATGGGTTGATAGGCAATACACATATAACAGTAAGAGCGCTGCACAGATTCCCGTTTCTAAACCTGCATATGTCCAGTACACCAATGGGGTGGTAACGCAGAGTAAAACGGATAATGTAAGCTGTTGTTGGCGAGCAATAAGCCACAGTAACGGTATGCATAGCCAACCAAATAGTAATGGTATAAAAAATCCCACTAGCGCAGCACTCATATTGCTAAAACGCGCAAAGAGCGCTGTTAGTAATGTATGCAGTAATGATGAACTTTGCTCAACCCTTTCAAAGTTGTAGTTTAGGATTTCACCATAGTTGGCTAGGGAGTGTGCTGCAAAAAAAGTGATATGAGCATCATCAACACTGGTTGCAAAATTCCAGTAGCTAGAAGCAAAAGCAAAAAGTACGACGCCTATTGCCAATGCAAAAAAATCGTTTGGATAAGTGCCAAGATTTTTTGTCAATGTTTGCTGCTTAGCCATTGATGAAAACGGTCAAGGAGTTTGTGGGAAGCTGTTTGGTTTTTGCCGACCAACACAATTGTCGCGTTATCGCGACCGCCTTGCGCAAGTGTTTCATCCAGTAATTCGCGCGCAGCTGTTTCAATATCGTGCTGTGAATTCAGTCGTGCACTGATTTTCTCAAAAGACAATTCATCAGACAAACCGTCGCTGCACAATAAAATCCATTGATTGGCTTGCCATTCGCGTTCCACGGTATCGACACGAATTTGTTCGTTATCCATGGAGCCTAAACATTGCGTGATGACATTTTTATCTTTGTGACTGAGTGCTTCTTGCATAGAAATGGTGCCAGCAGCGACCAACATTTGTACATAAGAGTGATCGGTGGTGAGTTGTTCGAGGATGCCGGTGTTCTCGCTAGTTTTTGTCCAGAGATAAGCGCGACTATCGCCGACCCATGCCACACGGTAGCGCGCCCCTTGTGTTTGCAAGGCGACAACGGTTGTGCCCATGCCTTTAGCGCCGCGTTCGGTGTGGCTGCTGCTCAAGATATTGTGGTGGGCTGCCAAAATGGCATCCGTCAGATCGCGCCCTTGGCGCACTTGCTCAACGATCGTTTCGATTGCAATTGCACTGGCGACTTCGCCTGCTTCATGGCCGCCCATACCATCGGCCACCAGCCATAGCCCCAATTCGGGATGGCAGGCGAAAGCGTCTTCGTTATTGTTGCGCACATTGCCCGTGTGGGTGAGGGCAAAATCTTTCCAGACCGCCATGCGGTATCCTGTTCGTCTTTAAGGGGTCGATCTATTAAAATCGTCGGCCATTATAGTTTGGCCGGGCGTTCTCCGGTTGCTTTCCAGAGAGACGATTTCCTTGGTCAGTCCATCACTCACATCGCGCTCACTCATCCTTTACGGCACACTAGGCTGTCATCTCTGTGAGGTGGCAGAGCAGCTGTTATTGCCGTTTGTGGCACAAGGTTGGCAAGTCGAACTGGCCGATATAGCCGAGGACGATGTGCTGTTGGCGCGTTTCTCATTGACCATCCCTGTTTTGGAAGATGTAGATACAGGTCAGTTACTCAATTGGCCGTTCGATACTACACAGCTCTATGCTTTCCTTTGCAGCGACAAAACTGTGCAGAGTCATTGAGCAATGTGGCGCTGGGTTATTTTGGCATTTGCAGTGCTTTTTATTATTTCGCGGCTAGCGCGCTTACAGCCATCACCGCGTGATAAAAAACTCCAGCTGATGCGACAGGCAGCGACGCAGGCCGGCTTGGCTGTGCGATTTTGGACGAAGCGCAACAGTGGATATCAGTCGCGTTTATTGCCTGAATCAGGCTTTATGTATTACTTTCCTTGGCCGGTTAGTGATCAGCCAAAAAAACACTGGGCAATTTGGTTGGATGTCGAAGGTAATACGCATGGTATTGCCGGAGAAGTACCTGATTTGGCTCAAAAGTGCCTATATTCCTTTCAGCAAAACTTCCCAAACAGCTGGGCTCTTTTAGAATGCAATGCTGTCGGCATGGGCTTGCTATGGCAGGAATGTGGTGAGTTGGACGATGTAAATAAAATTGCGCAAGCTTTGGATGTATTGCGCAAAAATTTTGATGTAGTAACGAGTTGAGAGCGATAGTGGTAATGAGTAGTCATGTTTCTTCGGCAGCAAAGATTTTTACTGGTTTTTTCGTCTGCATTTTGGCCGCGCTAGTTTGGTATACCGCAATCTACCCAAGAAGTATAGAAAGTGAGTGGGGTGAACCGTTAAAAAGCGCTTCCTTTGCCCCGTTTTATGATGGGCAATCTCCTTTAAAGAAAGTGTTTCCGTCACAAGAACAAATTGAAGCAGATTTGGTGCGATTAAAAGGCGTATTCAGTGGCGTTCGTACTTATACCGCGCGAGATGGTATGGAAGTTGTTCCTGCTTTGGCAGAAAAACACGGCTTCACCTTGACGCACAGCGCATGGCTGGGGAGAGAAAAAGCGGATAACGACAAAGAAGTGCAGGTGTTGATCGAGACGGCAAATCATTACCCGCAAGCAGTGAAGCGAGTGATCGTGGGTAATGAAGTTTTATTGCGCCGTGATCTCAAACCAGATGAGTTGATCGCCTACATTGATCAAGTGCGTTCTGCTATTAAGCAGCCTGTTTCTTACGCCGATGTGTGGGCGTTTTGGCTGAAAAACCCGCAAGTCGCAGATCATGTGGACTACATCACCATTCATATTTTGCCGTATTGGGAAGATGAACCGGTTTCGCTGCATGATGCACAACAACATATGTTGGTCATCATCGAAAAAATTAAACAGCGTTTTCCCGGCAAGCCTATTTTGGTGGGTGAAACAGGTTGGCCAACAGAAGGGCGTAGCCGTGGCCCCGCCCATGCTGACCTATTAACGGCAGCAGAGTTTGTGCGTTCGTTACCACATTTGGCTAAACAATATGATTTTGATTACAACGTAGTTGAGGCGTTTGACCAATCTTGGAAAGCGCAATTAGAAGGCACAGTGGGTGCGCGTTGGGGATTATTTGACGCATCGCGCGCAATGAAATATCCATTAACGGGTGATGTGGTTCCATTGGATGATGCAATGCTGCGTGCAGGTGCATCTTTGCTCGTTGGATTATTGCTTGCGCTGTTGCTGGTGCCTTATGCGCGCACCGTGCGACACACTTTGTTATTGAGTGGGTGGAGCCAATTATTTGCAGCGGCTTTGGTGTTGGCAATCTATAAAAGTATTCGTTTGTCAGTTGCACCATCTTCACTGACATGGTTTTCTCAGCACTTGCTCTTTTTTGTTGCGGATAAACACTGGATTTCCGATGCCGATGTGGCGTTTTGGTATCGCTTGTTACTGCAAATATGGGCAGAACCTTTTGCGCAGTTGTGGGGTTATGTTTTGGTAGGTTTTTCATTGCTGTTTGCTATCGGTGGCGTGCAGTGGTTGCGTTCGTTATTAGCAAAACAACTGTCATCAGATTCTGTTGCGTGGGTGCGTCGCGGTTTTGCACTGTACGGTTTGGGTGCCATGGGTTTTGCGGTAATGTTTTCGACATCCGGTCGTTACATGGATATCCCCGTTGCACTGTATTGTCTGCCAGTGGTGCTGGCCGTTGGGCTATGGTTATCGCGTCGTTGCATTGCAACGATTCCGCAAAGTGCGAGCGCAGTTTTTACATGGAATATTCATGCAAGATTGTTGCTGCCTGCAGCAGCGCTGGCTTGTCTGTGGGGTGAGGTGAAGGCGATGTTGAAGGGTGAAGATTTCATAACCATGCATCCTACGCTGCAAGAACAACTGCCTTTGATAGCCAATTCTCTGTTGTCCAATTACCAGCTGCTCTTATGGTGCTTGCTGTGTGTTTTGTTGGCGTTTGCGTTTCAACGAGAAAAAAAGATTGCCCATTAATTTGAATGAAAGTTTTCACCGCCCGTAGCTCAGCTGGATAGAGCGGCCCCCTCCTAAGGGGCAGGTCGGACGTTCAAATCGTCTCGGGCGGACCACATAACAATGAATAAATAGTCGAATCAATAAGGAGTAGAGCAATGAACCCGATAGATTTTATTTTGCATATCAATGATCACTTGGCGACGATGATTGAGCTGTACGGCGTATGGGTTTACGCCATTTTGTTTTTGATTGTATTCGCAGAGACGGGGTTAGTTGTTACGCCATTTCTACCTGGTGATTCACTGCTGTTTGCAGTGGGCGCTTTGGCAGCATCGACAGGGAAACTGGATCCGTGGTTGTGTGGTGCCATCATTATGGTCGCCGCGTTTTGTGGAGATAATGTCAATTATTGGGTGGGAAGAACTTTGGGGCCGCGTGTTTTTCGCTTCGAAGACTCCATCTTCTTTAATCGCAAACATTTGGAGCGCACTGAGCAGTTTTATAACAAATACGGTTCGCGTGCGGTGATCATTGCGCGCTTTGTGCCGATTGTTCGTACTTTTGCGCCGTTCGTAGCTGGCGTTGGCAAAATGCCTTATCCGCGTTATATCGCTTTTAGTTCTATCGGTTCTTTGTTGTGGGTACCAATTTGCGTGGGTGCTGGTGTTTTCTTTGGCGATATGGAAATCGTTAAAAAGAATTTTGAACTGGTGATACTCGGTGTCATCGCTGTATCACTTATTCCTATTGCTGTTGAGGTATTGAAAGCAAAATTTGGGAAAACCAATTGAGCGTGCGATTTTATCGCTGAGGCTGTCATGTTAAGCCGTGCGGATGCTCAATTTTCTGCGCTACAGCAGTGGTACGCAGGTAGTGTCGGCCAAAATATTTGGCGCGCAGAAAAAGCGTTATTGGATCGACACCTACCACATTTATTCGGTTATCACTTGATGACGCTAGGGGTTTGCCCGTCCTTGCCTTTAGTAGAAGCGAGCCCCATCCATCATTGTTTTTCTCTGAGCGAAGCAGCTTCGGCTTCGCCAAACATTGCAGCGCGTTGCCACGCATACGCATTGCCCATCGAGAATGAAAGTGTGGATGTGGCAGTGCTACACCACAGCTTGGATTACAGTGATACACCGCATCAGTTATTGCGTGAAACTGCTCGAGTATTAATGCCTTACGGTAGCGTGCTGATTTTTGGTTTTCAGCGTTGCAGTACACTCGGCGTGCAACATGCACTACAAAAGCGCTGGAGCCCTCTCAATACAGTAGCGGCACACAATAGTTTGAGTGTGCATCGCCTGCATGACTGGTTAACGCTGTTGAATTTTGAAATTGTGGAGTCGACGCATACGGTTTATGTGCCGCCGCAATTAGGTGAGGCAGCTAGAAGCCATTTGCAGTGGCTTGAGCGCTGGGGAAGTAAATCCAAGCTGCCGTGGGGTAGTGTTTATTGTGTGTTGGCGCGCAAAACAGTGGTGGGTGTTAGACCGTTGCTGTTAGAAAAAGAGAAGCGGTCGCTGAATCCTTTGAGTGCTTTGTCGCCAGTGCCAGTCACTCCGACTGTTCGTCCGTCTACTGTTTCTCCTTCGGCTGCGGTCAATCCAAAAAATAATGTCTGAAGAGTTTATGAAAAAAGTTGAAATTTTTACTGATGGTGCGTGTCGCGGAAATCCAGGGCCTGGTGGCTGGGGTGCAGTATTGCGTTATGGCGATAATGAAAAAGAAATGTATGGTGCAGAAAGTTTAACGACGAATAATCGCATGGAATTGATGGCGGCTATCGCGGCATTAGAGGCCTTAAAGGATTCGTGTATTGTGGATTTAACAACTGATTCACAATATGTGCGCCAAGGCGTAAGCAGTTGGATGGCTAATTGGAAAAAAAATGGCTGGCGCACCAGTGATAGAAAGCTAGTAAAAAACCAAGATTTGTGGCAACGACTTGATGCGGCTGCGCTCAAACATACGGTGGCGTGGCACTGGGTGAAAGGGCATAGCGGCCACGCTGAAAATGAACGCTGTGATGCACTGGCCAATCAAGCCATTGATGAAATGCTGGCGTAGTGAGGTGTAAACATGATGCGTCAAATTGTTTTGGATACAGAAACAACAGGGCTTGATCCCGCGCAGGGCAATCGTGTTATTGAGATTGGTTGTGTCGAGGTGATTGGCAGAAAGCTCACGAACAACAATTTTCATCAATACATCAATCCTGAGCGGGACAGTGAGCCTGAAGCATTGAATGTCCACGGATTAACGACTGAATTTCTTTCAGATAAGCCGTTGTTTAATCAAATAGCAGAATCTTTTCTTAGCTATGTAGATGGTGCGGAGTTAGTCATTCACAACGCAGCATTCGATGTGGGATTTTTGAATAGCGAGTTGCAGAAAATCTATGGCACAGAATTTTCTCTTGCTGCGCGCTGCAAAATTACCGATACCTTGGCGATGGCAAAAGAGCGCCACCCAGGGCAGCGCAATAGCTTGGATGCGCTGTGTAAACGCTACGATGTAGACAATTCGCACCGCGAGCTGCATGGCGCTTTGTTGGACGCAGAAATCCTAGCGGATGTTTATTTGGCCATGACCGGTGGGCAGACGAGCCTACTCGGTAGTTCGCAAGGTGAGGGTGGTTTGTCGACTGCACTAGCGCGAGATATCGCTATCAGCCGAGTAGACGCCGCTCTAGCAGCTCAGCTAATGGTGCAGCCTGCAACGGAGAGTGAGTTGCAGGAGCATGAAGCTTATCTCACGGTGTTGCGTAAGAAGGCTGGAAGCAGTTTGTGGGATGCGTGAGCCACTAGGCTATGTGATAAAGTTGCGCGGTTTTGAACAGTTCAAATAAAGAGGTAGGGCGTGTACGAGATTGTATTGGCGGGCGGTTGGATGATGGTGCCCTTGCTGCTGATGTCGATTGCCGTTGTTGCTATCACGGCGGAGCGCTATTGGACGCTGAACGCACAAAAAATTATCCCTGCTGCATTACTCACCAAAATTTGGGATTGGTTACAACACGGGCAGGTTGATAGTAAAAAAATTAAAGCGGTTCACGATTCTTCTCCGTTGGGCCAAGTGTTGGCAGCGGGTTTGAGTAATACGCGCCATAGCCGCGCAGTCATGATTGAAAGCATGGAAGTAGCTGCGAGTCGCGTGCAACATGATTTAGAACGTTACCTCAGTGCTTTGAGTGCCATGGCGAATATTGCGCCGCTAATGGGGCTGTTAGGTACAGTTATTGGTACGATCAAAATATTTTCTGCAATCATGCTGGAAGGTGGTACAGGAAATCCAGGTGCGTTGGCGGGTGGTATTTCTGAGGCACTAATAGCGACAGCTACAGGATTGATTGTTGCTATTCCTGCTTCATTGGCGAGCCGCTATTTCTACCGGGTAGTGGATGGCTACATGATTAATATTCAGCAAGACGCCATGAAATTAGTCGATGCCTTGTATTCTGATCGTAAGGTCAAAGGCGAAAAATCTAACGCTGAGCATTGAGAGTTTTTGTGAAGATTCGCAAACGAGATAGGCAAGACGATTACATTAATGTCGTGCCGTTTATCGATATCCTGTTGGTGTTGCTTATTTTCTTTATGGTGTCTAGCCGTTTTACTCACAACGCTGAATTAAAATTAGATTTGCCAACTGCGGAAGACCCATCGGGTCAGCAGCGTCAACCTGATACGGTTGAATTGATTGTGGCTGAAGACGGAAACTTTACAGTCAATGGCCGTGCATTGGTGGATAACAAGCCTGAAACTTTACGCAAAGCATTGCACGAGGCGGCGGGAGATCGCACGGATATCCCCGTGATTCTTTCTGCAGATGCAAAAGCGCAACATCAAGCCGTGGTGACGGCAATGGATGTGGCTGGGCAATTAGGATTTTCTCGCTTAAGCATTACGACTAGGCGTGATGAAAACGCTCAGTAAACTCTTTGATCGTATTTGGTACGATCAAAAAAAATATTACTGGCCGGTGATATTTCTATTACTTCCGCTGTCGTTAGCTTTTTTTATTGTTACATTTATTCGTAAACAGTTACTTATTAAAAAACAATCACATCTACCAGTGCCTATTATTGTCGTTGGTAATATCTCTGTCGGTGGTACAGGAAAAACCCCGTTGTTATGTGCTTTGGCGCAAGCATTTACTAAACGCGGAAAGCGCGTTGGTATTGTGAGCCGTGGGTACGGCGGTAACTTTGCAGAGTGCACACGGCTTGTGTCGGTTAATGACGATGCTATTAGTGTGGGTGATGAACCTTTATTGATTGCACGCACGACAGAATGCCCTGTGGTTGTTGGTCGTGATCGTGTTGCAGCCGCAAAGCACTTATTGTCTGCGCATAAAGTGGAAGTCATTTTGTCTGACGATGGCTTGCAGCATTACGCACTGCCGCGTGATGTTGAAATTGTTGTGGTCGATGCGCAACGCGGGGTGGGTAATGGATTTTTTTTGCCAGCAGGGCCGTTGCGTGAGCCTGCATCGCGTCTACAGTCTGTTGATTTTGTTGTTGTGAATGGTCTGGCAAATTCTTCTAATGCTTTACCTAACGCAAAAAATATTTTATCTGTCAATTTAACGCCTCAGCATTGGGTAGCGGTTGCGTCTGGCAATATTTTCCCTTTGGAGTTTCTCGCTAAAAATACAGTTGTACATGCAGTGGCAGGTATAGGTAATCCATCAAAATTTTTTTCTACCTTAACATCGATAGGGTTTTCAGTTATCGAGCATGCTTTTTCTGATCATCATATTTTTTCAGAACGAGATTTTCAGTTTGATGACAATCTTCCAGTATTGATGACAGAAAAAGACGCAGTGAAATGTATGGGGTTTGCTAAAGAGAATTGGTATGCATTGCGTGTGGCTATGTCGTTATCAGATGAGTGGGTTGATACTGTTTGGCACAAAGCCTCTCAAGTACACAGTAATTATGTAGGGTGATGTAATGAGTTTTGTGGTTGTTATTCCTGCGCGATTTGCCTCAACGCGCTTGCCGGGTAAGCCTTTGATAGATATTGCAGGCAAGCCGATGATTGAGCATGTTTGGCAACGCGCCAAACAAAGCGGTGCCAGTGAAGTGTTGATAGCAACGGATGATTCTCGCATTGCGGAAGCAGCAGAAAAGTTTGGAGCCAGAGTTGTGATGACGCGCGTCGATCACCCATCGGGTACTGATCGCTTACAAGAAGTGGCAAAACAGCGCGGCTGGCCCGATGAGCAAGTGGTGGTCAATGTGCAAGGCGATGAACCATTAATTCCGTCAGCAGTTATTGATCAAGTCGCTGCATTACTGCTAAAAAATACGCAAGCCGATATGGCAACTCTGTGTGAAGCCATTACCGACGAAGCGCAATTTCGTGACCCGAATGCTGTAAAAGTGGTGAGTAATGCAGCGCAACAAGCTTTGTATTTTAGTCGCGCGCCGATTCCATGGCCGCGTGAAGGGCAGCCATTAGTCTCTGCGGACGGAAAAACGGTCTGGGGGTATCGGCATATTGGTTTGTATGCTTATCGCGCAGGCTTTTTACATCGCTATGTGCAGTGGGATTCCTGCTTGTTGGAGAACACTGAAAAATTAGAACAGCTACGCGCTTTGCATCAAGGTTCCATTATTCAAGTGGCTGAATCTTGTGTGAGTATTCCTGCGGGTGTTGATACGCCGCATGATCTTGATATCGTTCGTCGATACATTGCAGCGCAGGGGTAATGCATGACAGTTAAAGTATTGTTCGTTTGCTTAGGCAATATATGCCGCTCTCCAACTGCGCACGGCGTTTTTGAGCAACGCGTACAGCAAGCGGGTTTGACTAAAAATATTTTGGTGGATTCTGCTGCAACAGCCGCATTTCATGTGGGGAACCCTCCTGATCCAAGAACTATTCGTGCGGCGGCAACGCGTGGTTATGACTTAAGCGCGCAAGTTTCTCGCCAAGTGACAAAAAATGATTTTTTACATTTCGATTTTATTTTGCCGATGGACAGAATCAATTTGAGCAACTTGCGTGCCATTCAGCCGAAAGATTTTGTAGGACATTTAGGGTTGTTTATGGATTTCAGCAAGCAGCGTCAGTACACACAAGTGCCTGATCCCTATAACGATGGCGCGGAAAGTTTTGAACTGGTTTTAGACTTGGTTGAAGATGCCGCTGATGGCTTGCTGAAACATATTGTTTCAGCGCGCTTACAAGGATGATTGCTTGTGTTGCGTGAGTCTGTTGAACTACAGCCGTACAATACTTTGTCTTTGCATGCGCGTGCAGCGCTATTCTGCGAAACTAAAAACATAGAAGAATTGCAGGCGGCATTAGCGCTGGCGCGAGAAAGGAAATTATCCGTATTGCCGTTGGGCGAGGGGAGCAATATTGTTTTAACGCAAGATTATGATGGTATGGTTTTGCGTTTTCGTGATGAAACAATCAAAGTTGAATACGAAGATGAAGCGTGCGTGCATGTCAGCGTTGGTGCTGGTATGCGTTGGCATGACTGGGTTGAAAGCTCCATTGCCTCATATTGGTATGGTTTGGAAAATTTGGCGTTGATTCCTGGTATGGTTGGTGCGGCTCCCGTACAAAATATTGGCGCCTACGGTATTGAAGTGGCTGATTTTATTGAGGCTGTGCGTGGTGTTTATATCGATAGTGGCGAAAGTTTTGAATTGGATAATACCGCCTGCCAATTTTCTTATCGTCATAGTGTATTTAAAGGCGAGCTATTTCAAAAAACAGTGATTACATCCGTATTATTTCGATTGAATAAAACAGCGAATATCCACTGCCACTATGCGGCATTGCGAGAATACTTGGCTGAGCATCATCCCGTTGAATTGGAGCGTGGTCTGCTTAGTGCTGTAATGATTAAAGATGCTGTTTGCGAAGTCCGTCGTTCTCGCTTACCCGATCCAACGCGCCTTCCTAATGCTGGAAGCTTCTTTAAGAATCCACAGGTATCGCCTGAGCACTTTGTGCGTTTGCGAGAGCAATTTCCCCATGTGATTTTTTATGCAGGCGAGCAGGGAAAATTCAAAATTGCAGCAGGGTGGTTGATTGATCAGCTAGGCTGGAAAGGGCGTTGCATAGGTGCTGCCTGTGTGCATGAAAAGCAGGCTTTAGTTTTGGTCAATCGTTCCAATGCCAATGGAAAAGAAATTTTGGCGTTGGCAGATGCAATTGCTGCTGATGTATTGAAAGTCTTTGGCATAACGCTGGAATATGAACCACTGGTTATATAGCTTGGGTGTTACTTGGGTGTTGCAGTGTTGCTTAATCGAGTCTTATACCATTGATGTGTGGCATCAATTTTTGGCATGAGTGCGTCAAGATTGATGGTTTTCAAGTCTTCAAAACTGCACTGAAAAATAAGAATGTCGCGGTTTCTATAAAGAACATTATTCATACAGGCTGCACTAATGGGTGCAACGGCTGGATCAAAACTCAGAGTTTGCAAGGAAAGCACTAAAGTAAATGCCAGTGGAGACTTCCATTGGTAGTGTTCCCCAACCCTAATGACATGATCTTCTATTAAATCTAAGCAATCAGCAAAGTTTTGCGATGTTGGCAAGCGGTATTCAATATGGCGGGGGTAGCCGTTGTAGCCACAACCTGCTAATTGACTGGCATGGGTATTGGTTAGGTGTTGGATAGCTTGATCTAAGCCCGCCGTTTTTTGTACGGCGTTGTTATCCCACAAAAATACAGATTTTCTTGTGGCTGGCTCCATTATTACGCCAATGGATAATAAGACAACGAGACTTGTAAGCGCTGTATTTTTGAAAGCACATTGCGTGGAAAGGAGTTGCGCTGCCAATACAAACAATAACCACAGGCTCCACTGCATAGGAAAATATAAATGCCCTGGTGACATCGCCATGGCGAATATCACAAACCACAATATATAAATCAATATGCAGGTATTGATTGAAAAGATCAGCCATGTAAAAGGTGATACATCACGGCATTGAATTATTTTCTTGAAAGTGATGATGGAAATAGCTATCAATCCCAGTACATAAAGTATGCCTACAATATGATAGATGTCAGCAGGTTCGTTGCCTAAAAAAGGATTCTTTATACCGAACTCTGCCAAACCTTCTTCGACAAAATAGAGATTCTTGTTTGCATTGCGAAACAGATAGGGAAGTTTTTCTTCGGCTTGCAGCCATTGCCCAATACCAGAGCCGTGATGGTGGATAAAGTCTTGTTTATACTGTTGATAGTTTGCTTGGTAGATTGTTGAGTAATCTTGTAGTGCATTTTTTTGCAATAAGAAGGATGTGCTGCTAATAAAAATTGACGGAAGGACTAATAAAACGATTAGGATCAATAGTTTCTTAGCTTGTATAAAAACTGACAATAAAAAAACAAGGTTCAACCAGATAAACGCGGGTAATAGAAGTGGCTTGATGAGTAGACTAATGCTGGTCGCTATTCCTAGAAACAATGCACAATTTTTAATGCTGTAAGATTTGTTGAATGACACACAGGCAGATAATAAAAACAATAAGCTGCCGGTGTAATAGCCAATTAACGATGAAAAATCTTGTGCAAACGCAGCGACAATACCGCCGCACAAGCAGAGCATGATCAAGGCAGGGTTTCTGCCATAGCGGCGAATCTGCCATAAACATAAAGCAGAAAGTACGAGGTTGACTGCCCAGCCCGTAACGCCGCCTATCCACCATTGATTGCCGAAAATTTTTATCAAGAGGGCTGCTGGTAGTAGTAGGGCTGCGGGACCGGTGAAATCAGGATTGAAGGGGATTTTTTCGCTGTAACTGGTGGCCCATCCGTAGTCGTTAAGCCAATTTTTAGGGACAGATAAAAAAAGCGCGTCGTCACTGGAAGGTGAGCGCTCAAATGCCAAAATCCCTTGGCCGATAACAAAGGCAATAAACAGAACGAGAGCGATGATATTGATCAGGGCTTCCGCCCGATTCGCCTTGAAATACAGCACCTTACCCCCATTTAGCAGATGTTCCCCACGATTCTAACTGCTTTATGGAGATTTCTACGATGTCTGTTGCTGATAAACCTACCGCTGAAACCCTAGGCTTTCAAACAGAGGCTAAACAACTCCTGCAATTGATGATCCACTCGTTATATAGCAACCGTGAAATTTTCTTGCGCGAGTTGGTTTCCAATGCGTCGGATGCCTGTGACAAATTGCGCTTTGCCGCGTTGGCGGATAGCAGCCTTTATGAAAACGATGGTGAGCTGAAGGTTCGTATCAGTGTGGATGAAGATGCACGCACCATCATCATTGATGATAATGGTATTGGCATGAGTCGCGAGGAAGCGGTTTCGCATTTGGGCACGATTGCTAAATCAGGCACAGCAGAATTTATTCGCAATTTATCGGGCGATGAGAAAAAAGATTCGCATTTAATTGGTCAGTTTGGTGTCGGTTTTTATTCGGCTTTTATCGTTGCGGATAAAGTGGAAGTGTTGAGTCGCCGCGCAGGGCAATCAGCCGCAGACGGTGTGCATTGGGTATCATCTGGTGAATCGGATTTCTCTGTTGAAACGATTGATAAGCCAGAGCGCGGTACACGCATTGTGTTGCATCTCAAAGAAGATGCGGCAGAGTTTGCGAATGATTGGCGTCTGCGCAGCATCGTGCGTAAATATTCCGATCACATTGCTGTGCCTGTGCAAATGCGTCAATACATGCCGCCAGCGGAAGAAGGCAAAGAGCAAGAAATTGGCGAGTGGGAAAATGTAAACAGTGCCACCGCGCTGTGGATGCGCAGTAAGAATGAAATTTCTGATGAGGAATACCAATCTTTTTATCAGCATGTGTCGCACGATTACGCTGAACCTTTGGCGTGGAGCCACAATAAAGTGGAAGGCAAGTTAGAGTACACCAGCTTGCTGTATATCCCAACTGAGGCACCTTTTGATCTTTATCATCGTGATGCTGCGCGTGGATTGAAGTTGTATGTACAGCGCACTTACATCATGGATGATGCCGAACAGTTTTTACCGTTGTATTTGCGTTTTGTGAAAGGCGTAGTGGACTCAAACGATTTGTCTCTCAATGTGTCGCGTGAAATTCTGCAACAGGATGCCACGGTAGAAAGCATGAAGTCAGCGTTGACCAAGCGTGTGTTAGATATGCTGGAGAAGCTAGCAGAAGACAAAGAAAAATATGCTGCATTCTGGAAAACTTTTGGCAATGTATTGAAAGAAGGTATGGTGGAAGATGTCGCTAATCGCGAGCGCATCGGCAAGCTGCTGCGTTTTGCAAGCAGCACTTCATCAAAAGAGCAGGATCAATCACTGGATGATTACATTGCTCGCATGAAAGAAGGGCAGACGCAGATTTATTACATTGTTTCTGATCATTACGACACGGCCAAAAATAGCCCTCACTTAGAAATATTCCGTGCCAACGATGTGGAAGTGTTGTTAATGCACGATCGTTTGGATGAATGGATGATGGGCTATTTCCGCGAATACGCAGGCAAAGCGTTTGCCGATGTTGCGCGTGGCGATTTGGATATTAGCCATTTAATGAAGGATCCACAGCCCGAGAAAAAAGCCGAAGATGAATCGGCAGCGGATAATGCCTTGCTTGAACGCATCAAAACTTTGCTGAGTGAACAGGTGGAGTCGGTACGCTTTTCTACGCGCTTGGTGGATTCGCCTGCCTGTCTTGTGGTGGGTCAGGCAGATATGGGTATGCAGATGCGTCGCATGATGGAAGCGGCGGGGCAAGCTGTTCCAGATGCAAAGCCAATTTTTGAACTCAACGAAAAGCACGCGTTGGTGAAGCGTTTGACGGGTACGAGTGATGCTGCACGGTTCGAAGATTTGGCGCTGGTGTTGTTGGATGAAGCGCGGTTGTCGGCGGGCTTGACGCTAGAAAACCCTGCGGGATTTGTTGCGCGAGTCAACCGCTTGTTGAATGCTTAATAGGTCTTGGCGTTGGTTATTTGTGCTATCGTTTGCACGATTGAATTGATGCTAGAAAAGACGAAACAGAATGGCTAAATCGAAAATCGTGGTGATGGGCGGTGGCAGTTTCGGCACCGCCATCGCCAATATCTTGGCAGAAAATGATTTTCAAACCGTGTTGTGGGTGCGCGATGCAGAAAAAGCATCTGCTATACAAACTACACGCGAAAATAAAACTTATCTTCCTAACTTAATCTTGCACAATAGTTTGCAAGCAACAGCCGACATGACATTGGCTTTGCAAGACGCTGAGATTGTTTTTGTTTCTGTGCCGAGTAAAGTTTTTCGTTCTGTTGTGCAACAGATGCGTCCATTGTTACCGCCGAATGCAATAGTGGTTAGCACGGCAAAAGGCATTGAAACGGGAGAAAATCATCAAGGATTTTGGTTGATGAGCGATGTGCTGAAACAAGAACTTCCAACGCACCGCATTGCTGTCTTGAGCGGTCCAAACTTGGCGGGAGAAATCGCAGAAAAACAATTAACGGGCACAGTGGTAGCGAGCAGTGATGCAGCCGTTTGTCAGCAAGTGCAAGATTGTTTGCGTAGCCCGTATTTTCGTGTTTACAGCAACAACGATGTTTATGGTGTTGAATTGGGCGGTGTATTAAAAAACAGTTATGCCATCGCTTGTGGCATGGCGGCGGCACTGGGTTTGGGTTACAACACCATCAGTATGCTGATCACGCGCAGCTTGGCAGAAATGGGGCGATTTGCTGCAAAACTCGGTGCTGACCCGCTGACTTTTATTGGTCTTGCCGGTGTGGGTGATTTAATTGTTACTTGTACTTCACCGCGTTCGCGCAATTACCGTATTGGTTTTGCGATTGGTCAAGGGCGCAGCTTGCAAGAAGCCATTACCGAAGTAGGGCAAGTGGCAGAAGGCATCAACACAATTCACTTAGTGAAATTAAAAGCAGATGAATTGGGCGTTTATATGCCTTTAGTTAGCGCGTTGAATGATATTTTGTTCAATGGTAGAAGTATCGCTGATGCCAGCGCCGCATTGATGGGTAGCGATAACAACAGTGATGTGGAGTATCGCGCCAATATCACCGCATCAAATAATGCATAACTCAGAAATCCCTGAGCAAATTTCTTTTTCCGTACTAGGATTGAAGCTAGCGGCACAGCGTTGGCATCAGGGCGCAATGCCTGTTCTTGCTTTGCATGGCTGGTTAGATAACAGCGACAGCTTTTCTCTTATCGCGCCTGAAATGCCTGATGTCGATTTGGTGGCATTGGATATGGCAGGGCATGGTTGGAGTGATCATCGCGCTGCGCACGCCAGTTATTTAATTTGGGATGATTTTCGTGAAATTCTCTCGGTTGCCGATCAATTAGGCTGGCAGCGTTTTGGTTTGTTGGGGCATTCTCGCGGTGGGATTATTGCCGCACTGTTGACCTCTGCTATGCCTGAGCGTGTAACGGCGCTTGGTTTGATTGATGGCTTGTGGCCACAGACCTGTGAGGCTGCGCAAACCCCCACGCAAATTGCCCATAGCTTGCGCGCGCAGCAAAAGCAGCCATCGTCACGAGCGTATCCTTCTTTGGATGTTATGGCTCAGCAGCGATTGCGTCATGGATTTCCTGTATCCGAGGAGACGGCGCAGGTTTTGGTGCGCCGCAATGCGGTGCAAAACGAAGAGGAGCAGTGGCTGTGGCGGATGGATGCACGGCTGCGCCATCCTTCCATGATGATGCTAACGCCAGAGCAGATGCGCGCCTGCCATCGTGCGATTGCCGTGCCAACTGAACTGCATCTGGCGCAGCAGGGTTTGGTGCAGGCATACCCTGATTATGCAGAGAGCTTGCTCGCGCTGCCGCAAATCAATTGGTCCGTGCATGAGGCTGGCCATCATTTGCACATGGAAGGGGTGCAAAGCATACTTGGGCAAACCTTTAACATATTCTTTCAACGCCTGTGATTTCACGCCTCAAAAGCATACCGGTTAAACAACAGCTGATTCTGATGATTTGTGCCATCAGTTTTTTGGGGCTGTTAATGGCTGGCTCTGCTTTTGTTATGTATGACCGCTATGCCTATCGCGATAATTTGGTTCATCAAGCGACATTGTTGGCGCGTGTGGTTGCTAGTCACAGCGCTAATGCAGTGGCGTATGGTGATGTCTATGATGCAAGAAAAAATCTACAAAGTTTTGGTATTGACCCTTCTTTATATTCAGCTTGCATAAAAAACGAATCCGGCCAAGTTATTGCGATGTATTTGCGTGGTTACTATCAGCCACCTGAGGACATGGATAGCGTTATTACTGGTGTTGAATGTTTAGCTGATGGAAATTTTATTTCTCGTTTTCAGAATGGCTATTTGGATTTAATACAGCCAGTTCTTTGGGATGATTCTCAAAAAATAGGGCAGTTACATTTGCGCGTATCGCTTGAGGCGCTGGATGATCGTTTCATCGCATTCAGTGTAGTGATGTTACTCATTGTTATGCTCGTTGGCATGATATCAATCGTTCTATCAAGCAAAGTACAGTCATTTATTTCTGCACCACTTTTGATGCTTGCGCAGATTGCTAACACCATCAACCGCTTCAAAGATTATTCATTGCGCGCGCGCACAGATCGTCATGATGAGTTGGGACAGTTGGTTCAAGCTTTTAATGGCATGTTGGATACCATTGAATTGCAGAACCGTGCTTTGCTGCACGCCAATGAACACTTGGAGGAAAAAGTACAGCAGCGTACCAGTGAGTTGCGCGCAATCAATACAGAGTTAGAAGCCTTTACTTATTCTGTTTCGCATGATTTGCGTTCACCGTTGCGATCAGTCGATGGTTTTAGTGCCGCATTGCTTGAAGATTGTGATGACCGCTTAGATACAACAGCTAAAAATTATATTGCGAGGATTCGTGCCGCGAGTCAGCGTATGGGGACATTGATTGATAGTTTGCTGCATCTCTCGCGTGTTTCACGACAAGATATGCGCTATGCCACGGTCAATTTAACGGAATTGGCCGATAAAATTGTTGATGATTTGCGTGCAAACAATCCAAATAGAGAAGTGAAATTTATCCGCCCCAATAATTTATTGGCGCGTGGGGATAACGACCTTCTAACGGTTGTATTGGAAAATCTGCTCAATAATGCTTGGAAGTATACAGGGAAGGTGGAAAAGCCTTTGGTGGAGTTGGGTGTGCATGATCGAAGTGGTGACACGGTGTATTTTGTACGCGACAACGGTGCAGGCTTTGATATGGCTTATGTGGATAAGTTATTTGGTGCGTTTCAGCGGTTGCACAGTGATCATGAATTTCATGGGTTAGGCGTTGGTTTGGCGACGGTTGCGCGTATTGTGCATCGTCACGATGGCGAAATTTGGGCAGAGGCGCAAGTGGATCAAGGCGCTACTTTTTATTTCACCTTAGCGCCATCGGTTAATGATTTGTAATTTTTATGGCAATTTATCCCAAACGGCTTGCAGTTCTTCTTGCCAATTCTGGGTGTTTAAATCACCAACATGCTTATAGCGAATCACTCCGTTAGAATCGACAAAATAAGTTTCTGGCGCACCAAAAACACCGAGATCAATGCCTAATTTCCCATCGGCATCCACAATAACTTCACGGTACGGGTTGCCTTTTTCATTTAGCCAAACTTTCGCTGCAGCATTGCTGTCTTTATAATTAATGCCATAAATAGCGATATTGTCTTTGGCTAACTTCATCAAAAAAGGATGCTCAACACGACAAGTGACACACCAAGTTGCCCAAACATTAACGAGGCTTTTTTGTCCGTGCAGATTTTTTTCAGTCAGCGAAGTAGCTGTGTTGAGAGATGGCAGCGTAAAAGTAGGGAAGGGCTTATTGATCAGCGCGCTAGGCATCTCAGTTGGATCTAGCGTTAAACCGCGCATTAAAAAAATACCCAGCACAATAAAGCCGAGCAATGGAATAAACAGCGCAAGTCGTTTGTTCATGCGGAGGCTTTCTCTGTGGAATATTTGCTGATGCTGCGGTGACTATAGCGTTTATCGAGTACGGCGATAATTGCGCCGAGTGCCATTAATAGAGCGCCAAGCCAAATCCATCGGACAGCAGGTTTTACATGCAGACGCAGTGACCATGCGCTGGCGTTACCCAATTCAGGTTGTAGCGCTTCGCCCATAGAAACATAAATATCACGCGTGAAACCAGGCCATATAGCTGCTTCTGTCATCACTTGATTGGATGCCAGATAAGTGCGTTTTTCAGGGCGCATGATGTACAGCTCCGCATTGGGAGCGAGTACCCGAAACACAGCATGTTCTGCCGTGTAGTTGGGGCCTTGTGCTTGTTCCACTGATTCAAAATTGAATTGGTATCCGGCCATATTGGTAGATTGGCCTGGAGCCAAGCGGAGATCTTTTTGCTCGCTAGCCAGCGAAGTGAAAGCAATTCCCATGACGCTAACTGCAAGTCCGATATGTGCAATGCACATACCCCAATAACTGGCGCGTAACGATTGCAGGCCTTGCCATGGAGAACGAGCGTTGCGCAACTTGTGGCGAATATCCATCAGTGTGCTGATGATGACCCATAAACCAAGCCATGTAGCCAGGAGTGTTTGAATTGAAAAAGGCAGTGATAGGGCGAGCACCAATAAGGGCGTGAAAGCCAGCGAAGCAATCAGCGGTTTTTTCGCCCATAAAATAAACAATTGCGTCAATGAAAATTTGTCATGCCACTGCAATTGCACGCCTACGGGTAGCAGCAGCAATACACAAAACATTAAAGGAACAAAAAAACTATCGAAGTAAGGTGGGCCGACAGAAATCTTTCCCCATCCCATCGCGTCAGCAATCAACGGATATAGCGTACCTAAACAAACGGTTGCCAGAATGATGGCCATTAAACAGCTGTTGAGCAGTACAAACATTTCGCGTGAAAAAAACTGATAACCGGATGAAGGTGTTGTCGGAGCGCGTAGCGCAAACAGCGTGAGTGAGCAGCCAATGACGATGGCTAAAAACACCAAAATAAAATAACCGCGAGAAGGATCGCTGGCAAAGGCGTGTACAGAGGTGAGAACGCCAGAGCGCACTAAAAAAGTACCGAGCAAACTCAAGGAAAAAGCAAAAATAGCGAGCAACAAAGTCCAGCTGGAAAATAATTGTCGTTTATCACTGGCGGCCAATGAGTGGAGTAAAGCTGTGCCTGCTAGCCAAGGCATAAAGGAAGCATTTTCAACAGGATCCCAGAACCACCAGCCGCCCCAGCCCAATTCGTAATAAGCCCACCAACTACCGAGCGCAATACCAACGGTAAGAAAAGCCCACGCAGTATTGGCCCAAGGTCTTACCCAGCGCGTCCATTCATTACTGACGCAGCTACTTTGTGCGGCACCTTTTTCTAATAAAGCGGCAATGGCAAAGGCAAATGGAATAGCAAAGCCAACATAACCGAAATACAACATGGGCGGATGAATAACCAATCCAAAGTCTTGCAGTAATGGATTGAGGTCGCTGCCTTCAGCGGGAATAAAAGGCAAGCTGCGTGAAAATGGATTTGAAGTAAATAAAGTAAAAGCGCTAAATCCTGTTGTAATCATTCCTAATATACTAATGATACGAGCGCGAAGTACGACAGGTAGTTGGCGTGAAAATAGAGCAAAAATGGCGGACCAAAAACAGAGAATCAACAACCAAAGTAGTAGCGAGCCCTCGTGCGCGCCCCATACAGCACTGATTTTGTAATGCGCAGGCAGCAGCGTATTGGAGTTGTTGGCAACATACTGCACTGAAAAATCATCGGTAATAAAGCAGTAAGTTAAGGCGGCAAAACTGCCAGAGAGTAAAACAAAATTTGTGATAGCTAACGGCGCCGCCATGCGCATCCAGTGTTGCGCTCGTAAGTAGGTGCCTGCCATCGGCAGAATGCCTTGTACGATGCTAATAGAGAAGGCGAGGATGAGGCAGTAAAGTCCGAGTTCAGGAATCATATTGATCTACTGTGGGTGCGTAGTGGGTTTCGGGCCCATTTTTTTCATGCTGTCGCGAATTTCTGGTGGTGTGTAATTTTCATCGTGTTTGGCGAGCACTTCCGTCGAATGGAAAGTAGTGCCATCCCATTTTCCTTTGGCAATAGCTGCTTGTTCCTCGGCAAATAAATCAGGGAGGATGCCTGTATAGATAACAGGAATACTGTGATTGCCATCGCCAATAGCAAACTGCACAGCTAGGCTGTTGCTATCGCGCTTCACACTGCCTTTATTGACAAAACCGCCAAGGCGAATGGTGCGATCCAGTGGCGCTTTACCTGCAGCAATGTCGGCAGGCGTAAAAAATAAATTCATATTTTCGCGCAGCGCGAAAGTAATCAGACCGATAGCAACAGAGGAAGCAATGACAATGGCCAGCACAATCAGTAAGCGTTGTTTGCGCACAGGATGCATGGTGCATTACTCCGAAATTTGTTGCGCGATCTCCTTGCGCAATTGTGCGTGACGGCTGATGGGATGCCACACCATAGCCAATACAGTAAAGAAGCTGATGCCATAAGCGCTCCACACATAAAAACCGTGACCGTGCATGGTGAGCAAATCGTGAATGCTTGCGAAATACATTAGCGTGTTTCCGTGATGGGTGATTTGCTGAATAAATCAGCGAGCCAGCGGCTATTGCGTTCGTTCGACAAAATTTCGCAGCGTAAGTTCAGTAATAACAGAACAGCGTAGAGCATGTAAAAACCAATAATCATCACCCACAACGGTTGCAGCATGGAAGGATCAATTGTTGACGCTGAAGTTAATTTGAGCGAAGCACCTTGATGTAGCGTGTTCCACCATTTCACCGACATATAAATAATAGGAATGTTGACAGTGCCGACGAGCGTAAGAATGCTGGCAGCACGATTACCGTTCTCACTGTTTTGATACGCATTCGCCAATGCCATCACGCCGAGATAGAGAAAAAACAAAATCAGCATGGAGGTGATGCGCGCATCCCATTCCCACCAAGTTCCCCATGTGGGTTTGCCCCAAATGGAGCCAGTGACGAGGGCTATGAAAGTCATGGCTGCGCCAATCGGTGCGGCGGCACGCAGCGCCCAAAACGCTAGCTTCATACGCCACACCAAACCAACACAGCCCGCTATCGCCATCAGGTAGTAACCTGCTAATGCGAGAAAAGCTGCTGGCACATGAATATAGATGATGCGATAGCTGTTGCCTTGTTTTGCATCTTCTGGCGCGATTGCCAATCCCCACACGCAGCCGACTACGAGCAAAATAAATGCTGCTGCACTGAGCCATGGCAGAAGTTGGCCACTTCTGCGATAAAACCAAGGGGGTGATCCCCAGCGGTGGAACCAAGTTTTAAGCATGTTTTGGGTGAAATGAAATCAAATGAATGAATAAAACAGGGTGAAAAAAAGCGCGGCAAGGATACCACAGGGGTATAGGTTAACTCTCTACCGCAATCCGCAGACCCGCCATCACGACTAAAGGTGTCAGCACTAAAGCCATCACCGCAAAAGCGCCCAAGATGGCGACTTGTCCCCAAGCGGCTGAGCCGAGTGCTGCTTGTGCCGTTGCGCTGGCGCCAAAAATCAACACGGGGATATAAAGCGGCAGCACGATGACGGCAATGAGCAAACCGCCGCGCCGTAAGCTCACCGTGAGTGACGCACCGATGGCGCCAATCAGTGAAAGGCTGAGAGTGCCGAGCGTGAGAGCGAGCATGGTGATGGGCATTGCCTGTAGAGGCAGTGACAGCATCCCGCCCAGTAGAGGCGACAACACGACCAAGGGCAAGCCCGTGAACAGCCAATGCACCAGTATTTTGATCCATACCACGCCGTACAAATGCTCTGGCAGCAACAAGTATTGTTCGAGCATGCCGTCGTCGTAATCGCGACGAAACAACATATCGGCAGACAACAAACTAGCGAGTAGGGCGGCGACCCACAGCACACCAGGCGCCATCGCGGCGAGCTTGGCGGATTCCGCACTAATACCCAGTGGAATCAACGCAACCACCATCAAAAAAAATGCGGCGGGATTGATGGCATCGGCCAAGTTGCGCCAAGCGAGTTGCCATTCGCGTTTGGCTGTGGCGATTAACACACTCATGCCGTCACCGCTGTTTGCTGCGAGGTGATTTTTTGTGAGGTAGCTTTTTGCGATGTAACACCGAGCGCGAGTGTGCGATGCATCAATCCTAATTGTTCGCTGCCGTGATGCGTGGTGAGCACGGCAATGCCACCGTTTGCGCAATGTTGTTGTAAGCGTTCTGCAATCAGAGCAAAACCGCGTGTGTCGAGTGCAGTGAAAGGTTCATCCAAAATCCATAAAGGATGATTGCTGAAAAAAAGTCGCGCTAGCGCAACGCGGCGTTGTTGACCGGCAGATAAACGGTGGCAGGGAAGATGCGCTTTGTGTGCAATGCCCAGCGCTTTCAACGCGGTTTCAATTTGTGCTGTATCAGCTTGCACACAGTTGGCATACCACGCGAGATTTTCACGCGCAGACAATTGCGATTTAAGTGCAGGCTGATGACCGAGATACAAAAGCTGCGCAGCGTAATCGTGCCAATGTTCGCGAATATCTTTTTCTTGCCAGCTCACTTGGCCACTGTATTGGCGATTTAAGCCCGCTAAAACACGCAATAAGCTGGTTTTTCCGCTGCCGTTTTCGCCTGTGACTAACAACAACTCACCGGCTTGCAGCGTGCAATGCAAATCATCAAATAATTGATGATGTTCGATGGATGCAGAGAGTTGTTGAATAGCGAGCATGACAGAAAACGCGCTTTAATCTTTGAAATCTGGCTTGCGTTTTTCTTTGCGCGCTTTGATTGCTTCCTCAAAGTTTTTGGTTGTCATGCGCACATAAAGTTGCGCGTGACCTTCGTGATTCATGTGTGTGTGCAAATTGCTCGCTTGCATGCCAGCCCACAACATTTGTTTGGATAATTCCACGCCGAGGTGGCTGTGTTGCAAAATTTGTTCGGCCGTCGCAAAGCAGGTTTCCATCAACTGCTCTGGTGCAACCACTTTGCTCACAATGCCAATGCGTTCTGCTTCTTCTGCGCTGACATCGCGCCCCGTCAACATAATTTCAAACGCGCGCGTTGAACCAATGGCGCGCGGCAAGGTGTAGCTCAAACCCAATTCGGCAGAAGTCAGCCCATTATTAACACCCGCTGCGCGGAAAATTGCTGTGCTGGATGCAATACGAATATCCGTAATCATCGACAGGCAAAAACCACCGCCAATGGCAGGACCGTTGATGGCAGAAATGACGGGCTGGTGCATGGTTTGCACGGCGTGCATCACATCGTCCAACACCTTCATCGCGCGGCGTGCAATGCCGGGCATGGTTAATCCATCAAAGATAGAGAGATAGCCAGGGTCTTTGAGGTCTGCGCCCGAGCAAAAGCCATTGCCCACACCGGTGAGTATCACCACGCGCGTTTTGTTATCAAAACTGACTTCTTCTAAGGCTTCTTTGAGTGGCACCATCACATCAAACGCCATGGCATTCATGCGCTCAGGGCGGTTCATGCGAATAACCGCAATGCCGGGGCGGTCTTTTTCAATCGTAATAAAGTCAGACATACAGATTTCCTAGAAAAGATGCGTCTATGATAAAAGTTTGCACCACAGCGTGACAGTGTGCGTTGCATCACACGAATGTTGTAGAGAAGTCTGCGTCGCGGTATTGTCTACCCATCTAATCGACCATTTATGGAAGCTGGGGTGCTCATGAACGGAGTGCTAGACAGGAATGTTTATTCTGCAGGGTTGACCTATACCCTGCGCACCATTGTCTTGGTGTTGAGCTACTGGGCAGCAGCGCATTTAGTGCTCAATTTTTTTGCCACCGATAAAATCATTGCGCTGTTTTGGCCGTCGAGCGGTATTGCGTTGGCGGCACTGATGATTTGGGGTTGGCATTACTGGCCTGGTATTTTTTTAGGTGCTTTTATTGCTGCTTATACCAATGGTGTTGGCCACCACATTCCCACCTCTTTAATTATTACTGGCGCTAATACTTTGGAAGCTTTGCTCGCATGGGCATTGTTGACGCATGTTTTTCCTATTCAATCTGAGTTGAGAGAAACACGCGATTACTATCTTTTGGTGTTAGTAGCGGCGATTGCCGCCGCTGTGAGTGCCTCTATCAGTTTGAGTGGCTTGATATTTTTTGGCCATGTTTCCGACAGCAATTGGGTTATGTCATGGATGTATTGGTGGCAGGGCAATGTATTAGGGATGATTCTTTTTGCACCTTTGATTTTAGTGTGGAAAGAAAAACCAGAAGTTGAATGGAGTAAGAGATCACTGCTGTGTAGTGTCGTGTGTGTTGTCTTGGCTTTTTTTAGTGGACAAATCATTTTCTTAGGGTGGTTTGATTCTTTTTTTTCTGGTTACGCAGAACCTTTTTGGATGTTTGTTTTTGTTATGTGGGCCGCCATTCGTCTAGGTCGGCACGGTGTGCTGTTAATTATTCTGATGATTGCTGTGCAGGGCATTCTCAGTATTCTTGATCATTCGAAAGTGTTTGCTGCTGAAGACGCAAGCTTGGCATTGCTTCACTACTGGGTATACATGGTTGTTCTCACCATGGTGGGCATGAGCCTTTCTTTGGTTATGTACGCCAATCGCGGCAGTGAAAAAGCGTTGCGCGAGAGTGAGGAGCGTTGGAATTTTGCCTTGGAAGGCTCTGGTAACGGCGTATGGGATTGGGATATGGCACAAGAAAAAGTGCATTTATCCCCATTTTTTATTCGTATGTATGACTACTACGGTGACAGTATTATCGCCACACCTGCGGCTTGGTCAGAAATCGTTCATCCCGATGATATGGGGCAAGTGTTATTTGACTTTGATGAGCATCTTGAAGGGAGAACGCCTTTTTACGAAAACGAACACCGTGTGCGCTGTAAAGATGGAAACTATAAATGGATTTTAGATCGTGGAATGGTTGTGCGTTATGACAAAAAAGGAAAGCCTCTGCGGATGGTGGGCACGCACAGTGATATCAGTGACAAAAAGGTAGCTGAAGCTAGATTGCTTGAGGCAAATGTCTTGTTGGAACAGCGTGTCGCAGAACGCACAGAGGCATTGGAAAATGCAAAAAAAGAAGCGGAAGCATTAACACAGGTAAAAACAGAATTTCTCTCCAATATGAGCCATGAAATTCGCACGCCAATCAGCAATATTATCAATATGTCAAAAATGGTTCTCGGGACAGAGTTGCATTCTCGGCAGCGTGACTATCTAGAAAAAATTCAAGTATCTAGTAGGCTGTTGTTGGAATTGGTTGATGATGTGTTGGATTTTTCCCGACTTGAATCAGGGAAGCTGCATCTCGATATTGCCCCCATCAATCTTCAAAATATCGTTACTTCTGTTGTTGATTTGCACAAAGAAAAAATAGAAGCGAAGAAGCTTGCTATACGAATAGATGTGGATGAAAGACTGGATAAGGATTTGCTCGGCGATGCTGTGCGAATTAAGCAGATTCTTTCCAATTATGTGAGCAATGCCATCAAGTTCTCGGATAAAGGTAATGTCACTATCAGAGTATTGGTCGTGGCGAGTAGTGTGGCTAATGTATTGCTGCGTTTTGAAGTGAGTGACGAGGGTATTGGTATCACACCCGCCTTGCAGAAAAAATTGTTCGCGGCTTTTCAACAAGCGGATATGTCGTTGCGCAGGAAATTTGGTGGCTCAGGGTTGGGCTTGGCCATTAACCGCCGCCTGTCTGCCATGATGGGAGGCGATGTTGGTTTTGACAGCCAGAGCGGGAAAGGCAGTACTTTTTGGTTTACTGTGAGGCTGACGCGTGCAGATGCTCCAGCCACCGCTGAAATACGCGAGGTGGCCGAGGTAAATATTGTGGAGCAGCGGCTGCACGATACTCGTGTGTTGCTAGTAGAAGACGATCATTTCAACCAGCAAGTTGTACAAGAATTGCTGGAAATGTCGGGTGCGAAGGTAGTAACTGCCAATAATGGCCAAGAAGCACTCCAGAAAATGAGCGGTCAAACTTTTGATTGCGTACTAATGGATTTGCAGATGCCGGTTATGGATGGCTTGGAGGCAACTCGACTGATTCGTGCAGATGAGGAGCTGCGCGATACGCTGATCATTGCTATGACAGCAAATATCTGGGGTGACGGCATGGAGCGTTGCTTTGTTGCTGGCGTGAATGACTTTCTGGCCAAGCCGGTGCAGCCAGACATCATGATAAGAACTATAGAAATATGGGTGGCGTGCAATCTCCAGAAGCCTGTTGATATATCTGTACTGATGGATGCATTTGACGGTGATGCGGTAAAAGCGATCGATGAAGTCGGCCGCTTTGTACGGCATGCTTGGGGCGAAATCGGTAAGTTGCGTCGCGCCGTTGAAGTGCAGGATGTGGACGCTGTACGGGAAGTGGTAACCACCATGCAGCGTTCGGCACGCAAAATAGGGATTAAAAGTTTTACGACTATCAGTGACTCTATTATTGGAGCGCAGCAGTTAGAGGTGCAGCAGCTAGCCATATCTGCCATACGCCAATTCAGTCGAATTTTGGAAAGAATTACCCAACAGTTGCAGCTGAAAGGCTAAAATAGCTCGCCAAGAATGTAGCGAGATCTCTGCTGTGAGAAAGACCAAAATTATTTGCACGATCGGCCCTGCCACTGAATCGTATGAAATGCTGAAAAAAATGGCACAGGCGGGCATGAATGTTGTGCGTCTCAATATGTCCCACGGTGATCACCATTCGCACGCTAAGGTCATTAAAGCTGTCAAAACACTGAATAAAGAGTTACAGCATCCCATTCCATTGTTGTTAGATACACAAGGGCCTGAAATCAGAACAGGCACGCTAAAAAATGATCTAGAGTTAAAGCGCGGCGATATTATTTCTGTATCAGCGCGTGCTGATGATGTTGAATCTACCTCGCTGAATATCAATTATCACGATTTAATCAATGATGTAAAAATCGGTGACAAAATTACCGTTGATAACGGCATCATCAATTTAGAAGTTTTAGAAGTTCAAGGGCGCGTGATGCGCTGTAAAGTATTGGATGGTGGTCGTCTTAAAAGTCGTCGCCATGTAAACCTGCCTGGCATTCGTGTCAATTTGCCAGCGATTACCACCAAAGACCGTGAAGACATTCTGTTTGGCATGAAGCAAGAAGTGGACTTTATTGCGCTGTCTTTTGTGCGTGAAGCGAACGATATTCGCGAATTGCGCAAGTTGCTTGGTAGCAAAGCCGATAAAATTAAAATTATTGCTAAAATTGAAGATCAAGAAGGTGTAAAAAATATTGAGGAAATTGTTGCTGCTGCTGATGGTGTGATGGTAGCGCGTGGTGATCTCGGTGTAGAAATTAATATCGAAGACTTGCCTAATGTGCAGCGTCAAATCGTGCGTTTGTGTCAGGAGCATGGCAAACGGGTTATTGTTGCAACACACTTATTGGAATCGATGATTGAGAATCCGATTCCAACGCGCGCAGAGGTAACCGATGTTGCCAATGCTATTGAGGAAGAAGTCGATTGCATCATGTTGTCAGGCGAAACGACGGTAGGGAAATATCCACTTCGCTGTGTTGAATATATGGATCGCATTGCGCGAACGACAGAGAAAGTTCCAGGGTTGCGGCTTTGCGATAATTTGATAAAAGATACGGACAAACAGCATCTGGCGCATTCTGCTGTGCAATTGGCAGAAAATATGGAAGCACGCGGTATCGTGGTTATAACTCGACGCGGCATCATGGCAAATTTAGTGACCAATTGTCGCCCAACAAAAACGACAATTTATGCATTCACCAATGACAGTCGTACACGAAGACAAATGAGCCTCAACCGTGCCTTGGTTTCACATCGATTGGCATTTTCAAGTGATCCAGAAAAAACCTTGCTGGCAGCGTTTGAAATTTTGAAGCGCGATGATGCTTTTCAATCTGGTGATAAAGTGGTTGTTATTTCCGATGTGATTTCTGGTTTAGGCGTGGATGCCATCCAGATTCGCAGTGTTCCTTGAGTAGCAAAAAATTATGACAACGGAAGAAGCGGTAAGTACGAAGCTTTCGCCAGAGCAAGCGGAGATGCCGTTTGCAATTGTGCATGGCAAAGGTATTACAGAGCTGCCCAAAGACCTTTATATACCGCCTGATGCGCTAGAAGTTATTCTTGAGGCTTTTGAAGGACCTTTAGATTTATTGTTGTATCTCATTCGTAAACAGAATTTAGATATTCTCGATATCAATGTTGCTGAAATTACTCGACAGTATATGCAGTACATTGAGCTAATGGATGCAATGCAGTTTGAATTAGCGGCTGAATATTTGGTCATGGCGGCTATGTTGGCTGAAATTAAATCTCGTGTCTTGTTGCCGCGTTCTTCTGAAGCAGAAGAAGACGAGGAGGATCCTCGTGCGCAATTGATTCGTCGTTTGCAAGAGTACGAGCGATTCAAACAAGCAGCTGAAGATTTGGATGCATTGCCGCGAGAGGGGCGCGAAGTGTTTATTGGTGGCGCAGAGCCGCCAGAGCGCGAAAGTCGCCGTGCAGATCCCGCTGTTGATATGAAAGAGCTGCTGCTTGCTTTAGCAGAAGTTTTGCGTCGTGCCGATATGTTTGAAAGCCATCAGGTTGAGAGAGAGCGTTTATCGACGCGTGAACGAATGTCGCAAGTTTTAGAAAAATTAAAAGATGGCCAGTTCATGCCTTTTGTAACCTTATTTACTCTCAAAGAGGGCAAGTTGGGTGTGGTGGTAACTTTTCTTGCTGTCATGGAATTAGTCAAAGAATCACTGATTGAGCTTTTGCAAACAGAAACCTACGGCCCTATTCATGTTCGTGCAAAAACGAGTTGATAGCAGCTGTTCACAATAGTGATAAAAATATGAGTCAATTTGATAAAGTACAGCTTAAGAAAATTGTGGAAGGTTTGTTGCTTGCCAGCAATGAACCGCTCTCTGTTAAACGCATTGCAGAAGTGTTTGCTGACCAAGAAGTGTTTGGTGATGCAGAAAAACCAGATGCTGAAGAAATTCAAGCAGCGATTGAAGAAATTGCGGCTGATTGCCGAGACCACGGCTTTGAGTTGAAAGAAGTGGCAACGGGTTGGCGCTATCAAGTGCGGCAGGAATTTGCATTGTGGGTAGGGCGTTTGTGGGAAGAAAAACCGGTTCGCTACTCGCGCGCAATTTTGGAAACGCTGGCGTTGATTGCCTATCGTCAGCCGATTACACGCGGTGATATCGAAGAAATTCGTGGTGTAGCGGTAAGTACCGCCATCATAAAAACACTGATGGAAAGGCAGTGGGTGCGTATCGTTGGGCATCGTGATGTGCCGGGTCGCCCTGCGCTGTATGCCACTACGCGTCAATTTTTAGATTATTTCAATCTCAAAAGTTTGGATGAGTTGCCATCGTTAAGTGAAATTCGCGATATCGATAAAATCAATGCTGAACTGGATTTTGGTCAAGACCAGCAAGTCATAGAAGCTTTAGCGCCGCGTCTTGCAGAGCAGGCAGGTGGCGAGATGGTTGACGATGCTGAGGAAACGGTTGAGCAGATATCGCAAGATCCTGCTACTGATATTGATACTGCACCGGTGCTGCACTGATGTCTGAACATAAAGGTAAGTCTACTCGCGGCACGGATAAAGCGAAGCCTGCATCGCGCACATCAAGTAAAGCCAAACCTGCTGCTGAAAAAAAACCACACAAGCAAACAAGTGAAAGAAAAAAGCCAGCCGTAGCAACAACGACTGTAGCAACTGAAAAATTACAGAAATTATTGGCGCGTGCGGGTTTTGGTTCACGCCGAGAATTGGAAACGTGGATTGCAGAAGGGCGCGTGACCATCAATGACAAAGTAGCCGGATTGGGTGATCGCGCAACTTTAAATGACAAAATTGGCGTGGACGGAAAGCCCATTTCTTCTACGCGTTTAGCTGGCCCGCGCGTGCGTGTGCTGCTGTATAACAAACCAATCGGCGAAATTTGCACACGCTCTGATCCTGAAGGTCGCCCAACCATTTTTGAACATTTGCCAACGCTAGAAAAAGGGCGCTGGATTGCTGTGGGGCGACTGGATATCAACACCAGTGGTTTGTTGATTCTGACTTCAGATGGTGAGTTGGCAAATAAATTAATGCATCCGAGTGCACAAATAGATCGTGAATATTTAGTGCGTGTGATGGGCGCAGTGGATAACGATATGCTGCAACGCCTGCGCGATGGTGTCGAGCTGGATGACGGCATGGCGCGATTTACGGATGTTGGACTTTTGCACAAAGACGAAAGCGAAAGCATTAACCGTTGGTACTGCTGTACTTTGATGGAAGGTCGCAACCGTGAAGTGCGTCGTATGTGGGAATCACAAGGATTGCGTGTTTCTCGGCTAAAGCGCGTGCGTTTTGGGCCTGTGACGCTGGCTAATAAATTACCCGAAGGGCGTTGGCAAGAATTAACGCCAGGTGAAATGGCAATTTTGTATCAGGAAGCTGGCTTACCCGTACCGCCTATATCCGCGCTAACGCCAGCTGACAAAGAAGTAATGAAACGCGAGCAGCGTAAACCTATGCGTTCTAGAGCTTCAGCAGAAAAAATCAGCGGTAGAAAACCGCGTAGAACGATCTAAAAAAGCAGCTCAAAAAAAGAGCTGCTTAAAAAGTTTTTGTTACAAAAGATGGATTTGCTTTCAGCGCAATTTACATTCTGCGAAAAAGTGGCTGAGGCTGATCCACTGAGCACTGATAGTATTCAGTGAAATCATTTAATGATTCGACGGCTTCTTCTAAATTGATGTGCTCGGCCAGTACAAAGCTGCTGACGCCACAGCGCTTCAAGTAACACATCTGCTCGCGCAACACATGACCAAAAACACGGATATCGCCGGTGTAGTTGAAGCGTTGCCGCAACATACGCGCTGTAGTGAAGCCACGGCCATCGGTAAAAATAGGAAAATGGATGGCAATGAGCGGGAGCTTTTGTAGCTGCTCAGTCCACTCGGTTTCAGTAAAATCTTCGCTATCAAACCAAATAGCAATGTCCTTGCGGTCTTTTACACTTTCATAGTGAGTTTTCCATAAAGCGTAAGGCAACATTAATTGCTCACCTTGAGGAATATCAGTGACATCTTTTTCAATCTGTTGCCAGTTACTTGTCACAACAGTGCCGTCTTTGATAATGCGTTGCTCAGGCATAAGCGCGTTCCTTAAACTGATCAATGCCGATGCGACGATAGGTTTCAATAAAGCTTTCACCGTCCAATCGATTTTCTACATAAACATTCAGAATTTTTTCGATAACGAGAGGTACATCATCCTGCGAAAATGAAGGGCCAAGAATATCGCCCAAGGTTGCATTTTTACCAGAGAATCCGCCAAGCGATATTTGATAAAACTCAGCCCCTTTTTTATCAACGCCTAAGATGCCGATATTGCCGACATGGTGATGTCCGCAAGCATTCATGCAGCCAGAAATATTCAGTTCAATATCGCCAAGGTCATACAAATAATCTAAATCATCAAACTTTCTTTGAATGGCTTCAGCAACAGGAATTGACTTTGCATTGGCTAATGCACAATAGCTTCCACCAGGGCAGCAAATAATGTCATTCAGCGTACCAATATTAGGTGCGGCAAAGCCCAGCGGTTTAATTTTTTTCCACAGCTCATGCAGGCGAGTGCCATCAATATCGGCTAAAACAATATTTTGGAAGTGTGTTGTGCGCGCTTCGCCAAAACTGTATTCATCGGCTAAATCAGCAATGGCATCAAACTGTTTGTCCGAGACATCACCAGGAATCACGCCTGTGGGTTTGAGTGATAGCGTGACAATGCGATAGCCAGCTTGTTTGTGCGGGTGCACATTGCGACTCATCCAGTTGGCAAATGCTTTGTCTTCGGCGGCAAGTTTTTCTAATTGTGCAGCGACAGCTGTTTCATCCAACTGTTTGTAATCAGGTGTAGAAAAATGCTTTTTAACGCGCTCGATTTCTGCTTCGGTGAGCGTGGCGGGGCCATCTTTAACCAGTGCCCATTCTTTTTCGACTTTTTCAGCGAAGCCTTCAGGACCCAACGCTTTGACAAGAATTTTGATACGCGCTTTGTGCTTGTTATCGCGACGACCCAATAGGTTGTAGGTGCGGATAATCGATTCTAAATAAGTCAGCAAATGTTTTTCTGGCAAAAACTCACGAATCAGTGCGGCGATGCACGGTGTGCGACCTAAGCCACCACCGACAAATACGCGATAGCCCACTTCACCTGCATCGTTTTTGGTCAATTCTAAGGCGATGTCGTGAATCAAAATCGCTGCGCGATCTGATTTGGCGCTGTTCACGGCAATTTTGAATTTGCGGGGTAAAAAAGCAAACTCCGGGTGGAAGGTTGACCACTGACGAATAATTTCGCAGTAAGGGCGAGGATCCATCAATTCATCAGCAGCGACACCCGCAAATTGATCGGTCGTGGTGTTGCGCACGCAGTTGCCACTCGTTTGAATGGAGTGCATTCCAACGGTGGCTAGCTCGGCAAGAATACTGGGTACTTCAGTTAAGCGCGGCCACATGAATTGAATGTTGGTGCGCGTAGTGACATGCCCGTAGCCTTTATCGTAGTGACGAGCGACATGCGCCAACATGCGCAGTTGTGCGGATGACAATAAACCGTAGGGTACTGCTAAACGCAACATCGGCGCGTGGCGCTGAATGTAAAGTCCATTTTGCAAACGCAGTGGTAAAAACTCGGCAGGTGCTAATTCGCCTTTAATAAAGCGATCCATTTGCCCGCGAAATTGAATAACGCGTTGACCGAGAATTTTTTTATCAATGTCTGTGTAGGCGTACATGTTTTTTACACACTCGAACGATTGAAATCACTCTATAAAAAAATTATTGCGGTATAGCTTCAGTAGCACTCTCTGTACGCTTGCTGCGAGGATCGTTAGCAGGGCGTTTGCGTTGCTGCCTCGCTGGGTCAGGTTGTGCCATCTCGGTAGGTGCAACGGGTTCTGGATTGTTTGCTTGCACAGATAAAATAGTGAACTCGCGTGGTTCTTTTTTCGGATGCAAGCGCGGATCATTACTAGGGCGTGTGCGCACACGAGCAACAGGCGCTGACGACTCAGTCGTGGCTGCTGGAGCAGTTGTCTCAGCCACTGGCGCAGCAGCAGATTCAACTTTTGGCGCAACTTGTTGCTCTAGTTTTGCTTCTACTTTTTTCTCTACAGGCTTCTCCGTAGGCAATATTTCGCTTGCTGTAGTTGTTGTAGGCATTGAACTGTGTACTGGTGTAGTTTCTTGTGTGGCCTCAGTTTTTACTGGTTCAACAGATTGAGTTTGTGGTGCAGCAGGGCGCGAAGGTGCAGCCTGCGTATCAGCAACAGGAGCAATCACTTCATTTGCTGGTTGTTCTGTTGTAATCAATGATTGCTGTTGCGGTTGATCCGCAGCATTGGGGCGATTGCGCTGTCTGTCATTGCGTGGGCGTTTGCCAGACGGACGACGCGCTGGCGCATCACCGTTATCTTGTTGTTGCGGCGCGCGATCTTCATGGTTGCGCTGTTGCTGCTGCTGTTCATTACGAGCGACAGGTTGTTGCGCGCCTTGTTGTGCATTATTTGGGCGCGTATTTTGTTGCTGTGGTTTTTGCTGTTGATTATTTCTGCGGTTTTGATCACCGCGATTTTGTTCGTTTCTGTTTTGATCATTGCGCGGCGCATTGTCATCACGGTCACGGTTATCACGATCACGATTATTGCCGCGCTCGCGTTGATTGCGATTGTGCCCATTGCGATTATTGCCACGACGGCGCTGATCGTTATTGCGATCGCGCTCTCGCGGTGCATTTTTCTTTTCCGATTCTGGTGCAACTTCTTCTACTTTTTCAGCATCGCCAAATAATTTGCTGAACAAGCGCGTCATAAAACTAGCTGATTTTTTCTCGCTGTTTTGTGGCGCGGCAGTAGGAGCTGCGGCTGTCACTTGCTGAGACTGTGGCGCAGGCGTGCTCGGTACGGAAATTTGTACGGCTGCAGCTTTGGGTTGCTGTGATGGAGCAGAGGTGTCATCAATTTCTTGATGCTGCGCATCGTTGTATTCAATTTCAAAGCTGGCTTGTGCGAGTTGTGCGTCATCATCGCGCAAACGCTGGATGTGGTAGTGCGGCGTCACCATATCTGGGTTAGGCGCAATTACAACGCGGCACTGATGGCGTTTTTCAATTTCACTGATTTGTTTGCGCTTTTCATTCAACAAAAAACTGGCAACAGAAACTGGCGTGATTGCGCGCACTTCAGAGCTGCGTTCCTTCTGTGCTTCTTCTTCCAACATGCGCAGCAGAGCCAACGCAATAGATTTTGTGCCGCGAATCGTACCTTGACCATTACAGCGCGGGCAGATGTGACCAGAAGTTTCGCTGAGTGAAGGGCGCAAACGCTGGCGAGACATTTCCAGCAAACCAAAGCGTGAAATGCGTCCGACTTGCACGCGCGCGCGATCCATTTGCAACGCATCGCGAATTCTGTCTTCTACCGCGCGCTGATTTTTTGGTGAATTCATGTCGATAAAATCGATCACCACCAAACCGCCCATATCGCGCAAACGCAACTGGCGTGCAATTTCATCGGCTGCTTCTAAGTTGGTGTTGGTCGCTGTTTCTTCAATGTCGCCGCCTTTGGTGGCGCGTGAGGAGTTGATGTCGATAGACACCAATGCTTCCGTTACATCGATAACAATCGCACCACCGGAAGGCAATTTCACTTCGCGTTCAAAAGCGGTTTCGATTTGGCTTTCAATTTGATAACGATTGAACAGCGGAATGCTGTCTTGATACAGCTTCACTTTACTGTGGTAATTCGGCATCACCTGTTTGATAAACGCAGACGCCAATTCATAAGCGGTACGGGTATCAATGATCACTTCACCGATGTCTTGGCGTAGGTAATCGCGAATCGCACGAATGACGACATTGCTCTCTTGGAACAAAAAGTGGGGCGCAGCGCTGTTATCCGCTTCTGTTTTGATGGAGTTCCACAGTTGCAGCAGGTAATCCAAATCCCATTGCAGTTCTTCGGACGAGCGACCAATACCTGCGGTGCGCACGATGGTTCCCATGCCTGCAGGTAAATCCAAACCGGCGAGGGCGTCTTTCAGATCGGAGCGGTCGTCGCCTTCGATGCGGCGTGAAATACCGCCAACACGAGGATTGTTGGGCATCAATACCAAATAGCGACCAGCGAGGCTGATAAAGGTGGTGAGTGCCGCACCTTTGTTGCCGCGCTCCTCTTTGTCAATTTGAACAATGACTTCTTGGCCTTCACGGATGACATCGCGAATGTTGATACGGCCTTCAATTTCGTTGGGCTGTTTGCTGAAGTATTCGCGGCTGATTTCTTTCAGAGAAAGGAAGCCGTGGCGTTCTGCGCCGTAATCCACAAAAGCCGCTTCAAGGCTGGGCTCGACGCGAGTGATTCTTCCTTTATAGATGTTGGCTTTTTCTTGGCGACGGTTGGTGTGTTCGATATCGAGGTCGTACAGTTTTTGACCATCAACCAGTGCAACGCGGAGTTCTTCCGGTTGGGTTGCGTTGATTAACATGCGTTTCATATTTTTTTATTCCTATCAGGTATTGGCTTAACGCCAATGCAATGGCTATATGCGTGCATTGCCCTGCAGGACGGCTGGGTCAGCAGACGAAGAGTGTCCGGTTTCCCTGTGCTGCGCTAGTGTTAGCGTCTTGTGCAACAGGAAGTGCATCACGGAGGCTTTCTGCCTGCCTTTGTGTACGCTTTATGCCTATTTAGGATGGAAGGGCACAAAGCGAGAAATTCAGTCATCGCTACAGGATGGGCAATGCGGTTTGCCTGCGGTACAGGCTAAATCCGGTAACTGGCAGCGTGTCTTGTCGGAGCTGCGCGATACCACCCTCTGCTCACAGGGTTGGTTGATTGAACCAACACAAATGTGGGCGTGTCACTATAACCATGTTATCTAACTTATTCAATTACAATGAAAAAATGAGGTTTTTAGTGGTGACAATGCGCAAGCTGTCTCGCTAGACTGAGCCGAAACAGTGAATGTTGATCTCAACAAAAAGGAGCTGGCTATGGAAGCTGAAGTCATCAATAGACGCGTGGCGGGTAGACCTCGCAGCCAGAGTAGCCATGAGGCTATTCTGAAAGCCTGCTCTTCCTTATTAGACAGCAAACCCTATGGCGACATTACCATTGAAGCCATCGCCAACATGGCAGGGGTAAGCAAAGCCACGATCTATCGCTGGTGGCCCAATAAAGTGGGATTGGTCATTGAGGTGCTGACGGAAAAGGCCTTGCTAATGCCACAGATTCCGTTCGATGGTCGCAACCTGCGCGCACACTTACTTGCTTGCTTAAAAGGAGGCTACAAAACACTGCTGCGCGGTCGGATGACGCCCGTACTGCTGGCTGTGTTGGCAGAGTGTCGCACCGATCCGGCTATGTTGGATTTGCTCTACAACAGTTTTTTTGCGCGCTTGCAGGCCATCGGTTTGCGTGATTTGCAAAAAGCTGTCACCACGGGTGAATTGAGTGCCAATATGCGCTTAGATGTGTTGCTCGATCAGTTGTGGGGGCCGCTGTATTACCGCGCACTGATTGCAGGGCATCCGGTTGATGATGCTTATCTCGAAAGCTTGCTGATCAATTTATCTGCGCTCAATTAACGCCTACACGGCGTTCTTCGTTGCCCGCTATCCCCCCACAAGTGGCTGATTTCAGTTAGAATTACGCCTTTCATCGCCGCTGCATCGTCGATGCCCGCAGTAACAAAAAGCTGTAATAAAAGGAACGCTGCTACATGGCTGATCTCGCCAAAGAAATTCTGCCCATCAATATCGAAGATGAACTGAAACAGTCCTATTTGGATTACGCGATGAGCGTTATCGTTGGTCGGGCATTGCCTGATGCGCGTGACGGTCTCAAGCCTGTTCACCGTCGTGTGCTGTTTGCGATGAATGAGCTGGGCAACGCTTGGAATAAGCCTTATAAAAAATCCGCGCGTGTGGTCGGTGATGTTATCGGTAAATACCACCCGCACGGCGATTCTGCTGTGTATGACACCATCGTTCGGATGGCACAGCCTTTCTCCCTGCGCTACATGCTAGTGGATGGCCAAGGTAACTTCGGTTCGATTGATGGCGATTCGCCAGCCGCCATGCGTTACACCGAAATCCGCATGTCAAAAATTGCTCACGATTTGTTGGCGGATTTGGACAAAGAAACCGTCGATTATGTGCCGAACTATGACGGCACCGAACTGATTCCTGAAGTGATGCCGACACGCATTCCCAATTTATTGGTGAATGGTTCGTCAGGTATTGCCGTTGGTATGGCGACTAACATTCCACCACACAATCTTGGTGAAGTCGTCGATGCTTGTTTGGCCCTAGTCGGCAATCCTGATTTAGGCGTTGATGAATTGATGGAGTTTGTTCCGGGCCCCGATTTCCCCACAGCGGGCATCATCAACGGCAAAGCGGGTATTGTTGAAGCGTATCGTACAGGTCGCGGACGCATTTATGTGCGTGCTCGTGCCATCGTTGAGCGCGATGAAAAATCAGGCCGCGAAACGATCATCGTCGGTGAGCTGCCTTATCAAGTGAACAAAGCGCGCTTGATTGAAAAAATTGCCGAGTTAGTCAAAGAGAAAAAATCGAAGGTATTTCCGAATTGCGCGATGAGTCTGATAAAGACGGCATGCGCATCGTGATCGAATTAAAACGCAATGAATCTGGCGAAGTATTGCTAAACAATTTGTATGCGCAAACACAAATGCAAACCGTGTTTGGCATCAACATGGTGGCGTTGATTGATAACCAACCGCGCACACTCAACCTGAAAGAAATGTTGGAAGCGTTTGTGCGTCATCGCCGCGAAGTGGTGACGCGCAGAACGGTTTACTTGTTGCGCAAAGCGCGTGAGCGCGGTCATATTCTCGAAGGTTTGGCCGTTGCTATTTCCAATATCGACGAAGTGATTGAATTGATTCGTCAGTCACCCACGCCTGCGGATGCCAAAGAGCGTTTGATTGCGCGCGGTTGGAAGCCAGGTACGGTTGCACAGTGGTTGGAAAAAACCGGTGACGCTGCCTGTCGTCCAGAAAATCTTGGTGCGGAATTTGGTTTGCGTGAAGGGCAGTACTATCTTTCTGCCGAACAAGCGCAAGCGATTTTGGATTTGCGTTTGCATCGTTTGACGGGCATGGAGCATGAAAAATTGCTCGCTGAGTATCAAGAAAAGCTCGCGCAAATTGCTGAGTATCTTGATATTTTGGGTAGCTATGCGCGTTTGATGTCCGTGATTCGTGAAGAATTGGAGCAAGTCAAAGCAGATTACAACGACAAGCGCCGCACAGAAATTATCAGCTCACAGTTGGATCTCACCACCGAAGATCTCATCACGCCGGAAGATCGCGTTGTCACAATTTCGCACGGCGGTTATGCCAAAGCGCAAGCGCTGGATGTGTATCAGGCGCAAAAACGCGGCGGTATGGGTAAATCAGCCACCGCAGTGAAAGATGAAGATTTCGTCGAACATTTGTTGATTGCCAACACACACGACACCATTTTGTGCTTCAGCAATATGGGCAAAGTGTATTGGCTTAAGGTGTATCAAATTCCTGTGGCTGCACGCGGTGCGCGTGGTCGTCCAATGGTCAATTTATTGCCGTTGGATGAAGGCGAGCGCATCACTTCAATTCTGCCTGTTAAAGAGTATGTGGAAGATCATTTTATTTTCATGGCGACCGCAAATGGCACTGTGAAGAAAACTTTCTTGACTGAGTTTTCTCGTCCGCGTTCTGTCGGCTTGCGCGCCATAGAATTGGATGAAGGCGACGTGTTGGTGGGAACCGCCATCACGAATGGCAAAAATGACATCATGTTGTTTGCCGACAATGGCAAAGCTGTGCGCTTTGAAGAAGATGATGTGCGTGCCATGGGTCGTACTGCACGCGGTGTGCGCGGTATTCGTTTGGCAGAAGATGCACGCATGATTGCGTTAATCGTGCCGGCAGAAGGCGGAAGAATTTTAACTGTAAGCCAAAACGGTTACGGTAAACGCACCGAAGCGTCTGACTTCCCAACGAAAGGTCGCGGCACGCAAGGTGTTATCGCCATGCAAACTTCTGATCGCAACGGCAAATTGGTCGGTGCGGTGCAAGTATTCGACGGCGATCAATTGATGCTGATTTCTGATCAAGGCACTTTGGTGCGCACACGCACCGATGAAATTTCCGTGTTGTCACGCAATACACAAGGCGTGCGAGTGATTCGTCTGAAAGAAGATGAGTCTTTGGTAAGTGTGGAGCGTATTGCAGAATCGGAAGAGGGTGATTCTGAATCGGAAGAAACGGTAGAAAATTGAGGTAAAACGGTGAGCAGGAAATACAACTTCTGTGCCGGTCCGGCGGCCCTGCCGGAAGCGGTACTCTTGCAAGCACAGCAAGAAATGTTGGATTGGCACGGGCGCGGCTTATCGATTATGGAGATGAGCCACCGTTCCAGTGAAATGACAACAATTGCTGCGGAAGCTGAGCACGATTTGCGCGATTTGCTCGCGGTACCTGATCATTACAAAGTACTTTTTGTGCAAGGTGGTGCGTCGCTACAATTTTCTGCGGTGCCGCTCAATTTATTGCCCGCCGAAGGAAAAGCCGATTATTTGGTGACAGGGCAGTGGTCAAAAAAAGCTTATGAAGAAGGGAAACGCTTGGGTGAAGTGCATATTGCCGCTTCATCAAAAGACAGCAATTTCTCTACCATTCCTGCGCAAGAAAGTTGGCAGTTGAGTAAGAACGCAGCGTATTTTCATTACACACCGAACGAAACGATTGGTGGTGTAGAGTTTCATTGGACACCTGATCTCGGTGCTGTGCCGCTAGTGGCTGATATGTCATCGACCATACTTTCTCGCCCGATTGATGTTTCCAAGTTTGGCGTGATTTATGCAGGTGCGCAGAAAAATATTGGCCCTGCAGGTTTAGCGATTGTGATTGTGCGCGAAGATTTATTGGGCAGAGCACGAGCTGATATTCCCAAATTACTGGATTGGAAAACCGCAGCCGATAATGACTCCATGTACAACACGCCGCCGACATATTCGTGGTATCTCGCTGGCTTGGTATTCAAGTGGCTGAAAGCACAGGGTGGTGTGGAAGGTATTGCACAGCGCAATCTACGCAAAGCGGAAAAGTTGTATCAATACATTGATGACAGTGGTTTTTATAAAAACCCTGTCGAAATGCAAAGTCGTTCTTGGATGAATGTTCCTTTTACACTGCCTAATGAAGCTTTGGACAAACCGTTTCTTAAAGAAGCTGAAGAAGCGGGATTGTTAAATCTAAAGGGTCATCGCTCGGTAGGTGGTATGCGTGCCAGTTTATATAACGCCATTCCCGAATCTGCTGTTGATGCTTTGATCGCACAAATGCGTAGCTTTGCGCAGCGTCATGATTAAAAAGGTTAAATAAAATGACAACAAGCCTGATTTCATTGCGCGATCAAATAGACAGCATCGATACAAAAATCCAAGAGTTGATTTCAGAGCGCGCGCGCTGTGCGCAAGCAGTGGCTGAAATAAAAAAAGCGGAAGGCAGTACAGATACTATTTTTTACAGACCAGAACGCGAAGCGCAGGTTTTAAGAAAAGTAATGGAGCGCAATCAAGGGCCTTTGGATAACGAAGAAATTGCTCGTTTATTTAGACAAATTATGTCTTCGTGCTTGGCATTAGAGCAGCCGGTGCGAGTTGCCTATCTCGGTCCTGAAGGCACTTTTACACAAGCTGCTGCGCTGAAACATTTTGGTCACGCTTGCGTCAGCATTCCGATGGCTGCCATTGATGAAGTGTTTCGAGAAGTGGCGGCAGGCGCAGTCAACTACGGCGTAGTGCCGGTTGAGAACTCTACCGAAGGCGTGGTGAATCACACACTCGATAATTTTATGGAAACTTCTGCACATATTTGTGGTGAAGTGGAGCTGCGTATCCATCATCACCTTTTGGTGTCTGATGTCACAAAAGTTGAAAATATCACGCGTATTTATTCGCACTCGCAGTCTTTGGCGCAGTGTCGCAAATGGTTGGATTCACATTTTCCTCACGCCGAGCGCGTGGCAGTTTCCAGTAATGCAGAAGCTGCTCGTCGCATACAAAGCGAATGGAATGCAGCAGCAATTGCCGGTGATATGGCGGCCGAGTTGTACGGATTAAAGAAAGTACATGAGAAAATTGAAGACCTGCCAGACAACTCCACGCGATTTTTAATTATCGGTACGCAGCGCGTGCCACCGAGCGGCGATGACAAAACCTCCATCATCGTTGCTGTGCGCAATAAGCCAGGCGCACTCTACAACTTATTGGCGCCGTTCCACAAAAACAATATTGATTTAACGCGTGTAGAAACGCGTCCTTCACGCAACGGTGCGTGGAGCTATGTATTTTTTATGGATTTTGTAGGGCATGTGGACGACAAAAATGTAGCGTCTGTTTTGAATGAAGTGGCTGAACAAGCCGCTGATATTCGCATTTTAGGTTCCTATCCACGCGCCGTTCTTTGATCTTTTACATCAGGCTAATTATGAAACATATTACGGATCGTGCTGTTCCTGGTGTGCAGAAACTATCTCCCTATCAACCTGGGAAGCCGGTCGCTGAGTTGGAGCGAGAGCTGGGTATCACCAATATCATCAAGCTCGCCAGCAATGAGAATCCATTGGGTGTACCTAAATCCGCAGTGGCAGCTATGCAGGCGGCCATGGCTGACCTCGCTTTGTATCCTGACGGTGCAGCCTTTGATTTAAAAACAGCGTTGTCAAAAAAACTGGCTGTCGATATATCGGCAATCACAGTAGGTAACGGTTCTAATGAGTTGCTGGATTTAATCGCGCGTGTGTTTTTATCGTCAGAAGACAATGCCGTGATTTCGCGCCATGCCTTTGTGGTGTATGAAATTGCCGTGCAATCTATCGGTGCTGAATTGCGCGTGGCAGAAGCGAAAGATTTTGGTCATGATTTAGATGCTATGCGCCAGTTGGTCGATCAAAAAACCAAATTGGTTTTTATCGCCAACCCTAACAACCCAACTGGCACTTGTTTAGGTATTCAGGAAATTGAAAGTTTTCTGAATAACATTCCGCGCGATGTGATTGTGGTGTTGGATGAGGCCTATCACGAATATGTCACGCAAGAAGGTTATGCCAGTGGTTTAACACTATTGGATCGTTTTCCTAATCTGATCGTAACTCGAACTTTTTCCAAAGCTTATGGTTTAGCAGGTTTGCGTGTGGGCTACTGCGTGTCTCACCCCGTTGTGGCGGATTTGCTGAATCGTTTGCGTGAGCCATTTAATGTCAATTCGATGGCTTTGGCGGCAGCGGAAGCGGTATTGCACGACGAAGATTATTTGCTCAAAGCATCGCTGTCAATGCAGAAGGCATGAAAATGCTGGAGGCGATTGGATACGCTTAATCTGGAAATACATGTCGGCGGGCAATTTTATTGCAGTGGATTTTGCACGCGATGCTTCGGTTTTGTATCAAGCGTTTTTGCGCGAAGGCATCATAGTACGACCAATTGCTGTGTATGGCATGCCAACTTGGCTGCGTGTTTCTATTGGATTGCCTGAACAAAATGAAAGATTTTTGAAAAGCTGCCGCAAGGTGTTGTCGGCATGAAAGCGAGACGCGTCCTCGTTGTCGGTTTAGGGTTGATTGGCGGCTCGTTGGCGTTTGCTTTGAAAAAACGCAATGTCTGCCTTCAAGTGCTGGGCATCAGCCGCAACGCAGCAACGATTGATAAAGCCGTCGTGCGCGGCGTGATTGATCGCGGTGCAACCGATATCGATGCGATGACAGCGCAGTTACAGGAAGGTGATATTGTTGGAGGTTACCGCCCACGCTGAGTGTAAAAAGCATTTGCGAAAAATTGCATGCGGCGGTTGCTAAAGGCGTGATCGTAACGGATGTCGCTAGCGTCAAAGGCTCAGTGGTAGTGATGCTGAAAGTGTGTTTGGTCGTTTGCCAGAAAAACTTTATTCCTGGACATCCTATTGCTGGCTCAGAAAAAAGTGGCATTGACGCAGTGAACGAGAATTTATTCGTGCGTCATCGGGTTATTTTGACGCCGAGTGAGAATCCAATGCGGCGGCAGTGGAAGCCGTTTCCATCACTGTGGCGTGCGGTGGATGCAGAATTGTCGTTAATGTCTGTGGAAGAACATGACAAAGTGCTGGCGCTGACCAGCCATCTGCCACACATGCTGGCTTATACGCTGGTGGATAGCGCTGGCACAGCGTTCGCCAGAATCGTGAAATTTTTCGTTATGCCGCAGGTGGTTTTCGTGATTTCACGCATTGCTGGCAGTGATCCGGTGATGTGGCACGATATTGCCTTGGCTAATCGTGCAGCATTGTTAAGTGGCTGAAAGATTTTGAGCAACATCTAACATCTTTGCGTTGTGCAATTGAAAACAGTGATGGCAATTATCTGCACGATTTATTTGTGCGGGCAAAAGTGCAGCGGATGCGTTTGGTGAAATCTATGCGTCGCGGCAACAAGTAAAACAGTCTGATTCCGAGGATAAGCAGGAAATATTTATTACAAACCGGGAGGCAGTTTGCGCGGACAATTTCGTGTGCCAGGCGACAAATCTGCACCGTTCCATCATGGGTTCCTTGGCGGAAGGCGTTACGCAAGTGGAAGGGTTTTCGAAGGTGAAGATGCTTTAGCCACGCTGCAAGCATTTCGTGATATGGGCGTGCAAAAATTGAAGGCCCGCATCAAGGCAAAGTCACGATTCACGGTGTCGGTTTGCACGGTTTGCAACAACCACAGAAAGCATTGGATCTCGGCAATTCTGGTATCATGCGTTTTGATGGCGGGCTTGATGGCGGGTCAGCGTTTCGATGTGGAAATGATCGGCGATGAATCCTTATCCAAACGCCCCATGGAGCGTAGCAAAACCGCTGCGTACTATGGGTGCAAAAATTGAAACAACGGGTGATAAAGGCACGCCACCAATGCTTGTACGCGGCAACGCAACGCTGCACGGCATTGATTACGAAATGCCGATGGCGAGTGCGCAAGTGAAATCCAGTATTTTGCTCGCAGGTTTGTACGCGGAAGGTGAAACTTCTGTCACTGAACCTGCGCCAACGCGCGATCACACCGAACGTATGTTGCAAGGTTTTGGCTGCCAAGTTTCTGTGCAAGGCGCAAAGGCAACGCTGCGCGGCGGTCAAACATTGTGCGCAACAAAAATTGATATTCCTGCCGATATTTCTTCCGCTGCTTTCTTCATGGTGGGAGCGAGTATCGCGCCAGATTCCGATATCACTTTGCGGCATGTGGGTATCAATCCCACACGCACAGGTGTGATTGATATTTTGAAATTGATGGGCGCGAATATTGAAGTATCGAATCAACGCGAAGTGGGCGGTGAACCCGTTGCGGATATTCGTATTCGCTCAGCTAAATTGCACGGCATTGAAATTCCAGAAGCCTTAGTGCCGTTGGCGATTGATGAGTTTCCAGTGTTGTTTGTCGCGGCGAGTGCAGCAGAAGGGCAAACAGTTTTGCGCGGCGCGGAAGAATTGCGCGTGAAAGAATCGGATCGTATTCAAGTGATGGCTGATGGCCTGCAAACTTTGGGTATCGACGCGCAGCCCACGCCGGATGGCATTGTGATTCAAGGTGGAAGAATGGGCGGTGGCTCTATTTGGAGCCATCATGACCATCGCATCGCTATGTCATTTGCGATGGCTTCTCTGGTGGCGAGCCAGCCGATCATAATTGATGGCTGCGATACAGTCGCCACATCGTTCCCCGATTTTGTGGGGCTAGCAGCCAGCGTTGGACTACGCATCCAGAGCGCCGCATGACCACGACTGTTCCTATCATCACCATCGATGGGCCTGGCGGTTCGGGTAAGGGCACGATTGCACAGCAGGTGGCTGACCGCTTGGGCTGGCACTGTTTGGACAGTGGTGCGCTGTACCGCATCGTGGCTGTGGCAGGTGCGCGGAAGGGCATCGCGTTGCATGATGAGAGCTCGTTGATTGCGCTGTTGGCACATATCAACATTCGTTTTGCATCGGATAACCATATTTGGGTGGATGGCGAAAACTTTGGTGAAGCAATACGCGAAGAAGAAGCGGGCATTGGCGCCTCACAAGTGGGGGCTCTGCCAGCGGTGCGCACTGCCTTGTTGGAGCGCCAGCGCCAGTTTGCACAATTGCCTGGTTTAGTGGCTGATGGGCGCGATATGGGGACGGTAGTTTTTCCTGTCGCTGGGCTCAAAATTTTCCTGACAGCGACTGCCGAAGAACGGGCGCAAAGACGCTATAAGCAGTTGATAAATAAGGGGCAGGGTGTTAGCCTGCCCGCCCTCCTTGAGGACATACGCGCTCGTGATGAACGCGATATGAACCGCGCCGTGGCGCCTTTGCGCCCCGCTGCGGATGCCATCGAAATTGACAGCACTTCGATGGGCATTGAGGAAGTAGTAGAAGCTGTTTTGCACCACGCCATGCAATGTGGTTTGGTACAAAAAGTTTCTATCGGTCAGTGAGATTTACCACCAGTCCTGCACAACATTTTTAGCAGGGGTGATTTCACTGTTCATCGTTAACCCGCTCGTACTGGCTTGCGGTCATAAATAGATCGTTTACGCGATCAGCATAGGTGTATTAATGGAAAGTTTTGCAGAACTCTTTGAACAAAGCCTCAAAACCGTTGAAATGAATCCGGGTTCCATCGTGACCGGCGTAATTATCGACATCGATAGCGACTGGGTGACTGTTCACGCAGGTTTGAAATCAGAAGGCGTAATTCCTCGTTCACAATTTTTAAACGAGCGCGGCGAATTTTCATTGCAAATTGGCGATGAAGTACAGGTCGCGTTGGAAAGTGTTGAAGACGGCATGGGTGAAACCCGTCTGTCTCGTGAAAAAGCGAAACGCGTAGAAGCGTGGAAAACTTTGGAAAAATCTTTTGCTGCTTCTGAAGTGGTTGTTGGTTTGATCAACGGCAAAGTCAAAGGTGGTTTCACTGTTGATATTCAAGGCATCCGCGCATTCTTGCCGGGTTCTTTGGTGGATGTGCGTCCTGTGCGTGACACGCTGCACATCGAAGGCAAAGAACTGGAATTCAAAGTTATTAAGTTGGATCAAAAGCGCAACAATATTGTTGTGTCTCGTCGTGCAGTTTTGGAAACTTCCAACAGTGCCGAGCGCGAAGAATTGTTGGCCAACTTGCAAGAAGGTTCACAAGTGAAAGGCGTGGTTAAAAACCTCACTGATTACGGTGCGTTCGTTGATTTGGGCGGCGTTGACGGCTTGTTGCACATCACCGATATGGCTTGGAAACGTATCAAACATCCAAGCGAAATCGTTGCTGTTGGCGACGAAGTGGATGTCAAAGTTCTCAAGTTCGATCGCGAGAAAAACCGTGTTTCTCTCGGTATGAAACAGTTGGGTAACGATCCTTGGATCATCATCACCAACAAATATCCAGAAGGCACAAAAGTACGCGCGAAAATCACCAACCTCACTGACTACGGCTGCTTTGCTGAGTTGGAAGAAGGCGTGGAAGGTTTGGTGCATGTTTCTGAAATGGATTGGACCAACAAAAATGTTCACCCATCAAAAATCGTGCAAGTGGGCGATGAAGTGGATGTTAAAGTTTTGGATATCGATCAAGAGCGCCGTCGTATTTCTCTCGGCATCAAGCAATGCCAAGAAAATCCTTGGGATGTGTTTGCTCGTAGCTTCAACAAAGGCGACAAAATCAGTGGCAAAATTAAGTCCATCACTGATTTCGGTGTATTCATTGGCTTGGATGGCAACATCGACGGCTTGATCCACTTGTCTGATATTTCTTGGAATGAAACTGGCGAAGAAGCCGTGCGTAACTTCAAGAAAGGCGACGAAGTGGATACCGTTATCTTGGCGATTGATCCAGAGCGTGAGCGCATCTCACTGGGTATCAAACAGCTGCAAAATGATCCGTTCTCTAACTTCGTTGCAGAAAATGATCGCGGCAGCATCGTAAAAGGCACTGTTATTTCTGTCGATGCAAAAGCTGCTGTTGTGAAATTGGCTGACGATGTTGAAGCTGTTTTGAAAGCGTCTGAAATTAGCCGCGACAAAGTAGAAGATGCTCGCAACGCTTTGAAAGAAGGCGATGAAGTTGAAGCCAAAATCATCAGCGTGGATCGTAAGAGCCGCAGCATCAGCTTGTCTATCAAGTCGAAAGATGTGGAAGACGATAAAGATGCATTGAGCAATCACAATAAGAAAGAAGCGGCAGATCAGCCTGTTGCTACGACCATTGGTGATTTGATCAAAGCACAAATGCAAAACCAGTAAGCCTGTTGTTCTTCCGATAGGGAGCTGATGGTGGAGAGAAAGACAGTTACAAAATCAGAGTTGATTGAAGGCATTGCTGGGCATTACGAGATGTTGTCGTCGCGTGATGTCGAGCTGGCCATCAAAACGATGATTGATGCCATGGCAAATGTTCTGTCCACAGGTGGCAGGATTGAAATTCGTGGCTTCGGTAGCTTCTCTCTGCACTATCGCGCTCCTCGTATTGGGCGTAATCCCAAAACAGGTGACACGGTAAAACTAACCGGTAAATATGTTCCTCATTTCAAGCCTGGCAAGGAATTGAGAGATAGAGTGAACGACAGTCTGCTCGATGATAAGAAGTAGTCATCTCTTTATTGCTGAGTATGCTGTAACTTTTGGAACGGCATGAAGTATCGCGCTTCATGCCGTTTCTTTTTGTAAGCGTCTAAAATGAACAAACTGAATTAATTGATTGGAGGCACTATGACAAAGTGGATTTATAAAGCATTGTCAGTCTGTGTGGTGGTAGCAGGTGCTTTTATCGGTGTGTGGTTTTATTTAGACAACATGGAAGCTGTAACGATTCATTGGTTCGGGCACACAATTGAAAACATTCCCTTGGCGCTGTGGTTATTGGTGTTTTTTGCAGCGGGCGCTGTGTTGGGTTTGAGCGTGAGTGCCTTTCAGGCAATGCGACATCAAATGCACTTGAAAGTTTTGCACAATCAAGTAAAAGCAGCCAAACAAAAAACAGTCACGAAAATTTAATCTGTAATACCGAGTTCTTGCATGCACAACCAAAACTCTCCCGTTATTGTTGCCTTGGATGTTCACTCTGAGCATGCAGCCTTGAGTCTTGCTGATCAGCTTGACCCTGCGCAATGTAAATTGAAAGTAGGGAAGGAATTGTTTACGGCTTGTGGTCCCAGTGTGGTTAGGCAATTAACACACCGCAAGTTTGATATTTTTCTCGATTTAAAATTTCATGATATTCCCACTACCGTGGCGCATGCTGTGCAATCAGCGCGAGACTTAGGTGTGTGGATGGTGAATGTACACGCCAGCGGCGGTGTAAAAATGCTCGAAGCTGCACGCGCTGCGTTGCAAGATAAAAACGCTCCACTGTTGATTGCAGTCACCGTGCTCACCAGTATGAGTCAGCAAGATTTAGTGCAAGCAGGCGTTGATCGTCCATTAGAAGATCACATTGTTTACTTGGCAGGTTTGGCTGCCAACGCTGGGTTGGATGGTGTAGTTTGTTCGGCAAGAGAGTCGACAATATTGCGTGATCGTTATGGCGCAAATTTTTGCCAAGTGACGCCAGGCATTCGCCCAGCGGGAAGCGAGGCGGGCGATCAAACGCGCACCATGACACCCAAAGCTGCACTGGAAAATGGCAGCCATTATTTGGTGATAGGCCGCCCCATCACGCAAGCAGAAAATCCTGCTGAAACTTTGCGCGCAATCAACGCATCGCTGAAATAATGAATGTTGTAAGAACATGCTTACAAGATTGACGATATAGCTGACATATTTTTTTGAAATTATTTTAGATAATAGTCAAGCAGGGATTGCTCAACTATTTACATGGAGTTTTTTATGAAATTGATTAAGTCTCTTTTATTGTCTGCCGTTATGACATCAACAGTTGTCACAGGCAATGTTTTCGCCGAACAACAAAATGCCAATAAGCCTGTTGCTGTGCAACAGAAGCCTGCGGCGATGGATACGGTTAACATCAACACAGCCGACGCAGCAACATTGGCAGATAAGCTCAATGGCATCGGCTTAAAGAAAGCGCAAGCTATTGTGAGTTACCGCGAGCAGAATGGCGCGTTCAAAAGTGCAGATGACTTGGTGAATGTGCCTGGTATTGGCCCAGCAACACTAGAAAAAAACAAAGCGCTGATCAGTATTTAATTGCAACCTAATAAAATCCCTGCAAGAGCCCAGTTATCTGGGCTTTTTTATGCCTGTGTATTGCCTTGCAGCATATCAAGCAGTGCACGAATTTTTGTCAGCGATTCTTGATATTCACTCTGGCATTCAGAATCAGCAACGATGCCGCCGCCACCCCAACAAAACAGCTCATCATTTTTGATAAGTAGTGTGCGGATTAGAATACTGCTATCCATGGCGCCGTGTGCGGAATACAACATAATGTTTCCGCAGTAAATGCTGCGACTGTTGGGTTCAATTTCATCGATGATTTGCATGGCGCGATTTTTTGGTGCGCCGGTGATGGAGCCGCCAGGGAAGCAGGCTTGCAGCAAATCAGCACCGTTCAGCCCTGCTTGAAGCTTGCCATCGATGGTGCTGACCAAGTGATGCACATTGGAAAAGCTCTGTAGCTCAAACAATTTTTTTACTATGACACTACCCGTCTCGCAAACTTTCCCCAAATCATTGCGTAGCAAATCAACAATCATCAAGTTTTCAGCAATATTTTTGGGGTCATTTTGCAATGCAGAGCCGATGGCTTGATCGACTTCCACATCACTATGTCTTGCGGCTGTGCCTTTAATAGGTTGTGTTGTTGCTATGCCTTCGGCGGATAACTGCACAAAGCGCTCTGGTGAAAAAGAGAGAATTGCGCTGTCGTCATCACTATAGATAGGGAGATACGCACAGAAAGGTGATGGCATGGCGGTACGCAATTTTGTGTATACATCGAGTGCAGAAAGTGAGGTTTTCCCACTAAATCGTTGTGCAAAATTGATCTGATAACAGTCGCCTGCATGGATGTAGTGTTGAATTGTCGAGAATTTATCCGCGTACTGATCGAAGGTAAGGTTGCTCGTCAATTCTGTATTTTTTTTTGCTGAAGGCTCAGTGTTCTTTTCATTTTTGTATGGCGATCTGAGTAGTGTGGGTAGTCTTTTTGCAAGAGAATCTTGGCAAGTTGGATGAATAACAAGCCAGCTTTTTTTCTCTTGATGATCTTGAGTGCAGGCCCACGCATAAAATCCCCACTGCATTTCTGGAGCATCAATGTCTTTCTGTTTTGTGAAAGGGAATGCTGCGTATTCGCGCGCTAAATCGTAACTGCAGTAGCCAATCAGCCCGCCACAAAATGGCAGTTGCTGCTGCATCGCGGCGCTGTAATCAACCTCAGTTGTCAGCATCTCTGCCACTAAGCTGCGCATTACAGAAAAGCTATCGGCGCAAGTATATTTTTCCATGAATGATGGTTGGTCGCCGCTCCATGTTACTGTTTTGTTGTTGCTTTGCAGGCAGTACTCTGGCGCGGCGGAAATAATGTCGAAGCGCCCCCTGCGTTGTTGTGTGCTGTTCTGCTGCGTTGCGGTGACATCGCTTTGCAAAATCACCGGCATTGGCAGATGCGCTGCGATAGTGTGAAAATACTGCAGGCTGTCAGCAAGGTAGGGGAGCGGGAGCAATTTAACGGCTGCGCGCTGCAGTGTTGGTTTCATCATTTTTTAGATAGTGATTACAGGGTTTTTATGCGGTTTGTCGCGTTGGAAAAACTTCATCGACTGCACGAAGGATACAAGCGAGCCGTTGTTGTTGACGGGCGCAATCTACTGCTTTTTCAGCATGATGACCAGATTCATATCGTCGATAATATCTGCCCACATGCGGGAGCTGCATTAGATAGAGGCAGCCTGCGCGGCGGACAGCTTATTTGCCCTTGGCACGGCATCGCGTTTGATGTGAAAACTGGGCAAGCCGCAACTTGTGGTCTGCGACTAAAAAAGTATCCGCCAGTGTTTGAACAACAAAGCGTTGGCATTTTAATTGAGTGAGGTAATACATGAAGATTTCTACGCCTGATTTGTGTGACGCGCACGAACACGATGTTACCGTGCTTGAACCTTTATTCGGCAGCTTTGGTGGGCGTGAAGCATTTGGTGGGCAAGTCGTCACTGTTAAATGTTTTGAAGACAATTCAGCAGTCAAAGCGCAGTTGGCAACAGAAGGGCATGGCAGAGTGTTGGTGGTTGATGGCGGTGGCTCCCTGCGCCGTGCATTGATGGGGGATTTGATTGCTGCCAGTGCCGTGCAAAATGGCTGGAGCGGCGTGGTGATCTACGGCGCCATTCGCGATGTGGATGAAATTGCTGCGATGGATTTGGGTGTGCACGCCATGGGCACTATTCCGCTAAAAACAGAACGACGCGGATTGGGCGATGTCGGTGTGACATTAAAAATCGCTGGAGCGGTGATACAAAATGGCGATTATCTGTACGCCGACAATAACGGCATCATTGTGTCATCAAAAGCGTTGATTTAAGTATTTTTGGTTGACTATTAACCGTCAGCCCATAGAATACGCGGCTCGCCTTGCAGCTTGAGGCGAAAGTTTTTTTGCGGAAATAGCTCAGTTGGTAGAGCACGACCTTGCCAAGGTCGGGGTCGGGAGTTCGAGTCTCCTTTTCCGCTCCAAATTGGCGCGGTGGCAGAGTGGTCATGTAGCGGACTGCAACTCCGTGTACGCCGGTTCGATTCCGACCCGCGCCTCCATAGTCATAAATGGCTTTCTGTCCCAGCAAGTCATTCACATCACTGCCCGAGTGGTGAAATCGGTAGACACAAGGGACTTAAAATCCCTCGGGGGCAACCCTGTGCCGGTTCAAGTCCGGCCTCGGGCACCATCTTTTGTACGGTGCATCAAGAAAGCCATTTCTTGCAAGATTCGTCTTGAAGATTGTGTTGTAGGTGCTTGAAATCCTGATACCCCCCCTAGATAATCACTCCAATCTTCGGATTAGATACAGAAAATGGTGCGAGGCGCTAGGGCGCTTCGACATCTGCCAATAACTAGCTATCAGGATGCCAGCGTGTCGGATCAACGAGCGGTTAACCTCACTTCTCTGAACATAGTCAAAGCTGAGTTTTTAGCAGCAATTCAATTGGCTACCAATCAATTAGAGCAGTACATTTCTGCCAGAGAGCGACAGGATCTTGTTGCTGCTGCGCTGGAAAGTTTTCAACAAATTGACGGCGTATTTCGAATCGTACAGTTGCAGGGTGCTGATTTACTGACAGCAGAAATTATCGATGTATTAAAAACATTACCACCCGATGCCGACGCCTCTTATGACAGCGTTTTATCAGCGGTAAGTACAGCTGCATTTGTCGCTACGCGCTATTTTGAATATGTGCAGCAGTTTGAGCGCTCGATGCCGGTTTTATTGTTGCCATTTATTAATGAAATTCGAGCCGCCAGAAAATTACCTGCTTTGCCAGATAGTCATTTTTTAATAATGAACGCACAGGGTGGAGAACATACGGTTTCTTCACCAGTGGCGTATACGCAAGATGCAGCGCGCCGATTTAGACATATGTACCAAGTAGGATTGCTTGGTGTTTTACAAGGGCAAAATGCCGATTACTCTTTAGGATTAATGCAGCGCGCCCTAGAAAGAACAGATGCCATCAGTGATGGAAAACCGTTTAGTAAAATTTTATGGGCAGCAGGCGTTGCGCTATCTACAGTGCGAGAAAAACATCTCGCTTTGCCTAATTCACGAAAAATGTTGTTATCCGCTCTCGACCGCCAATTAAAAAAATTAGTGCAACAGGGTGAGGTGTTTCTCGACGAAGCAATCGATGAGCAATTATTGCGCGGCTTTGTTTATGTTGTTGCGACATCAGCTTCGGAATCTTCATCAGCAAAAGCCGTACGCTCCGCTTTTGCTGTTAATCCCTTGGGATACTCAGAAGCTGAAGTGGAAGAGGAGCTGAACAATTTACGCGGACCTGGCTTATCTACAGTGCAGTCCGTTGCACAAGTAATCCAAGAAGAAATTCGTTCCAGCAAAAATGCATTGGAAATGGCTGCACAAGGTGGTGGTGATATCGTGACCACTTACCCAGATATGATTGCTTCATTGACGCGCGTTGCCGATACATTATCGGTCGTTGGTTTAGTTTCGCCTGGTCAAGTATTACGCGAGCAAGTGGCAAAAATTAACGAATGGGAGCAGCAGCAACATGCAGCAGATCACTCACAATTAGTTGAAGTGGCTGATACGCTGTTATACATAGAAAGTACCGTATCGGCACTTCAGAATATCAATTTATCTCAGGCGAAATTAGCTGAAACTAACGCATTGAGTAAAGATACGATCATTGCGCAAAGTCAATTGGCAGAGGCAGAGAAAGTTGTATTGGACGAAGCGCAATCTGGTTTGGCGTTAATCAAGCGAGCCATGGCCTCTTACGCAGAATCTGGCTATGACTCCGCGCATATTGCTAATTTGGGCAAAAGCTTGAACAGTGTTCGCGGTGCATTAATTTTATTAAACATGTCCCGTGCGGCGAAAGTAACAGAATCGTGTATGCAGTTTGTTGAAACAAAATTAATGCGTGCGGATGCCAGTGGTGCAATTCAGCAACTTATGGAAACTTTTGCTGACGCAGTCATGAGTATTGAATACTTTCTTGAAGCGTATATTGCTGTACATAAACAAGACAACTCCATTTTGGAAATTGCAGAAGAAAGCGTTAACGCTTTAGGGTTTCCTGCAAATTAAATAACAAATAATCAAGGAGTTATGTAATGGTCTATCAGGTAATCGCTATTCTTCTCTTTCTTCTTGCGCTAGCCGCATTATTTTTTGTCTTCAAGTTACTAGGTAACAAGAAATGGATAGCAGGATTTTTGCGTGGTGTTGCTGGTATTAGTATTTTGGTAGTGGCATTGGGTGCTGTTTTGTCTGGTAAGGATATCTATGGCTACCAATCCGTTGGCGCGGATAATAATGTGGTGGCCACAGTCAGCTTCCGCAAGAAAGAGGCGAATACTTACATCGTTGAATTACAGGAGCCATCCGGCGCATTTAGCAGTAGGGAAGTTCAAGGACAGCAATGGCAACTCTCCGTAAGAACCTTTGATTGGCCGCCCTTAATTGCTTTTGTCGGCTTGCGAACAGGTTATATGCTCGAAGCCATCTCTGCGCGTTTTATTGAGTTGCAACTGGATAAAATGGTCGAGCGCGAACAACCTGAAGCATTGAGTCAAAAGCGCTCTTGGGATACTTGGCAATTCCTAAATGCCCATCCAGCAGCGATGCCTCTAGTGTCTGCACATCTGGCAATGACTAACCATACACCGATAGCAGATGGTGCAATTTTTGAAGTTTTATCTGCTGGCCAGTATTTGACGGTAACACCAGTCAATGCCCCAGCAAAAGATGCAGTGAAATCGTGGTAGTAACATTGAGTATTTATGGAATTTCTTTTTGAGTACGGTATTTTTTTAGCAAAAACGATCACACTGGTTGCCGCTATTGGTTTTTTATTGGTCTCCTTAACATCCGCAACTCAGCGCTTAAAAAAGCTAGAGAAGCAGGGCTATGTTGAGGTTAAAAGCCTAAATGATAAGTATCACGAAATTTCACAAACCATGCAGGCAGCGATACTGTCTGATGATGACTACGAGGCCGTCGTAAAATTAGAAAAGAAAGCTGAGAAAGCTAAGGCCAAAGAAAGTAAGGTACTCAAGAAAAAAGGTGGTGCTGAAACATCACAAAAATCACGCTTATTTGTTATTGATTTTGATGGTGATATCAAGGCTTCTGATGCCGAAATGCTATCTGAAAAAATTACTGCAATTCTCACACAAGCTAAAGCAGAAGATGAGGTGGTTCTTCGTTTAGAAAGTGCAGGAGGCATGGTACATAGCTACGGTTTTGCAGCCTCTCAGTTGCAGCGCATTCGTAATAAATCTATCCCATTGACTATTTGTGTTGATAAAGTTGCTGCAAGTGGCGGCTATATGATGGCTTGTATCGGCAACAAAATTCTCGCTGCACCTTTTGCGATTATTGGCTCTATTGGTGTAGTTGCTCAGATCCCAAACTTTAATCGCCTGCTTAAAAAGCATGATGTTGATTATGAAGTGCTCACAGCAGGGGAGTACAAACGCACACTAACTATGTTGGGTGAAAATACAGAAAAAGGCAGGCAGAAGTTTCAAGATGAAATACAGGAAACTCATAATCTGTTTAAAGACTTTGTTGCAGCATCGCGACCAAACCTTAATATGGAAACTGTTGCCACTGGCGAAACTTGGTTTGGAAAAAAAGCTGCTGAGCTGCTCCTTGTTGATCAGATTATGACGAGCGAAGAATATCTATTTTCTCGTTATCCAGATGTCGACATTTACCACATTGGCTGGATAGAAAAACATGGGATCGCCGAGCGGTTCGGTCTGGCAGTAGAAGCATCTATTGATCGCATGTTAAATCGTGCTTTTTCTAGGCTGAAAAATCGTAAGGTTTTTCTTCAATAATTTTTTGCGGTAGTTTTTATGAAACAGCTGAGCGGGCTAGATTCCCTGTTCTTACACTCTGAAATGCATGGCATGCCTATGCATATGTCGATGCTATCTATTTACGACCCATCATCGACTAAATCAGGTATGGAGTTCAAGAACATCGTAGATTTGTTTGAATCTAGAATTAACGGGGATCTTGCGCTTCTTCGCTGTAAATTAATGGAAGTACCACTAAATATGGATCAGCCTTATTGGGTTGAAGATCCCTATTTTGATTTTGTTTATCACATTCGACACATTGCGCTACCTAAACCGTGTAATTGGCAGAAACTATGTTCGTTAGTGGCTAACTTGCACGCACAGCCATTAAATAGAAATCGTCCTTTATGGGAAGTGCATGTTATTGATGGTTTGAATTGTATTGAAGGCATGCCTAACGGTTGTTTTGCAGTTCTTTTCAAAGTTCATCATGCCTTGATGGATGGCAAAACAGCCATGGAAGTATTCAATAGTCTCCATCATGTTTTGGATGATGAATCTAATCGTTTTCACGCGGTCGATATTGATTTTGCACGCTTTGTTGCCTATGAGTCTGATGTGCACTTCCCCAAAATTCTCGCTAATGCCGCATTGAATAATGTATACAAGTCGGGCAATTTGATTCGTATGGCGGGGCGAATTTTTGGCCTCTATAACGCCGTCATGCGTGGCATTGAATCTCGCGAACTAAAGCAGCTTCATAAAAATAAAACTCGGTTTAATGGCCCGTTATCGCCAAGACGCGTAGTGGATCGTGTCAATATTCCTTTTGCAGTCATTCGTAAGATCAAAAACAAAGTGGGAGATGTTACGGTCAGCGATATTGCTTTAACTGTAATTGGCGGCGGCTTGCGACGGTATCTGATGGCAAAAGATGAAATGCCTGAAGACTCTTTGGTTGCCGCTGTTCCGCTTAGCATTCGCAAAAGCGAAGAAGAATCAACCATCGTAGGCAATGAAAAAATCAGTTTGGCCAATGTCGCTTTGCGTACTGATATAAAAGACCCGCTAGAAAGATTGAATAAAGTCCATAAAGAATCACAAGCAGGAAAGGCTTACGCAAAAGTACTAGGCAATAATTTAGTAGCGGACACGATGAACTGTTTGTACACAGGGCTTGTTGCCTGGGGTGTTAAAACAGCGGTTGAATCTGGTGTGCTTGATAAATTTCCACCGGCCAATAACACCATTATTGCCAACTTAGCTGGCTCCGCAGAGCCACTGTATTTTTGTGGCGCCAAAATGATAGATTCTTTTGGTATGGGGCCACTTATTCCCAATACAGGACTTTTTCACACTTTATCGAGTACTTGGGAGTCACTGACAATTGGATTTACTGCTGACCGCCAAAAGATGGAAGACCCTGCGTTCTACGCACAATGCTTGCAAGAGTCTTTTAATGACTTATGTGCAAAAGTTTTTCAGGCAGAAGAAGTAGTTGAGCAAGAAGTTGTTTTAGAAAAGAAGAAAATCAAAAAAGCCAGAAAAAAAATCTGATGTGATTTAAGCTTCTTTTTGATGCACATGCTTGGCAATAAAACTGCCAATACGATTGATGGCTGTTTTTCCTTCTGGAATAAACATGGCTAGTGTTTGCCAAACATGTGGCATGCCATCCCACAGTTCCAATTCACAGGGCACACCCGCTGCGCGATATTTAGCAGCTAACCGTCTTGAGTCATCCAGTAGCACTTCGTCTTTGCTGACTTGAATGAGTGTTGGCGGCAATCCTGTTGGATCGCCGTATAGCGGTGAAGCATAAGGGTCACGCGTCGAAGCGCCCGCTAAATAATATTGAGCACCTTCTGGCAGCCCGTCGCCTGGGATCAAAGCATCGCGCTTGAGATTGGTAATAACGGATTCACCTGTTACCGCTAAGTCTGTCCAAGGTGACATACCCACGGTTGCTGCCGGCAGAGGAAGACCTAAATCTCGAATTTTCAGAACGGTGCCGTAAGTCAAACCGCCGCCCGCAGAATCGCCAACAATAACGATGTTCTCTGGCTTATAGCCTTGATCCAACAACCAGCGATAAACCTTGATGGAGTCTTCTAGTGCAGCAGGGTAGGGATGTTCTGGAGCCAATCGATAGTCTGGTGCAATCACTCTACATTTCGATGCAACAGACAAACGCCACAAAATATCTTTGTGTGTTGTATGTGCAGAACAGAAAATGTATCCGCCACCATGCAAATACAAAATTAGTTTTTCGGGTTCGGCTCCCATTGCTTTGACCCACAAGCAGGGGATGCCTTCGATTCTTTCAGAGCGAAAATCGATATCAGCTGGCGGCTTGGGCATACGGCGCGACGAATTATTCACCATCCGGCGTAGAGCAACATGATCGGTATTGGTAAACATACGCTTCTTGAGGATGCGTAAAACCAATTTAAATGCTGCTGCCTGATAGCTGCTCATAAGTTAAATAACTCAGATTAAGATTTCAGCGTTACTTTCATGCATGTGCTTCATGCACGGATTCAGGTTTGCCATCAGAAGCACGCAAAAATAAATATCGGTGTGCCCAATGCGCATCAAATGGCTTCCACTGCTCTTCTGTTTGTGCCAGACGATCTGAGACTGCGTAATAAATCATCGGGTTGTGAGTCATGCCGATATGACTCCCGCTGATGCGCAGGTTTTCCGTAGAAGCACTCGTCTCATCAATACAACTGCGCCATGCGGCAATACCGTCACTCTCGCTGTAAATAGAGGTTGATGGAACTGGAGGCGGCATTTCCCAAATGGGTGTACCTTGCAACAATTCATCTTGGCTTGCACCGGGGTTCAGGCGTTCATAGATTTTCAATATTGAGCTGGACACTTCATCCACATCACTTGTTGCTTTAGGTTGTGCCAAATTGAAAGGCGAGCCTAGCGTAATAACCTGACGCACATAATCAGGGAGTCGGTGAGCCAAGATACGGGCATAAAGGCCGCCTAAGCTCCAGCCAATCAAGCTGATTTTCTCTTGATGTTGGCCGTACATTTCAATAATGCGTTGTTCTAGTTTGAGGTAAGTGCTGTTGCGTAAACCTGCATTTCGACCCAAATCCCAGCCATGTGCGTTATAGCCCTGTCGCTTCAAATAGCGCCGCAAGACATAGGTGCTGTTATCCGTAGCAAGGAAGCCTGGCAGTATTAACACGGGCTGCCCATTCCCTCGCGGTGCCAATCGACGCAGGATAGGCAGGGCGGGGAGTAGGGATAGCGCTTCGACCGGTGCTCTCAGCTCCATCAATGCGTTAGCAAAGTTAATTTTATGTGCTGCTTCTGTCATGTTGAACTTCTTAATGGTCAGATTGGGGACATTTCATTTGCATTACACAAAAGATGCCGCTCTTATCCTTAAAAGCATACTACATATAGTGTTTATTGTGCTATTCCGGCGCATTACTGGACTCGTGATAAATCCGTAAACGAGTGGTGTACGGCTCTGCCACTTGAATCCGAGTGCCGCGCAGAATTTTGCCGATATCCTGCAGAGTATCCACACAGGTGTCGTAATTATTCAGTAGGCAATCAGCGGAAACACTGAGGTAATCTGCGGGGTTCTTAGTTCCAGATTGCCAAAGCTTACGGCAAGCAACCATGTTGCTCTTGTAGGCCTGTTTAACATGCGAGTTGATTGTTTTGGCAATGGCGCTGCCGCATTGCGAAAAGACACCGATATTTTCCATGGCAGCTCCCAAGCCCACCCATTGCGCTACGGTGGCCTCTTCGGCAGCTCGCTCCACGCTCTCGGAAATGGCGCTGAATAAGTTGGCGTAACGCTGCTCAATCGTATTGCCAAACAGAGGATCCGCCTCTGGCTGAATATCATGAATGATGTCTGACCAGTCTTCTTCAGACAAAGTGCTCAACACAAGAGGGAAAACTTGGCTTTCCTCATAGTCCATATGGCGCTTCATGCTGGCTACATAATCTTCACAGCGCAGGCGCAGAGTTCTCTGCAGATCGGCTGTCCATTCCTGCTGAAGCTCTTCTATATAGTGCAGCAAAGCTTCTGATTTTTTATTAATCGTTTCGTGGTCAATCAGCAGTGATAGCACTTCTTCTTTTTGAGTCTCACCTTGCTCCGCGAGCTTGCGATAAACAATGTCCTCTTTCGCGTGATGAAAACGATCAACGTGTGAATGCATATAGCCGATAGCATCACGCATAACCGAGAGATCAGGTTTCTCACCTGCATCGATTGACTCAATTTGTTCGTTTAAGACTTTAAGCAAACGAGCAACATATTTATGCTCAAGATGAAGATGCTTCATGACCTCAGAAGAGGAGAGCAGTCGCTTTGCAACGGGGAAATCGGTAAGTGGCTTTGACTGATTCGCTTCGGCAGGCTTAGGTTTCGACATGATTGGCTACTCTTGGAAACTTTTTCAGTATACTCGAAAGACTTATTTTGGTGCGGCGCAAAATAAAATCATAATAATGAATAATTAGTATGTTTATTCTATTTTTTATTCCTACTATGCACTCCGATGTGAAAGATGGTTCTGGCTAGGCAGCACCACCAATCAAACCAGTAACCCAATAGATAAACGGAGAAGTTTATGACTAAGAAAGTAAAAGATATCAAAGAAGCTAAAATTGCAGACAAAGCAAGTGAAGTTGCTAAAAGCATTTGGCTGGCTGGATTGGGAGCGTACGGCAAAGCATTTGATGAAGCTGTAAGCCAGTACGGCAAAGTAAGCAAAGAAACCAGCAAAGTATTTGACGATTTGGTAGAGCTCGGCAAAAAGCTGGATAGCGAAAGCCAAGCCAAATTATCTAAAGCTAAAGACAAAACGACTGCAACTATTGAAGACCGTATCAATAAAGTGCGCAACAGTGTAAACATGGGCTCTTTGAGCATCGGCGCTGATAACGCAAAAATTGACGAAGTGAATGCAAAAGTTGATGCACTGTCTGATAAGTTGGACGCATTACTGGACAGCATGGCTGTTAGCAAGCCCAAAGCACCTGCTAAGGCATCTGCCAAAGCCTAATTTCATCGTTCTAGCCCTGGACAGACAACCCTTCCTGTTTGTCTGATCCACTTTTAGCAAGGTTTCCGCTCTGGAGCCTTGCTTTTTTTTTGTGAATTTTCGATATTAAGCCCTTATCTATTCCATTCCTTAATAGGGCCGCATGAAAACAAAAGAAAAAATTTTACAGGCCAGCCTACTTTTATTTAACGAAGAGGGTGAGCCCAATGTAACAACTGCGGATATTGCTAATGAGCTGGAAATAAGTCCTGGCAATCTCTATTACCACTTCAAAGGCAAAGAAATCATTATTGAGACATTGTTTGCTCGATTTGAAAATAGCTTTGCTGAAATACTTCATGCGCCAATTAAAAAAGAACTCAAGGTTGAGGATAGTTGGTATTACCTACATGTGGTTTTTGAAGAAATCTACCACTACAGATTTATTTATCACAATATCAATGAGTTGCTGTTTCGCTATGCCTCTCTCGGCAAAAAATTTAGGCGGTTACTGAATATCAAGTTTCAAACGGCAAGAACGGTTATTTCATCACTCCGTGATGTGGATATTTTGGTTATTGATCAGAAAGATATCGACATTTTGGTCAGTAATATCGTCATGACAGTTACTTACTGGATTGCGTACTCCATACTTTGTGATGAAAAACAGGATGAAAAAACCATCATCAACAAAGGTGTTTTTCAAGTTCTCTCTTTGATTTCCCCTATCTTGGTGAAGGCAAAAAGGAGTTTTTAGAGTTCTGTGATCGCTACTACAAGCAGGTTTTTGACGCGTGAAGGGTATTCGCCATCACGCTATCTCTCGCCACTTACATCTCGCACAAGCTGGCATGAAAGCTGGATGGGGATGGACAAAAGGTCTGTGGAATACACTCTTAATTAGCGATGCGGAAGAAAAACAAACACTGCGCCATCAAAATATTGAAAAACAAATACAACAATTAGTGCAAGACATAAGCCAGCTTAAAGGCGGCGTAGTAAAACTGGGGCAAATTTTAGCAACCTATGCTGACTACTGTTTCCCTCCCGTAGTAGCCAGCGCTTTACATCAATTAGAGTCAGACACAGACCCTTTGTCCTGGTCTTGCATTGCTCCTCATATAGAGGCAGCACTTGGTGATAAAAGAACTGACTTAATCATTGAACCCACGCCACTGGCAGCGGCATCTCTTTCGCAGGCACATAAAGCAAGAATTAAAATCAGCCACCAACCTATCTGCTTAAAAATTCTTTATCCAGATATTGATAAAGCCTTACTGGCTGATTTTAGTGTTTTAAAAGCCTCTCTCTTTTTATGGATGGATAAAAAGCAGCGAGAGGAAATGTCATCGCGAGCGGACGAAATCATTGCAGTTTTACTCGAAGAAATTGATTTACAAAAAGAAGCACAAAAGCTTTTGCGCTGGGGAAATCTGCTGGCTAACGATGATCGATTTATCGTTCCTCAAGTGTATGAGGAATATTCCACATCGACTATCTTAGCGATGAGTTTTGAGCAAGGCGTCTCACAAAATGATCCTGTTATTCAAACACTGTCGCAAGACAGGCGGAATTACCTAGCCCAAAATATGCTGGAGCTACTGCTCTCCGAAGTTTTTCTTTGGGGTGAAATACAAACTGACCCCCACGCAGGAAACTATCGTATTTACATAGCTGATGAATACAGACCTCAAGACACTATTGTTTTGCTTGACTTTGGTTCCGTACGAATATTGGAGCCTTCATTACTGAAAGCACTAAGAAAAATGATTCTTGCTGCTTATTGGGGCGATAAAGACGAACTTTGTAATGGAATGATACAGGCGGGATTTTTATCAGAAGATACAGCGAATGAAATTAAAGATATTTTTTGCTCTGTATTGCTTGGATTGGCAGAGCCATTAAATTACAAAATGCGATTAGAAAAAGGAGAGGATATTCCATCTTACACAATGGATGAAGCGGGAAACTACTGTTGGGCTGCTGCAAAATTACCAAAGCGTATGGGGAAGCTCGCGTTGAAATCTGCATTTAGTCAACACTTTCAATTTCCAGGCGTGGAATTTATGTTGGTGGCACGCAAATTGGCAGGTGTGTATTCTTTTATTGCGGCCTTAGACGCTCGCTTTGATGGCAGTGTAGTGATGGAAAACATTATTCAACGAATGAATAATGTAACTGAGTACACTTAATCATCGTCCGTTTGTGTATTGAAATCAGCCCACACAGGAAAGTGATCGGAAAATTGCTTTGTGAAAGGCTCTGAATTCTGTGGCTTATAGATCGTGGTTGACTGCTTGCGCCATTCGCCGGTATCTTTTTTCTTTATCATGATGTGATCGAGTATTTTTCCATACTTTCCTTTTCCTTGTGAACGATTAAAACTTTCAGGATTTCTATCTCCTTTTTCTGTGGTGGCATCTAAACCCATCGCTAAAAGTGCTTCTAAGCTTTTATTTTTTCCTGAAGTGTTAAAGTCACCTAAAGCGATAATGTCACGGTCAGATTGCTCAAGTTTCTTTAATTCACCGGCAAGATAATAAGTTTGTAAGCCCCGCACATCATCGCTGCAGTGTCCTTGATTGCCAAAACCTGATTTGAGATGCACTGCAATCAACCAGAAATCAAATTTATCTGCTCGAAATTTCCCTGCTAGTGGTCTGCGTAACTGTGACGATCGACACCATTCATTCACTTGATAGCTGTCGGGTACATTGAGCTCGGCAACGGCCGCATCTGCAATGACAGGTTTGCGCCAAGCCATAACAACGCGCTGTCCTTGGCCACTATTTCCTACTGCCGTTTTGTAACCTTTTTTCTCTAAGGCAGAACGCAACTCTTGCCAAGGACGGGTAGAGTAGTGGTCACCACGATACATACCGTCAATACTGGTGTTAATTTCTTGTAACGAAATTAAATCAATAGACCATTGATCAGAGATCATATCCGCCATGCCTTGAATGGTTTTTGTGTCAGACGCCTGATCGCGTTTTTCACCTCCTAACCAAGCGATATTCCAAGTGCCAACCCGTACACAGTGTGTGCTTGAATCACATTTTTCTGCTTGCGAAAAAGATGCCAACAAACAGAAAGCTGCGAATACAGCCGATTGGCGAGCAATAGACAATAGTGAACTCACCGAGGCTTCCTTTTTAGATGGCTTTCATCAACAGACCAAAATCTGGAGTTATATTTCCTTCAACTTGAATGCGCACTTGATGGCCAGATCCTGGCGCAACCTCTACAGATTCGCCATGTTTATTTTTCATAGCAGATAAGCGAAATACCTGATTACCTTGTGGATGCATCAATTCAATTTCATCGCCAACAGAAAATTTATTTTTTGTATCGATTATCCATTCATTCGTGCTGTTATCTTTGCCTATCACCTCACCAACAAACTGTTGCTTGGTAGAAATTGAAAAGCCACTTTCGTAGTTTTGATATTCTTTCGGTAAGTGACGACGATAAAAACCTTCTGTATAACCACGGCTGGCTAAACTTTCTAATTTATCCATCAACCCCATATTAAATTCGCGACCGGCCAGAGCGTCATCAATCGCTTCACGATAGACCTGTGCAGTCCTTGCTGCATAAAAATGCGATTTGGTTCTTCCTTCAATTTTCAAAGAGTCGACACCAATATCAATCAAGCGTTTGACATGCTGTATCGCACGCAAATCTTTGGAGTTCATGATGTAAGTGCCGTGCTCGTCCTCATAAGCGGGCATGTATTCGCCAGGGCGATTCTCTTCTTGCAATAGAAAAACACGGTCTTCAATGTTGAGCAATTTTCCACTGCTGACGCTGTCGGTAGGGCTAACCGAAGGATCCCAACTACCTACTTCACCTGAAACTTGAAAAGAGGAGGCAAGTGTTTGACTCGCTTCAGTAATTTGTTTTTGCACTTCGGGATTGGTAGCGACAATGTCGCCCTCATTGGTTTCTGTAGCTTCGTGAGTGTCGTATTTCCAGCGACAAGAATTGGTGCAAGCACCTTGGTTTCCATCACGGTGCGTCATGTAGCCCGACAGTAAACAGCGCCCAGAATAAGCAATACACAATGCGCCATGCACAAAGACTTCTAGCTCGATATCAGGGCAGCGTTGGCGTATTTCTTCTACTTCGTCCAGCGACAATTCACGCGATAAAATCACGCGCTGCAAGCCTTGTCGCTCCCAAAACTTAACAGCAGCCCAGTTCACCGCATTTGCTTGCACAGACAAATGGATAGGCATATATGGCCATTTATCGCGCACCATCATGATGAGCCCTGGATCCGACATAATCAGTGCGTCAGGCTGCATGGCAATCACCGGCTCCATATCACGCAAGTAAGAGCGTATTTTGTCGTTGTGCGGCGCGAGATTGCTGGCGACAAAAAAGCGTTTACCTTGCGCATGCGCCATAGAAATGGCTTCAGCCATTTTGTCTAACTGGTTGAATTCATTGTTTCTTACCCGTAGGCTATAGCGGGGTTGACCGGCGTAAACTGCATCGGCGCCGTAAGCAAACGCATACTGCATATTTCTGATGGAGCCTGCTGGTGATAACAACTCTACCGATTTCATCGCTGTGTTTTTCTGATAGCTGGAATTGGGGCGCATTATAGCAAGGGCGCATATAACAATAGCATCCTCAAAATTGAGTTAGAGGAAATCGTATGTTTTCAGGTTATACAAGTGGGGAATACCAATCAGTGATGTTTTTTGTCGATGGGCATGTCGATAGAGAAATGCTGTTCACGGAATTTGAAGCCATTCTTGATAACTTCGTACCTATTCCAAGTTTTGCCGATAAAAATATCCAAGCAGTTTGTGTGGGAATAAATGGTCAACTCAAAATTATTTCTGCCGTTTTTTTTCTATTGCGTTTTGATAGTGCTGGTAACGCCGATAGTAAATGGAATATCCCGCTACAAGAATTAACAGACCAAGCGGAGTTGGGGCCAGATCTGGGTGCCGGTCCTATTCGTTTGTGTTGCCGCAGTCAGTGTCCTGTTGATTGGCATGTTCAAGGGCTGTGGGATCCTGACATGAATCAGCAACCCAATGCATTTGTCGTGCTGCGAGATCTTGTTAAACGCAATCGCTTGGGATTCAAAGAGTTGCCGTTTGATGTTGATGAAATCCACGATGGTGACCGCAAATACGCTTTTGAAATTCCAGTTTTAACTGGTGAGGCGCTAGTTTCTAATTTTGGTGGAAGTGCCGGTGAAATCAGTGATGCAGATAAATCTTTGGCGCATTCACTGATTCAATATATCAGGAAAAAAGTGGCTGTTGATAATAGCGAGCAACTGGAGAACTTAGAAAGGCAACATCAACTTCAGCTAACCGCAGAAAAAAATAAAGCCGCTGATGAACTGCGCGAAGCACGGCAGATTCATAGTGATGAACTGCGACAGATGCAAACACAGCTGGAAAGTACACAAGCAGTAATTGATAGTGGCCGCCAAGCTATGGATGCACTGCGCAGACAGCTACAAGATCAACAACAAATCACTGATAAGCTGCGCGATTCTTTCCATAAGCAATTGGAAGAATCCAAGCAAGTTGAAGGAGATCAAATAGAAAAACTCAAGGCTAATTTTGAAGCCGAATTGGAAATTCGCGTTCAAGGTATTGTTAAAGAGTTAGAGCAACAACTCGACGGGAAAGACATTGAAATCTCTTACTGTAAAGAGCAACAAACCGTATTGCGCGATGAGATTGATACTTTGCATCGGGAACACGCAAAATTAATCAAAGAAGCTGGCGAACAATTTATTACCCGTTTGCGTGATAACAAAGTTACCTTTATGGCGTACCACTTAGGCGCTGGCAATATCACGATTGACTTAGAAGACATTGGTACTTATCTTGAAAACCCACTGGCTTACGCAGCCACCATGTGCAAAGTAACAGAGACCGACTACAGAAGCTGGCTAACGCACTACAACAACCCAGTCTGCGGTGAGTTTTCAACGGCTAAGGGTGAGGAATGCGGCAAGAAATTACGCAGAGTGGATGTGCCTGCTCAGTTCGTTACTGGGCGCTCAGATCGCTGCCCACTGCACTGGAGTTTTAGTGCAGTAGGTGATGGCAACAACAAACCAGAATAGTTTTTTAAGGGTGGTTGGCTGATACAGCGAGTGCAGTACCATTCTGCTGTGCGTCAACTAATCCAGCAAGAATATTGGCACTTTCCATCAGAAAAAAGTCGTCTTGTGGATTTTTTTCATCTCTCTGTTTTTGTGCGTCATCATCGATATCTTGTATGGTTTTAAAAAGTGGCTTTCCTTTGAAAGCCCTTACTTTATTAGCCAATAATAAAATCTTTTTATCATCCGCCTCTTTTATTTCTTCGCGCTTTAATAAATTTAATGGCATCGACTTTCTTTGCCTTAATTCATCAGCCCACTTTGTTCTATCTAGTAAGGATTGATATTCAACATTGTTTTTCATGCGTTGATTGTGCGCTGATTGCAACTGTGGAATGAGTGCTGGTAAATCTGCAAAACGGTAGTGAGGTGCGGGCTGTATTTCATCCCACGGCAGAGCATGCTCCAACGCTGATTCACCAATTTCACTGTAAGGTAGCAGGGCAGGGAAACTGATATCAGGAACTACGCCACGGTGCTGCGTGCTACCACCAGAAACGCGATAAAACTTTGCTTCGGTGATTTTAATTTTACCTTCCTCCATTGGAATCAGCGTTTGCACTGTGCCTTTCCCAAATGTCTGATCGCCAACGATGATACCCCTTTGATAATCCTGAATAGCTCCTGCAAAAATTTCAGAGGCAGATGCACTGAGATGATTCACCAGAACAACTAAGGGGCCGTTATAGTTAACTGTCCCGACAGCACGATTGCGGCGATCAACATGATTATCCGCTGATAAAATCTGCACAACTGGACCTTGATCAATAAATAAATCGGTAAGCTGTGTAGCTTCAAGCAATGAGCCGCCGCCATTATTTCTTAAATCAATGACGACACCATCAATGCCTTTTTGTGTTATGTCATTGAGTATCTTTGCCACATCACGCGTCGTACTTTTTGCATTAGGATCTCCACGACGCAGCGCATCAAAATCTAAATAAAATGCAGGAATAGTAATCACTCCAACACGAAGAGATTTCCCCGTTTTCTGATCTGGTATTTCAATGATTTTTTGACTGGCAGCTTGATCTTCTAATTTTACTTTTTCACGACGAATAGCAATTGGCTTCGATAATATTTGTCCATTTCTTTTTACTTGCAATCTCACCCATGTATCGGCTTTACCACGGATCAAATCAACAACTTCATCCAGAGGCCAGCCGATTACATCTTCCCATTCATCGCCATCTTTTCCTTGAGCGACGCCGGTAATTTGGTCACCAGCTTTTAACTGTCCATCTTTGTCCGCAGGGCCTCCAGTCATCAATCGAGTAACTTTCGTGTTCTCATCTTCTTTCTGAAGTACAGCTCCAATACCTTCTAAAGATAATGCCATTGAAATTTCAAAATCTTTTGTTGATCTTGGTGACATATAGTTAGTGTGTGGATCGTACAGCTCGACATAAGCATTAATGAAAATTTCATAGTTATCCATTGCTGTCTGCCGCTTCAGTCTATCTAGCTGACTTTTATAACGACGAAGGAGGGTGGCGCCAATATTGTCAGTCGGCTTATCTGCAAGGCGCAGATTGAGAATGTCATTTTTGAGATAAGCGAGCCACAACTGATCCGCTGCCGTTTGGTCTGCTGGCCAAGGGCTTTTCTTTCTATCAGTTTGTATCGTTTCATCGCCATTAAATTTTTCATTTTTGACGAGAAAATCGACCTGCTTAGCAGCCCACTCAAGACGACCGGTAAAACGATCGTAGTAGCGTTGATAAATAGCTTCTGCGCCAAGCAATCTTCCAGATTCCAAATCGTTATCCAGCGTAGTGCGGTACCGAGTATTGAACTCATCAATATCTATTTGTAAGAAAATCATCCGGTTTGGATCAAGCACTTTTAAGTAGTTATCAAGCAGCTTGGAGGCCAATGCGTCGTCCAACGGCATCTTGCGAAAGTGCTGGGTTTGCATCAATTGCACGATGTCTTGGGTGAGCTTGATTTGCGAAGAATCTTCGTGCCATGCGGATGGCTTTGCCGTGATATTAATGCTAGCCAACAAACTACCGCTAACCAAAAGCATTCCCGTCAAAATAAGGCTCTTTGTAATTCGATTTCCCAATATTGCCGACCGAGATAGGTTAGTGCGGGTATTTGTCTTATGCGTCATTGTTTTTCCATTCTAATAAGGCTGCATCTTTAATTTAACATAATATAGATTATGCGTAGTTATGGCTTGGCCGTTACGGTGCATTTACTCTTGGAGTCATGTTAACAAGCAAAGGTTCAAGCTGCTGGATAATACTTTCAGTCATCACTCGATAACCCTCTTGGTTGGGATGATTCCAGTCTTCCGGACCGTGCAATGCTTTTATTTTTGCCGCACTTTGCATGGCGTCGGTCGTATCAACAAAAGGTAGCTGTTTATCGTTCGCCATTTTTATAAATGTGTTGCGCATTTGCTGTGAGGATTCTAGAAGTTGCTGGCGCGTAAAAATTCTTTCACGACGCTCATAAGTCTGAACAGAAATTTGCTCAGATTGCAGCTCGTAGGTGGATAAAACCGATGGAATATAAACGAGCATGAAATGTGTGTCTGGAAATTTTTTACGAGTAAACTGCAGCGATTGATCAAAGGCAAACCATGCTTGCTTCAACTCATCTGCATTCAAAGCCAGTGCTGGCCCTTGTAGCGAATCCGGCAGTTGTACTATCTGATTGCTAATGCGAGCCTGATTCATCTTCCCCGGCGTGCGAAAGCTGGCACCACCCATGATCCAAGGCGGATCAAGGGTGGAATCAACATCAGCACCCTGCCCACCTATTTTTCTGGGCTGCATTCCTGCCAATGTACGAATGAATGTATTTGAGAAATTGAGGAACGGCCAATGCCTTAACCAATCATTTGCTTTAACAATTTGCATTGTATCGTCACGATCAATAGCAAATTTTTGCAGGTATTGTTGGTAAGTCACTGAGTCAAATTGTTTGGTAAGATCAAATAAGCGTGGAAAACCATAATGAAAGTAAGCCGCGTTATCGTATAAATCATTGCCTTCATAAAAATAGATCAGCATCCATTCTGGCTGTTCTATATCACTGCTAATGTATTGCTTTAAATAGGCTAACTGTGAAACGGGCTCGGTAACAATACCTCGCACGCTCCCTGCCCCAGCCGATCCAAAACTAATGACATCCTTGCCTGTCGCATCCTGCAATAAATGTGCGGTGCTATAACGAGCTTGCGGTTTTGACATCTCAGCTGTTGCCCAATCCCCCATTCCTGCAGCATAGGAATCGCCTAACAAAGCAATATAGCGGTGTGGAATCACTTCTTTTTTTGATGATTGTAATAAGGGATGCAAACCTTCATCCGTTAGCATCATTACAAACCCTGTTGGTAGTAGCCGAGGAAACCAATAAAGAAAGCTAAAACCTGCTGCAATAAACAACAAAGTAAAAATACTGAAAGCTAGCGCGATATTTTTTTTCATGTTTTGAGGATATATAAAAAAGGCAGCTTGCGCTGCCTTTTTGTTGGAACTCAGCAAATATTTGCTGTTTATTTCCAGTTAGTTACTGCGCGTAAGCCGTTAGCAATTTCAGCCAAGCTGCGAACAGTTTTTACACCTGCATCTTCCAGTGCAGCAAATTTCTCATCGGCTGTACCTTTGCCTCCAGAAATAATTGCACCCGCGTGACCCATACGCTTGCCTTTTGGTGCTGTTACGCCAGCAATGTATGAAACAACCGGCTTAGTAACATTGGCTTTGATGAATGCAGCGGCTTCTTCTTCCGCTGAACCACCAATTTCACCGATCATCACGATGGCTTCAGTTTTTGGATCATCTTGGAACAATTTCAAGATGTCGATAAAGCTGCTGCCTGGGATTGGATCGCCGCCGATACCTACGCAAGTAGACTGACCAAAACCTGCATCAGTAGTTTGCTTAACAGCTTCGTAAGTCAAAGTGCCGGAACGCGAGACGATACCCACTTTGCCTGGCAAGTGAATGTGGCCGGGCATGATGCCGATTTTGCATTCGCCTGGTGTGATAACGCCAGGGCAGTTAGGGCCAATCAAACGCACGCCGAGCGTATCGCAAGTGACTTTGCACTCCAGCATATCCAAAGTAGGCACGCCTTCTGTGATGCAGACGATCAACTGGATGCCGTTGTTAGCTGCTTCAAGAATGGAGTCTTTGCAGAAAGGTGCTGGTACATAGATAACAGACGCTGTCGCGCCAGTAGCAGCAACGGCTTCAGCCACGGTGTTGAACACAGGCAAACCTAAGTGTTGTGTGCCGCCCTTACCTGGCGTTACACCGCCAACCATTTTTGTGCCGTACGCAATCGCTTGTTCTGAGTGCAAAGTGCCTTGCGAGCCGGTGAAACCTTGGCAAATCACTTTGGTGTTTTTGTCGATCAAAATGCTCATTACTTGGCACCTCCGGCGGCAGCAACTGCTTTTTGCGCTGCTTCGGTCAAATCGTTGGCAGCAATGATGTTGAGGCCAGATTCAGCCAATTTTTTCGCACCGAGATCAGCATTGTTGCCTTCAAGACGCACAACCACTGGCACTTTTACGCCCACTTCTTTCACTGCACCGATGATGCCTTCTGCGATCATGTCGCAACGCACGATGCCGCCAAAAATGTTGACGAATACCGCTTTCACATTGGAATCAGAAAGAATGATTTTGAATGCTTCGGTGACGCGCTCTTTCGTTGCGCCGCCGCCTACATCCAAGAAGTTGGCTGGCTGACCACCGTGCAATTTCACAATGTCCATCGTGCCCATTGCCAAGCCTGCACCATTCACCATACAGCCGATGTTGCCTTCGAGAGCAACATAGTTCAGTTCCCACTGCGCAGCTAAGGCTTCGCGCTCGTCGTCTTGCGTTGGATCGTGCATTTCGCGCAGTTGTGGCTGGCGATACAAAGCGTTGCCGTCAGCAGCGATTTTGGCATCCAAGCAATGCAGGTTGCCTTCTTTGGTGATAACCAATGGATTGACTTCAATTAACGCCAAATCTTTTTCTTGGAACAATTTTGCCAAACCCAAGAAAATATCAACGAATTGTTTGATTTGTACGCCTTTTAAACCCAGCTGGAAAGCCAGTTCACGACCTTGATAGGGCTGTGCGCCAGTCAAAGGATCAATCACAGCTTTCAGAATTTTTTCTGGTGTTTCGTGCGCCACTTTTTCAATTTCCACGCCGCCTTCTGTAGACGCCATGAAAACGATGCGGCGAGTGCCGCGATCCAATACCGCGCCGAGATACAGTTCTTTGTCGATATCGGTGCAAGTTTCGATCAGAATTTTATTAACTGGCTGACCGTTTTCATCTGTTTGATAAGTCACTAATCGTTTGCCCAACCAGCGAGCAGCAAACTCTTTAATTTCGTCTTTGGTTTTCACCAATTTCACACCACCGGCCTTACCACGACCACCGGCATGCACCTGAGCTTTAACAACCCATTCCTTACCACCGATTGTGTCCGCTGCATTCACTGCTTCTTCAGCAGTGCTAACCGCGTGGCCTTTTGATACGGGCAAGCCGTATTGGGCAAACAGTAACTTGCCCTGATACTCATGAAGGTTCATGTTTTACCGCTCTCTGTGACCCGGCAAAAGCCGGTTTGACGAAAATTGATGGACACAAAGCACTGTGTAGCCATCACCCGAAAAATAACGCGCGCAGATTCTACACTCTGACAGGTTTCAGCCCAACTGTTTTCAAGGTTTTTCAGGCGCGGAAGCACGCTTTTTCTTGTTAGCAACATGGATTGCACGACCATGGGTCGCTAATGCGGCTTCATGCACCGTTTCGGACAGCGTTGGGTGCCCGAATACCATCAAACACAAGTCTTCAGCCGTCGCGCCAAACTCCATGGCAACAGCCACTTGCTGCACCAAATCTGCCGCACTCGCGCCGACAATGTGGCAACCGAGGATGCGGTCAGTTTCGGCATCGGCAATCAATTTCACTAGCCCCGTGGTTTCATCCGCCGCTAAAGCGCGCCCCGATGCCGCAAACGGGAACAGCCCCACATTGCAGTCTTTGCCCTCTGCCCTCACCTGCTCTTCTGTCTGCCCCACCGCAGCCACTTCTGGGTGCGTGTAGATAACGCTAGGAATCAGCGCGTAGTTCATCTCGGCTTTGTGACCAGCGATACGCTCCGCCACCATCACGCCTTCTTCCGATGCTTTGTGCGCCAACATCGGACCGCGCACTAAATCGCCGATGGCCCAAATACCTTCGGCACTTGTTGCACAGTATTCATCCACGGGGATGCGACCTTGTGCATCCAAGGCAACGCCACAATCTGCAGCCAATAAATCTTGTGTGTTGGGTTTGCGACCCACGCACACCACTAAGCGATCAAATGTTTCTTGTTGCGCGTTGCCGTCTTTATCGCTGTAACTGACAACCACTTTTTCGCCGTCAATTTGCGTGGCAGTCACGCGGCAACTCAAGCGAATATCCAAACCTTGTCTGCCTAAAGTTTTTTTCACTTCTTTGGCGATGAATTGATCGAGTATGGGTAAAAAACTATCCAAGGCTTCGAGCAAAACCACTTCGCTGCCCAAGCGTTTCCACACACTGCCCAGCTCTAAACCAATCACACCCGCACCAATAATGCCAAGGCGTTGCGGCACCGCAGGAAAATCGAGTGCGCCCGTGCTATCAACAATGTATTTGTCATCCACTTTTGCGATAGGAATTTGTGTGGGTGTAGAACCCGCTGCCAGCACAATATGTTTGGCTTGATACTGTGTTTCTGCGCCATCCGCATCTGTTACGGAAAGCGTTTTATTGGCTAATAATTTTGCCGAACCTTTGATGTGTGTAACGCTGTTAGCTTTGAATAATTGTGAAATGCCCGTGGTGAGCTGTTTCACAACACCGTCTTTGCGTTGCAGCATTGCGCCTACATCAATAGTAACTTCACCAGTTTGTATGCCATGAGCAGCGAGCGACTCACTCGCTTCGTGATATTTGTAGGAACTGTCCAGCAGCGCCTTCGATGGAATACAACCGACATTCAAACAAGTACCACCTAAGGTTGCTTTGCCGTCCTTGCCTTTCATGCGTTCGATGCAAGCCGTTTTCAATCCCAGTTGCGCCGCACGAATAGCGCCCACATAGCCACCGGGGCCTGCGCCAACAAAAATGACATCAAAGACTTCGCTCATGAAAAACTCACTGTGATTACAACAGAAAGAGCTGAGCATTTTATACTGTCGCGCATAGAAACCGCACTGACTGGTGAGTGATTTCACATGACGCAATCTGGCAAATCTCCCCTGCCCCATGATTTATTCACACTCTTTGGTCGCCAACCTGTGTTGGAAGCACTACAAAATCCAGCTATTCAACCGTACAAACTGCATTTGGCTGATTCCAATCGCGCAGGTGGCTCGCTGGATGAAATCTTACAGCTAGCCGATAAAAAACAAGTTCCCAAAGCGTTTCATACGCGTTTGGCGTTATCGCGTATTTCACGCAATGGCAAGCAGGATCAAGGTGTGGCATTAGATATTCGTATGCCTAACCTACAAAAAGCAGATGCACTACTCTCGCTAACAAAGAGCAAGCCACATGCAAGATTCTTGGCGCTTGATCAAATTACCAACCCACAAAATGTCGGCATGATTTTGCGCTCAGCGGCGGCTGGTGGTGTAGACGGCGTGATTATCCCCAAACGCGGTTGTGCGCGTTTAGATTCTTTAGTGATTAAAGCCAGCGCAGGCACTTTTTTTCGCGCGCCTATTTTTATTTGTGAAACGCTGCCACAAACATTGCAACAACTAGCGCAACACTCAGCAAATATTTGTTTGATGGCTGCAAATGGAAAAACTACACTGTTTGATTACGCTATTACAAAGCCGACGGTTTTGTGTTGGGCAATGAAACTGATGGCGTTTCAAAAGAAATTCAGTTGCTGTCGCATACCGCCATCAGCATCCCTATGGCTAACGGCATCGAGTCGCTCAATGTTGCTATGACGGCAACATTGATTGCCTATCACGGTCAACCCATCGATTGAATTTGCTTTTGCTCTGCTTGCAAAATATCAGAGAAAGCATTGGTTGGTATTGGTTTTGAAAAGTGGTAGCCCTGATAGATGTCACACTTTCTTCCTGCAAGAAACTGCAACACTTCATGGTTCTCTACACCTTCAGCAATCACTTTCATATGCAAGTTATGTGACAAACCAATAATGGCCGATGCAATCACGGCATCATCTTCGTTTTTGGTAAGCTCACGAACAAATGACTGATCAATTTTCAAATAATCGATCGGGAATTTTTTCAGGTAGCTCAACGAAGAATAGCCAGTGCCGAAATCATCAATAGATAAGTTGACGCCCATTTCTTTCAATGTTTGCAGCACTTGTTGGCTGAGTTGCGTATCTTCCATCAGCGTGCCTTCGGTCAACTCCAAGTCCAGCATATGTGGTGGCAAATCTGTATCTGCAAGGACATTCCCAACAGAAAAAACTAAGTCGGCGCCGCGAAACTGATAAGAGGAAATGTTGACGGAAATTACATGACGTTCGGTGATAAGCCCTTGTTTTAACCAATCCATCCATTGCTGCGTTGCTGTTCTTAGCACCCATTCACCAACGGGTAAAACTAAGCCAGTCTCTTCAAGTAGATCAATGAACTGCGCTGGAGGCACAAGACCTAGCGTAGGGTGTCGCCAGCGGATTAACGCTTCTGCACCACGCAATAAACCAGATTCAACATGCACCTGTGGTTGATAAAACAATTCAAACTCACCACGCGCCAAGGCTTGATACAAGTTCTGTTCTAGCTGATTGCGCGATTGCGATTCGTCGCCCATTTCTGCAATATAAAATTGATATTTATTGCGCCCTAAGCTTTTAGCGCGACTCATTGCCGCATCCGCTTTGCGTATCAGCATTTCACCACGGCCATCACAATCGCGCGAAAAAACAATACCAATACTGGAGCCGACATACATTTCGTGGCGATTGATATTAAAAGGCTTGAGGAGTGATTCAATAATGTTTTGCGCAACAGTGGCCGCTTCGTTACGCGACTCTAAGTCTTCCATCAAAATAACAAATTCATCACTACCGTATCGAGCAATTAAATCTTGTCTTCGTGTGGCTTTGCGTATGCGATCTGCCGCACTTTGTAACAACATATCACCCGTAGTGTGACCAAAAGTGTCGTTAATAATTTTGAAGCGGTCTAAATCAATAAACAAAACAGCCAGCAACGAATTATCACGCCGCGCGCGTACCAAGCCTTGTTCCAAGCGATCATTCAGTAAAGAACGATTGGCAAGATTGGTGAGTGAATCGTGATAAGCAATATGTGATAAAGCTTGCTCGGCTTGATTGCGTGCTTTACGCGTTTCCACATCGCGCAACTCGCGTTCAATCGCAGGAATCAAACGCGCCAATTTGTCTTTCATGATGAAATCTTGCGCGCCGCTGCGCATAGCACTAACAGCCACTGATTCATCAATGGTCCCTGACACAATGATGACAGGAATATCCATGCCCGATTTTTTGACAATTTTCAGCGCGTCTGCCGAATCAAACCCAGGCAGCGTGTGATCAGCAATGACCAATTGCCAGTGGTTTTGCTCCAACGCTTTTGTTAACGCTTCACGTGTATCGACACGCTCAAACTGCAACTCGTAGCCGTTTTTATTCAGCTCACGCACCAACAACAGTGCGTCGTCTTCGCTGTCATCAATAATTAGAACATTCAGATACATACAGTCTTCGACTCTCTGTGTTCAACTCAGTTGCTGTTAATGGATAAATTCGGCGTGCGATTCACTTCTATCCAATATTTGGCCAAATCATGAATCACCTCAGCAAATTCATCGAAGTTGACCGGTTTTTGTACATAGCTATTTGCGCCGAGGCTGTAGCCAGCAATGATGTCTGTTTCTTGGCGTGAAGAAGTCATCAGTACAACGGGGTGATAACGCGTACGTGGATCTTGGCGCACACGGCGCAACACATCTAAACCATTGAGTTTAGGTAATTTCATATCCAGCAGAATTAAACTAGGCTGTTCGCGAGTGTCTCGCTCGCTGTATAGCCCACTGCCAAACAAATAATCTAAGGCCTCAGAACCATCACGGACGACGATAACATCCTGCACCTGCTTACAGCTGCGCAGTGCGCGCAAAGCAAGCAATTCATCGTCAGCATTGTCTTCAACCAAAAGGATCGTGTTCTGCATAGCGACGGCATACCTATCATTATTGTCTATTTATGTTTACAGCATTGTGCTGTTCGAGCTAGCCACTGGCAATAGCTTTCAGCTCAATACGGCACCCACTTGTGTGGCATCCATCACATTAATCATCGTTTCATTCGTCAAGGACCAATCGCCGCGCATCCAATTACCGCCGTCTGGATCTTTGAGTACCGTGCCAACACCGCCTGGGTACTTCACTGTCAGAGAGCTGTCGCCTTGAAAAGCGGCTGCAGGCGGTAAATCCATGGCTTCCAGTGCTTGAATAATGCGTGGTGCATCGCAAGAAAAATGATGAATTTCTGTTGAAGGATTGCCTTTGCGCGGGCACAAGGCTTTATCTAAATCCAACATCCAATCTACACGCTGGTGCAAGGCGGCGCTTGCACCATGCTCCACTAGCCACTCGTTAATTGCCTCACGAATGAGCGCGAAGCTGAGATCAATATCATCAAACAATGCCACATAAAGCTCGGCACGATTTTCGTAAATTTTTAGTTTTTCATGCACAGTCAATTCATTCACAGGCGATGTGGTAATGATGTGACCAAAATGTTTTAGCAAATGTTTCAAAATAGCGCGCATCAATGGCGAGGCAGGAATACTCGCTTCTAATGCTAAATAACGAATAGTGAATGGCAATAAAGTGCCATGTACTAACACCATGTGTGCAGCAATCAAGAAGTAACCTTCTAGCCCTTCTTCCACACTAAAAGTGTGGCAGCCAATCACATACTCGCCTTTTGCGCGACCATAACCAGCCACTGGCACGGCTTCGATTTCATACTCAAAACGCTTTTCGTAAAACTCTGTGCCAGGCAATAAGTTGTAAGTAAAAATATTTACATTTGGAAAAGTGGCAATCAACTTATCGAGATTGCGCTCGAAATCCGCCAAATTATCGCCGGGCAATCCCCAAATTAATTCTGCAGCAATCGGCACACCCGCTTCTGCCATCGCCTTAGCAATTGGCTCGTACTCATTCGCCGCCATGTTTTTGCGATTGGATAATTCAAGCGCCAAAGGCGTTAAGGTTTGCAAGGCCAATTGATAATGAGGCAACAAGCCGTGTTGATTGAGCATCAGCACAATTTCTTGCACGCGCGGGTTGTGTTTCTTAGACCAAGATGTTGCAAAAGTTGAAGGCAAGCCTGTTTTATCTTTCAACTCACAGACAATGCGGGTTTTTTCGATATCTTCTTTCAGCGCACCAAAATTGGAATCTGCAAGCCAGATATTGGCGATACCAGCGTTAACGATTTTTTCCCAATCGCTACGCGTGCGCTCTAAAGGGAATTGATAAATCTTGGTGCCCAACATGCCTGTGCCCCACTCACAGAACGAGCACTTGAACGGACAGCCTCGACTGGTTTCATACGCCACAGATTCGTACAGCGGTTTCCCTTCATCATCCGTTAATGGAATAACCTCCAATGCAGAAGGAAAAACAGAGAGATCGGTGGTGCGCGCGCGCGTGGCATTCTTAACGATTGCGCCGTCCTCAACGAAAGCCAAGCCATCAATACTGCGCCAATTTTTAAGATGTGCGCTGTCTAACCAATCGACAAAAGTAAATTCACCTTCACCCATGGCGATAGCATCGACAGGATCAATCAACAAATAATCTTCCACTTGTTGCACATGCGGCCCACCGAGAATAATCCAAATTGCCGGGCAGCTTTGGCGTATGCGTTTAATGAGGTTAATAAACTCGGCGGCATTCCATGTATAAACACTAAAGCCGACAACAGGTTGTAAGCCTTGCGACAGAGCTTGTTCCGCCAGAGGTAAACACTGCTTGAGCCACTGTTCTTGAAACCAAGGTTCGATATTTTCCCGCACTAAAAAATGTACTAGCTCAATATCCGTACTTTCTGCTGTCTTACCGTATTTTTGAAAGCAGGCTTTCAAACCGCCCGTTGTCATCGGTGCGGCAGAAAATCGCTCACTGTCCATACTAAATAGCCAAACGGGTCTTTTCATACTTCACCTACTAATTAACTGAGTAACATCCACTCAATGAGCAATGTTTCTAACAACATCCGCGCATTGGGGTTAGCTGTGCCTAATATTTTTCGCCGTGCCACCAACAAAGAGTCATAAAACTTTAACAAAGCTGCACGAGGATTACTGCGTGTTTGTTGATGCACTAGCGTCAACCACCAATCCAAAATAATCACGGGATCTTGTTTGGCAAGTGATTCTGCAGCAGACAGATAATTCATGTCTCCATTGCGAGCAGCACTCAAAGTTTCCATAGTTTCTTTGTGCAACACATCATGCTGTTCGTTCGCAGCGTCCAGTGCTTTTAAGGGGGCGTTATGTGTAAAAGATAGAACAACCTGAGCACGATCCGCCGAAATCTGCTGCTGTTGTAACCACTGTATTGACTGCTCTTTGCTGGGTGTTGGACAAAACAATGCTTGGCAGCGGCTGCGTAGTGTCGGCAATAAACGCGAAGGTTGATGCGAAACGAGAATGATGTGCATATCCTCGCCTGGCTCTTCCAGTGTTTTCAGCAGTGCATTGGCGGCATTGTGGTTCATCCACTCCGCAGGCTCAATCAAAGCGACGCGCTTGCCATTTTGGTGTGCTGTTTGCACACCAAATTGAATTAAATCACGGATGCAATCAATTTTAATTTGTTTGCTCGGCACAGCCGTTTTTTTCGTTTTTGATTTTTTAGGTTCGTCATCGCCATCGATTTTATCGAGACCGTAATGATTATCAGCGAGAAAAAAATCCGGATGAGAACCGGCCGCAAACATTTGGCAGGCATAACAGCTGCGGCAAGGTAAATGCTGTTGTGGTTTTTCACACAACAGTGAAAGTGCTAGTAATCGCGCCAAATGCCCTTTCCCGATTCCTGCGGTACCGTGCAGCAACAACGCATGGGGTAGACGCCGCTGTTCATTACGCTCAACCAAGGATTGCCAAAGTGATGCTTGCCACGGCAATGGCGCCAATGTCAATACAGTATTGCTACTCATGAAGATGTGCAGCTCGCAATAAATTCTTGCAAACAGTGAACAATATTTTCCTGCACTGCCATCAAAGGCTGGCCTGCATCAATAATGCGAAATCTCTCAGGAAACTGTTTTGCGCGTTGGCGATACATAGCGCGCACTGCTTCAAAAAAGCTGTGCTGTTCGCGTTCAAAGCGATCAATGTGATCACGATTACTCAAGCGTGCCATGCCTGTACTGACATCCACATCCAACAATAATGTTAAATCGGGCTGCAACTCACCTTGCACCAGCGTTTCTAATATAAAAATAGTTTCAATAGATAGCTTGCGGCCACCACCTTGGTAAGCGTAAGTGGCATCCGTAAAGCGATCACACAGTACCCACTCACCGCGCTGTAATGCCGGCAAAATCACCTGCTGTAAATGTTGTGCGCGCGCAGCAAACATCAATAACAGTTCTGTTTTTTCACAAACAGCTTCTTCGCGTGGCGCCAACAACAATTGACGCACTTCTTCAGCCAGCGGCGTGCCGCCAGGCTCGCGTGTTTTGATGAAGGGAATAGATTGCGAGTGTAGAAAGGTTTCAATGCAATGAATATTGGTCGATTTACCAACACCTTCCCCGCCTTCAACAGTAATAAATTTTCCTCTTGCTGTACTCATGGCGCGGGCTCTTGTTGCTGTTGCTCTACTGCAGCAGGCGGTGGCAATGAGCGATAGTTGTCGTTTTTACGCAGCTGATATTCGTTTATAGCATTTTGGTGCTGAACCAGCGTCTCTGAAAAAGTATGCGTGCCATCGCCTTTAGCCACAAAAAATAGCGTATTGCCTTCTGCAGGATGCAGTGCTGCATTGATAGCCGCACGCCCCGGCATGGCGATTGGTGTAGGCGGCAAACCGTCAATCACATAAGTATTCCATGGTGAAGGTTCTTTCAAATGACTTCGTTTTAGGTTGCCTGTAAATCCAGCCCCCAAACCATAAATGACTGTTGGATCCGTCTGCAGTTTCATGCCCTTCTGCATCCGGCGCACAAAAACCCCAGAAATTTGTTTTCTTTCATGAGCAGCGCCTGTTTCTTTTTCAATAATACTTGCCATAGTAAGCGCTTCATACGAGGTTTTATAGGGAAGGTTCTGCGCTCTATTTTTCCATTCTTCTTCTAAGATAGATTTCATTCTGCCGTGAGCAACTCGCAGCACATCTGACACTTTCATACCACTGACAAAGCTGTATGTGTCTGGAAAAAAGTAGCCTTCCGCTTTATTCCTTTCAAAGCCTAATAGCTTCTTATAATCTTCATCTTTAAGATGAGTGACATCATCAATTAATTTTTTCTGGCTCAGCAGCAACTTCATTGCATCTGAAAATGTACTTCCTTCAATCAAAGTAACTTGGTACTGAATCACTTTACCAGATGCTAGTTTCTGTAATAGGGCTTCGCCTGTTATTCCCTGTTGCAACTCATATTCCCCTGCACGGATATGTGTTTGATTTTTCCAGCGCGCGTAAACCAATAACCATTTAGGATGACGAACGATACCTTTATCAGCTAAACGCATCACTACACTGGTCAGCGTCTCCCCCTGACCGACCAAAACTGTATGTGTGTCGTTATCCAACTTGATCGGCCTGTATAGCGTACGGTTAACCTCCCAAACACCGTATAAAACCGAGATAAGAAAAAGAAATACCAAAGTTTGTACAACATAACGCGCAGTAAACTTAGCCATAAAGCCTCGCATAGCCGAGCATAGAAAGTTTTTGCCAAATTTTTGTTACCGTCTCTGTATGCAGTGCAATTTTGCTCACACCGATAGATTGCACAGGCACAATGCCAATCACGCTATTACAGAGAAACATTCCCTCTGCATTCAAGCAGTCTTGTAATGTCAGGCGTGTTTCTTCGACTGCCATGCCGATATCTGCGGCGAGTTGCTGCAAAACAAAAGCACGCATCACGCCTGCAACACCACAGGATTTCAAGTTTGGTGTCAGCAATGTGTTTTTTTGCAAAACAAATACATTGCTACTGATGCCCTCAATCACACTACCTTGTGTATCCAACATCAAGCCGTCGTCATAAAGTGATTTGTTCAGTTCACCTGTCGTCAATACTTGTTCTAAACGACTGAGATGCTTGATGCCTGCCAGTGCAGGATTGTGTGCTACACGCTGACGACACAAATGCAAACGCAGGCCTTGTGTAATGCGCTGCTGCGAGAATTGTGGTGCCGGATAAGCCTTAATACTGACGGAGTAATTGGTGTTTGCTGGTGAATAGCCACGCTGACCGCCGCTGCGTGCCACAATAATTTTTACGACCGCTAGCGATTGCTGTTTCGCACATTGTTGAAAACTATTTTCGATAGTGGCGATGTCGCAATCCATGCGTAAACGCTTTGCCGCATCAATCAATCGCGCACGATGGAAAGCCCATAACGGCGCTTTACCATCGACAACCAAGACAGTTTCAAAAAAACCATCACCGTAAGAAACAGCGCGTTCCCAATTTTGAGGAATAGCCACTGATTGCACGGCTACCACCAGCTACGCGTCAGATTTTTCCGAACAGCAGCGTGCCATTAGTGCCACCAAAACCAAACGAGTTCGACATCGCGTAGCGAATTGTCATGGTTTGTGGTTGATGCGGCACAAAATTCAAATCACAGCCGTCGTCTGGATTATCTAAATTGATGGTTGGCGGCGCGACTTGATCGCGAATGGCCAACACAGAAAAAATTGCTTCAATCGCGCCGGCTGCACCCAACAAATGTCCGGTCATGGATTTAGTTGAACTCACGGCAACTTGCGCAGCGGCATTACCCATCACACTTTTGACTGCGCGACATTCCGCAACATCACCCGCTGGTGTGGAAGTGCCATGCGCGTTGATGTATTGCAAATCTGCTGCATTAATTTTTGCATCGCGCAATGCATTCATCATGGAACGCGCTGCACCGTTGCCATCTTCTGGTGGCGAAGTCATGTGATAAGCGTCATCGCTCATACCAAAACCGCACAACTCTGCATAAATTTTTGCACCGCGTTGTTTGGCGCTTTCGTATTCTTCCAACACCACAATGCCTGCGCCGTCGGCGAGTACAAAACCGTCGCGGTCTTTATCCCAAGGGCGACTCGCTGCGGCTGGATTGTCATTGCGTGTCGACAACGCACGCGCTGCGGCAAAGCCACCCAAACCCACGGGTGTGCATGCCATTTCTGCACCACCGGCGACCATCATGTCTGCTTCGCCGAGTGCAATCATGCGTGCAGCCAAACCGATGTTATGCGTGCCTGTTGTGCAAGCGGTAGTGACGGCGATATTTGGGCCGCGCAAACCGTATTTGATCGCTAAGTTACCAGAGACCATATTGATGATGCTGCCCGGCACAAAAAACGGCGAAATACGACGGGGGCCTTTGGTGTTGATCAAATCGCGGCTTTCTTCAATCGCACCAATACCACCAATACCAGAACCAATCGCAGAACCGCAGCGATCCGCATTTTCTTCTGTCACCACAAAACCGCTGTCTTCAACTGCTTGAATGCTGGCGACTAAGCCATACTGAATAAATGCGTCCATTTTGCGCGCATCTTTCAAGGGCATGTACTGCTCAATATCCAAACCGCGAATATTGCCGGCAAATTGCGTGGTGAACGGCGAAGCATCGAAGTGTTCAATCGGCGCAATACCACTTTTCGATGCCAACACGCCTTCCCATGTACTAGCGACGGTGTTGCCCAACGGCGTAACCATGCCCAGACCTGTAACTACCACTCTTCTGCCTAACACGCCTAAATTTCCTCGTTATGTCACGACCAAAAAGAAAAGCCGCACTGCAAAGTAACGGCTTTTCAATTGATAACAGATGGTGAGCGAGCCGCTAAACGGCTCAACCTCATTTCAGATGAGTATTGGCGTAGTCAATCGCCAACTGAACAGTTGTAATCTTCTCAGCTTCTTCATCTGGAATCTCAATATCAAACTCTTCTTCCAGAGCCATGACGAGCTCAACAGTGTCCAGAGAATCTGCGCCCAAATCTTCTACAAAAGAGGCTTCGTTTTTAACATCTTCTTCTTTAACGCCGAGTTGCTCTGCAACGATCTTCTTAACGCGTTCTTCAATGCTGCTCATGGTTCTAGTTTGCTCCGTAGGGTTTATCAAGATCCGCACTGTCCTTTTTATTGGGGGTGCCGATTTCGAGCGGCCATTCTACCCGTATTTTTTTTCAAAAGGAAAGACTGTAAATACTTGCAAATATCGTAGTTTTCATGGCCAAAAAAATTGCTTTCTGTGCCTGCAATCGTAAAGTTTTGACATTGCCAGCAGCCCGCAAGGATAATCCTGCATCTTGAAAATCAAGGACTTTTCTCATGCGTTTACCGATGATGGCTGCCTGCGGTCTCCTAGCTTCTGCGGCTTTACTGACTGGTTGTGGCAAATCTCCTGCAACAACTTCCACGCCTGCCGATAACAGTGCAAATAGCAACACGCTCACGGTTCGCATTGGTCACGCCGCCCCGCTGACGGGTCCGCAAGCGCATCTCGGCAAAGACAATGAAAACGCTATTCGCTTGGCGATAGACGAGCTCAACAACGAAAACCTGCAAATCGGTGGCAAAACCGCCCACTTTGAGTTGATGTCGGAAGACGACATGGCTGACCCGCGTACCGCCACACAGGTGGCGCAAAGCTTGGTTGATGCCGGTGTCAGCGGCGTTATTGGGCATCTCAATTCCGGCACTTCCATTCCCGCATCGAAGATTTACCACGATGCTGGCTTGGTGCAAATCTCCCCTTCTGCTACGGCCACCGCTTACACCGCCCAAGGCTTTTCCGGCGCATTCCGCGTCATGGCTAACGACAGCCAGCAAGGCAAGCAATTGGCACGCTACGCGGTAAATACATTAGGCATGAAGAAGCTGGCGATCATTGATGACCGCACCGCTTACGGGCAAGGCTTGGCCGATGTATTCGCTAAAACGGCAGAATCTCTGGGCGCAACCATCGTGAAGCACGAGTTCACTACCGATAAATCCACCGACTTCAACGCCATTCTCACCAACATCAAAGGTTCAGACGCACAGCTGTTGTTCTTCGGCGGCATGGACGCACAAGGCGCACCGATGGTGAAACAAATGCGCGCGCTGGGCATCACCATGCCTTTTATGGGTGGCGATGGCGTTTACACCGCCGAGTTTCTGAAATTGGCCGGCAATGATGCCGAAGGCGTGATCGGCTCTCTCCCCGGCATTCCACTGAGCAATATGAAAGGCGGCCCAGAGTTCAAACAGAAATTTGAAGCCAAGTACGGCGTGATCCAGCTGTACGCACCTTATGTTTACGATGCCATGCGCATGATGGCAAAGGCGATGCAAGAAGCTGGCAGCATTGATCCAGCAAAATACCGCCCCTTGTTAGCGAAAATGGAGTACCAAGGTCTGACCTCCAATATTCGCTTCGATGCCAAAGGCGATTTGCTCAACAGCCCCGTGTCTATCTATCAAGTACGCAATGGTCAGTGGCAATTTGCGCTGACAGCTAGCGATCAGTAAGCGCAGCTCGCCTCCACCATGGAAATCCTCGCACAACAGCTGGCGAACGGCATCATCCTGGGCAGTGTTTACGCCCTGATCGCTTTGGGCTACACCATGGTTTACGGCATTCTCGGCTTGATTAACTTCGCGCACGGCGAAGTCACCATGATGGGTGCGATGATTTCCATCACCCTGCTCAATGTATTGATGACAGTTTTTGGTTTGCCGCCGTTTCTGTGCATCACGCTGGCGCTCTTTATCACCATTCCCGCCTGCATGCTGCTCGGCATGAGCATTGAACGCATTGCCTATCGACCGCTACGCAACGCCCCACGCCTTGCGCCACTGATCACAGCGATTGGCGTTTCTATCATTCTGCAAAATGTGGCGATGATGATTTGGGGGCGCGGCTATCAACGCTTCCCTGACATCCTGCCGACACAATCTTTCACCTTTGCTTACGCCAGCTTAACGCCCACCAAAGTTGCCATTGTGCTGGTATCAGCCATTGCTTTGATCGGTTTGTGGCTGCTGGTCAACCGCACGCAGCTCGGTCGCGCCATGCGCGCCACCGCTCAAGATGGCCAAGTGGCGCAGCTGATGGGCATCAATGTCAATCGCATCATCGCCGCCACTTTTGCTATCGGTTCTGCACTGGGCTCTTTGGCCGGATTTCTAGTCGCCGCCAATTACGGGCAAGCTGACCCTTACATGGGCTTTATATTGGGCTTGAAAGCCTTTTCAGCGGCAGTGCTGGGCGGCATCGGCAATCTCACTGGCGCTGTGGTGGGTGGACTGCTATTGGGATTGATTGAGAGCTTGGGCGCTGGCTACATCGGCGATCTCACCGGCGGTGTGCTGGGCAGCAATTACCAAGATGTTTTCGCGTTTCTCGTGCTGGTTGCCGTGTTGGTATTGAAGCCATCCGGGTTGCTCGGCAAAGCCACGGTCGAGCGAGCCTGATGACAACTGCTATTCCACGCCGCATTTGGATGGGCTATGCCTTGGTGGTACTGGCCGCGCTGCTACTGCCGCTGCTGACCGGCATGACGCTCGGCAGTGGTTGGGTGCGCACGCTGGATTTTGTGCTGCTCTACGCCATGCTCGCGCTGGGCTTGAATATTGTGGTCGGTTACGCGGGGCTGCTGGATCTCGGCTATATCGCGTTTTACGCCATCGGTGCGTATTTGTACGCCCTGCTCGCTTCGCCGCATTTGGGTTTGCACTGGTCGCCTTTTGTAATTTTGCCTTTGGGTGCGGTGGTCGCTGGATTTTTTGGTGTGTTACTAGGCGCACCGACTTTGCGTTTGCGCGGCGATTATTTAGCGATAGTTACTTTAGGATTTGGCGAAATTGTGCGTTTGTTTATGAACAATCTCGATCGCCCCTTCAATTTGACCAACGGCCCGCAAGGCATCAATTTGATTGATCCGCTTTTTCCTGCCACATCTTTTTCTTTTCTCGGCTTGCGCATCACTTCCGTTTATTTTTACTACTACTTATTTTTGTTGCTCGCCTGCGTGGTGATTTTTATTTCGATTCGTTTACAAAACTCACGCATTGGACGCGCGTGGATGGCGGTGCGCGAAGATGAAATGGCAGCCAAAGCCTGCGGCATCAACACACGCAATATCAAACTGCTCGCCTTTGCCATGGGCGCATCTTTTGGCGGTGTCGCGGGCGGTTTGTTTGCCGGCTTTCAAGGTTTTGTCAGCCCAGAAAGTTTTATTTTGCTCGAATCCATCATGGTGTTATGCATGGTGGTTTTAGGCGGCATGGGCAATATTGCGGGCGTGATTCTCGGCGCGGTGTTATTGACAATCACGCCAGAAATCTTTCGCGATCTCGCCATCCCCGCACAAAGAGCCTTGATGGGGCGCGTGATTATTGACCCCGAAAACCTGCGTATGTTGTTGTTCGGCGTAACGCTCGTCGCCACCATGTTGTACAAACCGCAAGGTCTGTGGCCTGCGCGTTTTGGTAGCCGCTGATATGCAAACCGCCCCGCTGCTGCAAGCACAAAATATCGGTAAAAGTTTCGGTGGCTTGCGCGCATTGGATGGCGTTTCTTTTAGCGTACCTGCAAAAACCATCTACGGCATTATCGGCCCCAATGGCGCAGGCAAGACTTCGCTGTTCAATATTTTGACTGGCTTGTATCAAGCGGATACAGGAAAACTATTGCTGCGCGATCAGGATATTTTGAATGCACCGCCGCATCAAATCGTGCAACACGGTATCGCCAGAACTTTTCAAAACATTCGCCTGTTTAGCAATATGACGGCATTAGAGAATGTGATGATTGGTCGCCATCCACGCACTAAAACTGGCGCGTTGGGCGCAGTGCTGCGACATTCGCGAGAGCGCAAAGAAGAAGCCGCGATACAACAACGCGCTATCGAATTGTTGAATTATGTAGGTCTTCCTGCTTATGTTCACGACAAACGCGCCGCTGATTTGCCTTACGGCTTTCAGCGTAAATTAGAAATTGCACGCGCACTTGCCACCGAACCTCTCTTGCTCGCGCTTGATGAACCCGCAGCAGGCATGAACCCAACAGAAACAGAAGAATTGCGCGAATTATTGCTGCGTATTCGCCAGGACGGCATCACCGTATTATTGATTGAGCACGATGTAAAACTGGTGATGGGGCTGTGTGATTACATCACCGTATTGGATTACGGCAAAAAAATTGCGGAAGGAAAACCAGAGCAAGTGCAGAAAAATCCAGCAGTGATTGAAGCCTACCTCGGCGCTGACTATCTGCCAGATATCACCTCACAAGCGCAATAAGGTTTTTAAAGTAGCAATCGCCGTCTGCGTATCTTGGGTCACTTGAATGCCCTGCATGCCAAGATTTTTTGCACTCAAAACATTCTGCTCAACATCATCCAAAAACACTGCGCGCTCTGGTGGCACATCACCCATTGCTTGCAGCGCGTGTTGGTAAATCGCAGGGTTGGGTTTGCGCATACCCAATTCACTGGAATCAAACACACAATCAATCAATTCGTCGACTGGCATCAACGCACGCCAACCATCACGAAACTCGCGCACATTGTTAGTGATAATACCTGTGGCAAAACCAGCTGCTTTGACTTCACACAATACATCAATCATTGCCTCTTGCATTAACTGACCGCTCGCCATGCGTATCAACAAATCCAACGGATCAACTGTGAGATCATTTTGTTTACCCAATGCAATGATTTGCTCGCGCGCCTCATCAAAACTGAGCTCGCCGCGCTCTAACTGATGCCAAGGATGATCTGTATCTAAGTGATAGGCGCCAAACATCAATTCCGAAAATTGCTCAACATCGACAGCCATTTCTTTTGCCATCGCTTCAACAGCAAAAAAAGGTGATGCCGTAAAGACACCACCAAAATCAAACAGCACCAGATCAATATTGGATTGATTAACCAATGGACTGCCCTGCTTGCCAATAGCGATCTTTAATCAAACGCTTTTTAATTTTCCCTGTTTCTTCACGCGGCAATTCTCTTTCAAAATCAATACTGCGTGGGCATTTGATAGCACTGATTTTTGAACGACAGAATTCGATCAATTCCTTTTCTAAGGCTGGGCCAACCTCTTGCCAGTTCATTGGTTGCACCACCGCTTTCACTTCCTCACCCATTTCTGGGTGCGGCACACCAAAGACCGCCACATCAAACACTTTGTCATGCGTGATTAAGCAATCTTCTGTCTCCTGCGGATAAATATTCACGCCGCCAGAAATAATCATGTAAGACTTTCTGTCGGTGAGAAATAAATAGCCGTCAGCATTGAGATAACCGACATCGCCAATCGTGGTCCAGCCGTCGCGAATGGTGATGGATTTTTTCTTATCCGCATCACCGTGGTAATCAAAATTGGTGCCTTGCGAGCAATAAATTGTGCCAATTTGTCCGGCTGGCAATTCTTCACCCGTTTCGTCATCCACGATATGCACTTTGGCATCCACACATTTACCAACCGTGCCCGGATGCGCCAACCACTCTTGCGGGCTGACCATGAAAATCCCGTTGCGCTCAGAGCCAGAATAAAACTCCCACAACACCGGTCCCCACCACGCCATAATTTTTTGCTTCACTTCTGCGGGGCATGGTGCTGCACCGTGAATAGCAAATTTCATGCTGGATACATCGTATTTTTGCCGCACCGCTTCCGGTAATTTTAGTAAGCGCACAAACATGGTTGGCACCCATTGGCTGTACGCGATCTTGTATTTTTCAATCAACTGCAACGCTTTTTCTTCATCAAATTTTTCCATGATGACAACTGTCGAACCCAAACGATGACAGCCCGTTGCAAAGCCAAGCGGCGCAGAGTGATACAACGGTGAAGTCGACAGCGAAACTGTTTCATGATTAACACCCATGAACTGCGCCAAACCCACCGAGCGCACAATATCCGGCGCTTCGCCCAAACCGCCTTCACTTAATGGAAACTTAATACCTTTCGGGCGACCTGTTGTACCAGAGGAATACAACATTTCACGACCTTCTGATTCATCGGCAATCGGCGTAGTCGGCATGGCCGCTGTTGCCTGTTCCCAACTTTGAAAGGGGGCTTGCACGCCATCCATCATGTAACAGACTTTGACTTCGGGAATTTTTTCTAAAATCGGTTTGATTTTGTCAGAAAATTTTTCTGCCACAACCAACACTTTGGCGTGACAGTTATTGATGATGTATTCGATTTCATCCGGTTGCAGGTAATAACTGATCGGCGTGAAATAAAGCCCAGCGCGCGTTGCCCCCCACACCAAATCAAAAAAACGCACATGGTTATCCAACAAAAACGCCATGTGATCGCCGCGCTGTAAACCATGACTGCGCATCAGATGTGCAATTTGATTGGAACGCACTTCTAGTTGCCCAAACGAAATCGTTTCACCTGTGCTTGCCATGATAACAGCAGGATGATCAGGGCGCGTTTTAGCGTGAAAATGTGGATGCAACATGACTATCGTTCCTATCTAGCTTGTTAAAGAAAAAATCAATCAGGAATTGTGTGCTGGCTGAATGTTAGATATTTATGCCCAAGGAAACTGCTAAACATAGGCACGCCCATACCAATCACATGCGCCAGCTCTTTGGGATACCACAGCAAATTAATTGCGGGGAAAAAGTGATCTGCCAGCACAATACTAATAATTAAAGTCTGTGCCATTGCAGCCAAAGTGACAAAAACATAGAGAAATGTTTCCTGCCACAAGGGGCGAATACCATCGCCAAAAACTTTGCGCTGATAAAGGAAAAAAGCAAAAATTGTTCCGACAACATAAGCAATGACGATTGCGTAGGAATAGCCAACATAGGGATCCAACACTAATCGCACTAAAAAATTAACTGCCGCAGCAGCAAGCGCAGAAAAGAAAAATTTAATGAATTGCAGCGTAAGAAAGTCTTCTACAATTTTTCTTACGATAAGATTCATACAACCATGTCCGCCAAGCGATTACCCATTTTTATGCTGTCAGTAATCGCTCTATCTTGCGGGTAGTAATAGCTCGTATCCGCCATAAAGAAGCCTTCGATTGCGCTTTTCATCGGTGGCAAAGATTCTAGGAAGTTAGTCGTGCAAACTGGCTGCGCGTAGAAATAGCGCGATACATGCATGGCTTTAATCCAACTTTCATCAAAGTTGGGATTGATATCTTGCAAACACTTGATCGTTTCCAAACGAAATTGCTCGTTATCCCAACTGTATTTGGCGTTGTCTTGCGGCATGTAGTATGGAATGTAGACAACCGTATCTGGTAAAGGATTCAGGTTGGTGTATTCGATAACACCTGGGATGCCGTAACGCGTATCAGTAATGTTTAACCAAAAATAAGGTGTCAGTGATTGCGTTAATTTCAGCTTGACAGTCACCACGCCCACATTGCGAATTGCTGCCAACTTGTCTAAATCCGCCTGTGGCAAATCGGGAATGATGCGCGCCACATAAGGCAGTGGAATCGTTGAAATCACCGCATCAAATGAACGAATTTCATCGCCAATTTTTAAGCCGTCAATTTTTCCATCTCTCACTTGCACTCGCTCAATCGGCGTAGCCAAGTGGATATCACCGCCCTTTTCACGAATGGCCCTTTCTATAGCATGCAGAAAAGTATCTGAGCCACCCTCTAGATAGCCCAGTTTTTCTTTAAATAGACTTTGTCTACTGTGCGCGACGCGCTGCACGCGAGCAGCTATCCACGCAGCTGACACTTCATCTTTAAATTGATAAAACTTCAGCGACAGCAGCGGCTCCCACAGAATGGAATACGCCCTCTCTCCCAACATATTTTTCAACCACGCCGTCGCCGTTTTTTTATCCAGCTCAGAAAAATCTTTCAGATGTTTGCAATACATCACTTTGAATGCATAGCAAATTTTTTCCAGCAGAGACAGTCCTGGAAATTTCAGCAGCGCAAAAGGCTCCCCCCAGTTGTACAATTTTTTTTGGTGGAATACACCCATGCGGGTATTCACCCAACGCAACTGATCAGCAATCCCTAATTCATTTAGCAATTCAAAATAATCATGATCCGTGGTACACAAAAAATGAAAAAATCGTTCGATAGGCAGGCCCTCAAAATCAAATGAAGCCGACATGCCGCCTAAACGATCGCCCGCTTCAAAAAGACTGACTTGATGCCCCTGCTTCAGCAAACGCCATGCAGCTGCCAAACCCATGGGACCACCACCTAAAACAGCAATTTTTTTTGTTGTCACTGTCATTGCCAACTAACGCTTAACCACAATGAATGAATAAATAGGATGCAAAAAAGTTTCTCGTATCGCCTGTAAAAACGGCGTTGGTTTCACGCCAAATTCTTGTTCAATATCGACACCAACAAAATAATCACCCGCCGACAATGCATGCAATTGTGCGCTGGTAAACGGTGGCTGGCGCATGAGCTTTGCAGCCACTTTCAACAACACATCAAAAAAAGCAAACGGGATATGCAAAATCAGTGTATGCAAATCTTTAACATCACGAATCGTGTTAATAATGGATACATAGTCGATATCTTCGCGACCGACTATATCATAAGCATCGCCTGCCCTCTGCGTTTCCAAGCAGGCCAAGATCACGCGACAAAAATCGCGGTTGTATAGTGGTTGGCGTAAAAACTTGCCGTCGCCCGGAATAGGAAATATCGGTGTGCGCGCCATAAAGCGTGACAACCAACCAAAATGTTTCGGATCAAACCAACCAAACATTAGCGTGGGACGCAAAATACAGTGTGCAATACCTGAATTTTTCACGAGAACTTCTTGCTCTCGCTTGGTGCGCGTATAAGCATCATCCGCTACGGAATGCAAAACAGAAGAACTGACATGCAGCAAATACGGCACATTGTGTTGCTGACAAGCGGTGAGCACATGGCGCGTGGCTTCGATGTTATTGCGCTCAAATGCAGCATCTTGCACAGCCGTAATTTGTGCGTGCAGCTGTATCACCATATCCGCACCAGCAAAAGTTTGCTGCCACTCTCCCGCTTCCGCTAAATCCGCACACAAGGTTTGCACACTGGGATTCAAACGGGCTGCAATAGCAAGATTCTCCGCGTGGCGATCAATCGCCAGTACATTGCGATACCCTTTCTCACACAGCAACAACAACAGGTTTTGACCGACCAAACCGGCGGCACCCGTTACGACGATACGGCGTTGTAGCAACTCTGCTGACATGTGAGTGAATCAAAAAAAGGCGAACCATCATGCCGAAAGCGCCTATCAAATTCAATGAAACAAATTCCAGTAAATTCATAGGGTTGCTACTAAAACGGTTGGTGCTTCCTTGAATGGCGTGGTAGCTTGACCGGCATCAATCCTAAGCTGTCTGCCGCTGTGCAGAATTCACGAAAAGATATGTCGCCGAGTGCACTATGACCGCCACACCATTAATCCTCACCCATCAGCAAAAAAACTTTTTGATACTTTTGGCTATTTGGTCATCCCCGGCTTGCTGAAGGATTGCATCGAAGAAGTATCAAACACCTTCAATCAGCTGTTTGAGCAAAATGCGTCTGAAGTGGTGGACTGGCGGCACGAAGCGCACTACATGAAATCACGTCGCTTCTTGCTGCAATTTATTGAAAGAGATCCCAAGCTTTCTGCTCTACTCGATCATCCCGTTATCAGCGGCATATTTAATTCCCTACTGGGCGAAGATTATTTGTACCGCGCCAGTGACGGCAATATTTTTACTGGCGATACCTACTGGCACTCCGATTTATACGGCGCGTTCTTCAAGTATCGCCATGTCAAAATTCTGTTGTATTTAGAGCCACTGGATGCCAATAACGGCGGCTTTCGCGCCATCCCTGGCAGCCATTTGTTTGGCGACAAATTTGCCAATCTCTGCGAACGCTACGTGTGGAAGCACGAGAAGCATTTAGGGTTGGAAAAGGATGATGTACCGGCGATTACGATTCCTACGCAACCCGGCGATGCGCTGGTTTTTGATTACCGTCTCAAGCACGCGACAAATCACACGCAATCCAACCGCAGAATGATGAGCATTTGCGCCTCACAGCGATTTTCGGATGAAGATTTACCGGAGCTCGCCAGACTCACACAAATGTTCCTCGATATGGCTGGTGGCGGAACCGCCTACCATCCGCGCTTCATCGAGCATGCAACGCCTACACAGCGTACGCACATGACGCAATGCTTGGAAGCCTATCAATATATTCAAGACGGAAAGCTGGGCAAGCCTGTCGCCTGACAGTGAATCGGCGGGCAGTAGCCGTCAGGATTCTTGGCGAGATATTGCTGATGGTAGGGCTCGGCAAAATAGAACGCAGGAGCCGGCAAAATCTCCGTTGTGATTTCTCCTTTGCCTGCTTGCTTGAGCGCCTGCTGGTACAGCGCCGCACTGCTTTGAGCCGCTTGCTGCTGCGCTGCGTCAAAGCAATAAATCCCTGAGCGATACTGCGTGCCGATGTCATTGCCTTGGCGCATGCCTAAGGTCGGGTTGTGTCCCTGCCAAAACACTTTTAGCAGCGCCCCGTAAGTGACGACGGCAGGATCAAACACCACCAACACCACTTCGTTGTGGCCCGTCAGCCCGCTGCACACCTCTTCATACAGCGGATTGGGCGTAAAGCCACCCGCATAGCCAACCGCCGTTGTATATACCCCTTCGCGCTGCCAAAACTTGCGTTCAGCACCCCAAAAACAGCCCATGCCAAACATGGATTGCTGAAAACCTGCAGGAAACGGCGGCTGCATGGGTGTCTGCAAAACAGCGTGCAAAGTAGGCACTGGCATACTTTCGCCGCGCCCGCGCAGTGCATCTTGCTCTAAAACCATTATTTGTTTATTTATCATGTAGTTACACTATATATTTAATCTAAACAATTAAAATATAAACTTGAAGATTAATTATAAAATATTTAACAAATACAATAAGTTGAGAAATATATTTAATGTTAGATATAGCTTTAGGTTTTCTGTGCGATAGCCTGCGATAACAGCAAGATTCGCTCCGCTTCTGCCGCGTGTAAGTTCTCAACCAACTTGCCATCCAACACCGCCAAACCTGAGCCATCGCGCTCCGCTGCACGCCATACTTCAAGTACTTTCTCAGCATTGCACACCTCGTCGGCAGAGGGTGCAAACACACGATTAGCCTCATTGATTTGACTCGGATGGATCAGTGATTTGCCATCAAACCCCAGCCATTTACCCTGCTCACAGAGCGCAGCAAAGCCCGCTTCGTCACGAAAATCGAGATACACGCCGTCGATAATATCCAGGCCCGCCGCTCGCGCCGCGCACACGCAGCGACCCAAGGCGTACTGCAAACCCGCTCTATCCGCACGATGCAGCACGCGCAGCTCTTTCGCCAAATCCGAAGTGCCCATCACCAAAACTTCCAGCGAAGGATGGGCGCAAGCGATGGCATCGACATGCATCACGCCGCGCGGCGTTTCTATCATCGCCCACAGCTTAGCGCTCTGCGGCAAGCGTTCAGCCACAGCAATGACCGTTTCTGCCGATTCCACTTTCGGCAGCACCACAATCTGCACACCACTGCTGCCGATTTGGCTCACATCCTCCTCAAACCAAGGCGTACCCTCGGCATTGATACGCACCGCCACTTCGCGCGAGCCAAAGCCACCTGCTTGCACGGCGGTAATTGCCTGCGCCCTAGCCTCCATTTTCGCTTCAGGCGAAACGGCATCCTCCAAATCAATCACGATGCAATCCGCTGGCAACTGCTTGGCTTTTTCCAAGGCTCTGGTGTTATTGGCTGGCATATACAAAACAGAACGGCGCGGTTTTACAGACACAAAGCACTCTCAGCCATTTGATAAGAAATATAGAAAAAAAACGCCCCTAAAAAGGAGCGTTTTATGACGGATACAACGAAGTATCACGCGAAGTTTTTGGCAACAAAATCCCAGTTGACCAAGTTCCAGAAAGACTCCACATACTTAGCGCGCGCGTTGCGATAGTCGATGTAGTAAGCGTGTTCCCAGACATCGCAAGTCAGCAGTGGTTTTTTACCTTCAGTCAGTGGGTTGCCCGCTGCACCCATGTTGACGATTTCCACAGAGCCATCCGCATTTTTCACCAACCAAGTCCAAGCAGAACCGAAGTTGCCCACAGCCATCGTGCTGAATTTTTCTTTGAATGCCGCAAAAGAACCGTAGGCTTTGTTGATGGCGTCCGCCAGTGCGCCTGTTGGCTCACCGCCGCCGTTGGGTTTCATGCAGTTCCAATAAAAAGTGTGGTTCCAAATTTGTGCTGCGTTGTTATACACGCCGCCAGAAGAAGCTTTGATGATGTCTTCCAAGCTCTTACCTTCAAATTCCGTGCCCGGCACCAAGTTATTCAAGTTGGTGACATAAGCCTGATGGTGTTTGCTGTAGTGGAAATCTAGCGTTTCGGCTGAGATATGAGGAGCCAGAGCATCTTTTGCGTAAGGTAATGCGGGAAGTTCAAAGGCCATGAGACTTTCTCCTTAATACAACTACAAATGGGGCTGCCAGTATTGGCTTTTTGACGGTGATTGCAAGTACAAACCTATTTTTGTGGCATAAAAAAACCCGCATAAACAGCGGGCTTTTTTACTTTCATCGACTAAAGATCAATGAAATTGCTCTTCTTCTGTCGAGCCAGTCAGCGCAGTCACTGATGATGCACCACCTTGGATAACGGTCGTCATGTCATCGAAATAACCAGTGCCGACTTCTTGCTGGTGAGCAACAAAGGTATAACCTTTTTCGCGTGCAGCAAACTCGGGCTCTTGCACCATTTCAACATAGGCAGTCATGTCTTCGCGCGCATAAGCGTATGCGAGCTGGAACATGCTGTGCCACATATTGTGAATACCAGCCAAAGTGATGAACTGATACTTGTAACCCATCGCCGACAATTCGCGCTGGAATTTAGCGATAGTTGCGTCATCAATGTTTTTCTTCCAGTTGAATGATGGTGAGCAGTTGTACGCCAACATTTGATCGGGATATTGTTTTCTGATCGCTTCGGCGAATACTTTTGCTTCTTCCAAATCAGGTTTAGCGGTTTCACACCACAACAAATCAGCATACGGTGCGTAAGCCAAACCACGGCTGATCGCCTGCTCAATGCCAGCGCGTGTGCGATAGAAACCTTCCGCTGTGCGCTCGCCAACCACAAACGGTTTGTCGTTTGGATCAAAATCAGAAGTCAACAAATCTGCTGCGTTGGCATCAGTGCGCGCCAGTACAATAGTTGGCACATCAGCCACATCCGCCGCCAAACGCGCAGCCACCAATTTTTGTACCGCTTCTTGTGTAGGCACCAACACTTTGCCGCCCATGTGACCGCACTTCTTCACAGAAGCCAACTGATCTTCAAAGTGAACGCCCGCTGCGCCCGCTTCAATCATTGAGCGCATCAATTCATAAGCATTCAATACACCGCCGAAGCCTGCTTCTGCGTCAGCAACGATAGGCAGGAAGTAATCCACATAACCCGCGTCGCTTGGCTTCAAACCGGCTTTCCATTGAATTTGGTCAGCGCGCTTGAAACTGTTGTTGATGCGTTTTACCACCGCTGGCACAGAATCAACGGGATACAAAGATTGGTCTGGATACATAGTGGATGCAGAGTTGTTGTCTGCCGCAACCTGCCAGCCAGAGAGGTAAATCGCTTGCACGCCAGCTTTAGCTTGTTGCACCGCTTGACCGCCAGTCAACGCGCCCATGCAGTTCACGAAATCTTTTTCAGGACGGAAAGCAGGCTTGGCACCTTTAGTCACCATTTCCCACAATTTTTCTGCACCGCGTTTTGCAATGGTGTTTTCTACTTTGATCGAGCCGCGCAGACGCACAACATCTTCAGCAGAATACGGACGAGTAACGCCTTTCCAACGAGGGTTTTCAGCCCAATCTTTTTTCAGGCGGGCAATCTCAGCATCGCGGTCATAATTACCGATGGACATGGTGGTCTCCAGTAAGGGTCTAGGGTGGTGAAAGGAGGCGGCATTCTAGGGATTCAGCGCTGATTTTTCTACCCAAAAGCGTAGATTTGCTGCATTTTTGCTGTATTGCTTTGAAGTATTTTTACAACACGCTCTGCTATCATGCGCGCGATACAGAAATCACCTGTTTTTTCTGCTTTTCCTCCTTGAAATAAGAGTCATCCACTATGAGCAATCACACTACTCCCCGTATTTCTCAAGGTAATTTGCAAATTGCTGAACCACTTTATCGCTTGGTGGCGGATGAAGTGCTGCCTGATCTCGACATCAGCACAGAAGATTTTTGGAGTGCGTTTGAATCGATCGTGATGGATCTCGGACCGAAGAACAACATCCTGCTCGACAAACGCAACACGCTGCAAAAACAAATCGACACTTGGCATCAATCGCATTGCGACAAACCTCACGACCACGATAAATACAAAGCCTTCTTAGAAAAAATTGGTTACTTGATGCCAGAAGGTGCTGATTTCAGTATTAGCACGGGGCATGTCGATGAAGAAATTGCCACACTCGCTGGACCACAATTGGTTGTGCCGGTAAAAAATGCGCGCTATGCGTTGAACGCTGCGAATGCGCGTTGGGGCTCTTTGTACGATGCACTGTACGGCACCGATGTAATTGACGAAGCTGACGGCTGCGAACGCGGCAACAGTTACAACCCTGTGCGTGGTGCAAAAGTTATTGCTTATGTGCGTCATTTTTTAGATGAGGTCGCCCCACTCGCCAACGGCTCGCACGCTGATGCGGTGAAATACGCCATCATCAACGCGCAGTTAGAAGTCACGCTAAAGAATGGCGACAAAACTGCACTAAAAAAACCAGAACAATTTGCCGGTTACTGGTTCCGCAATACTGACGGCAATCCATCCAACCCATCGCATGTTTTGTTGCGCAACAACGGTCTTTACATCGACATTCAAATTGATGCGGAGCATGTTGTCGGTCGCGATGATCCTGCGCATATCAAAGATGTTGCCTTGGAATCTGCCATCACCACCATTCAAGATTGTGAAGATTCTGTCGCCGCTGTTGACGGTGAAGACAAAACAGAAATTTATCGCAACTGGTTGGGCTTAATGAAAGGCACGCTGGTGGATACTTTCCTGAAAAATGGCAAAGAAGTGACGCGAACCCTCGCACCGGATTTGCATGCACTCAACCCAAAAGGCGAGCCGATTACTCTGCACGGTCGCGCCTTGATGCTGGTGCGCAATGTTGGGCATTTGATGACCAACGAAGCCGTTTTATTAAAAGACGAAGAAGTACCGGAAGGTATTTTGGACGCCATGATTACCGTTGCCATCGCGATGCACGACTTGAAAGATAAAGGCACACGCAAAAACTCGCGCACCAATTCAGTATACATTGTTAAACCCAAAATGCACGGCCCCGAAGAAGTGGCGTTTGCTTGCGAAATTTTTGGTCGCGTTGAACATGCACTCGGCTTAGCACGCAATACGGTCAAAATCGGCATCATGGACGAAGAGCGCCGCACCACCGTCAACTTAAAAGAATGCATTCGCGCTGCAAAAGAACGCGTCATTTTTATCAACACCGGATTTTTAGATCGCACGGGCGATGAAATTCATACCTCAATGGAAGCTGGTGTGATGGTGCGTAAAAACGAAATGAAACAAAAACCGTGGATCAGCGCTTACGAAAATTGGAATGTTGATATCGGCTTGGCGTGTGGACTTTCTGGTAAAGCGCAAATCGGTAAAGGTATGTGGGCGATGCCAGATTTGATGAAAGAAATGGTTGCTACCAAAATTGCACACCCTATGGCGGGTGCGAATACGGCATGGGTTCCCTCGCCGACTGCTGCCACATTGCACGCAATGCACTATCACAAAGTGAATGTGTTTGAACGCCAAAAAGAATTACAGAATCGTACGCGCGCCAGCCTTGATGACATTCTCACGCTGCCGCTATTAGGCGACACCAAATTGAGCGATGAAGAAATTCAGCAAGAATTGGACAACAACTGCCAAAGCATACTCGGCTATGTGGTGCGCTGGATCGATCAAGGTGTCGGCTGCTCCAAAGTGCCAGACATCAATGACATTGGCTTGATGGAAGATCGCGCCACGCTGCGTATTTCTAGTCAACACATTGCCAACTGGTTGCGCCACGATTTTTGCAAACGCGTACAAGTGTTAGAAACTTTCAAACGCATGGCTGTGGTAGTTGATCGACAAAATGCGGGTGATCCGAACTATCGCAATATGTCACCCAACTTCGATGAGTCTGTTGCGTTTCAAGCGGCGTGTGAATTGGTGTTTGGTGGTGTGCATCAGCCGAATGGTTACACCGAGCCAGTATTGCACCGGCGCCGTCGTGAATTGAAAGCTGCAGCGCAATAAAACGCGCCGCAGAAATTTAATTCACATCCAGAGACAAGGCGGTCGTCAATGACGCCTTCTCTGGATCAGCATTCACATCCAACACGAATACGCGCTCTGGTGCGATGGCATTTTTCTCAACCAATTCCGCTTTAATTTGCGTTGCACGCTCCAATGCCAATTGCCTGAGTTCATCATCTTTGACATCCATCGTATTGCGCATTGTCTTCCACGCTTGTTCATAAGCGGCGCGCTTGAGGGAGTCGCCGTCCGGTTTCTCGCCTTTTGCACCCAGTTGCGCTTTGAGCTTGTTTTGCACATCGCCTAAATCTTCAGCCTTGGCTTTTTTGTAATAACGATTTAGCGCGCGATACGCACCGCCATCATCCACCGCAGACACGGGCGACAAATAAGTTTCCACCGGTGCATTGCTGTCTTGCTGCAAAACCAGCGCCAACTTTTTATCTTGCAAGGCTGCGCGATCGGCATCCGGCAAACTATTGCCCTGTACGGTAATCCGCAAGCTAGCGCGCTTATTGAGCAAGTCTGCTGCTGTTTTTAGTTTGGCCATAGACGCGCCATCCAGCTGCGACTGCCCTGCCAGAAAATCAATTCTGTCGACACCCTCAGCAGCGTCACCGCCACCACCAGCAAGTGAAGCAATGGCTTTGAATGGTGAAGTCACCACCTTCATCACCATATTGCTCAACACTTTCCACAAAATACCGCCAACAGAAAATTGTGGGTCGTTGAGATCACCACCCACTTCAAAACCTAAATCAATCACACCGTTTTCATCGCGCAGTAGCGCAATCGCTAAACGCAACGGCAAATCCATTGCTTTAGGGCTCTGTACCGATTCACCCAACTGCAACTGATTCATCACAATTTTGTTCTTGCCTTGAATTTTGTTATCGACCAACTGGTAATTGAGATCGATCGACAGCTGGCCTTGTTTAATTTTGAAGCCCGCATAAGTGCCGGAATACGGTGTAAAAGTTGTCAGCTCCAAATTATTAAACGCAAAATGCGTATCTAAACTCGGCTTAGCGGCTAAAGGATTCATTGTTCCGCTGATCACAACCGGCGCATAGCGATCTACTTTGCCTTTCAGATTAATATTCGCCTGCGTTTTAGGGTTGGAAGAAAGCCCTTTGATAGAACCCGACAACTGGCTCATAGCCACTTTGAAGTTCGGCTTCATGGTCATATCGGCAAAACCCAAATTGGCATTGCGAATATCTATGCTGCCTATAGCCAACTTCATCGGTGCTGCGGGTTTCTCATTTTTTGCTACAGCCGGCTTTGTTGCCGAAGATTTTTTTGCTGATTCAGGCTTTGACGATTCAACCAACAGTTTTTGGATATTGGTTGAACCATCGTTATAAATAACAAACCCTGTTTCAGGTTTGTCCAATGTCACTTTTTCAATATTCAATGCATTGTCAGGCAATTGGAAAGACAAGCCTGCAATATCCAACGCATTCCACTGCAATAGTTTTTTATCACCATTCAACTCTTGCACTAACAATTGCTGAATATTTGATGTGCCTTTGATGCCGACAACGGGGTTCTCCGCTGATTCAAAACGCACATCGAGAGCCGCATTGAGCTGCCCGTTTTTAATTTGTGCGCGCACCGCGCCTTGCACATACGGCTGAATTAGCGACAACGGCAACTTGTCCAGTTTGATTTGTGTGTCCGCCACGAGTGGCGTCAACTGCAACTGCGTATTGATTTGCAGCTGTCCAGCTTGCGGCACTTTTTCTCCTGCAATACCACTCTGAATTTGCACAGCAAATTTATCGGGTGAAAGTGGCTTCCACTCATCCATAGCAATGGATAGCGGCGTCAGGCTGAGTGCTAAAACCTGCGCAGGTTTTTCATCACGAATATTGATGGTGTAGTTATCGAAGCGAATTTTATGAATCAACACATCCCACGGCTTTGCTTCTGCTGGTGGCGCACTTGCCGGTGCTGCGGCGGCAGTATCTGGCTGTACTTGCGACTCAGTAGATGCAGAAGTTGCGGTTGGATTTTCTGACACAGGCGGCGCAAACAATGTCTGCAAATTTGCTACACCTTGTTTGTCCATCACTAAATTAATGACGCCGTTATCCGCTTGAAAACCGCCGACCACAACCGACTGCTGCACTAGGTTCACATTCACATCATTAACAGCCAATGCGGGCAACTGAATCACAGGCACATCGGCATTGTCTTTGCTGTAAATACTCAAATCTTTTAATGCCAGCGAAGTATTGAGCGCCTGAAAATCAAACACATTAGTCGCTTTCACTGAGAACTGTGTTTTGAAAGCAAGATGCGGCGCTTTGAGATTGAAATTAACCGGCAGCATCAACCACTGCCAAGCAGGCGCGAGATCAAGATTATCAATGGCGAGATGACCATCCAACTGCAACGGCTTCAAACTTTCTAATACAGCACCCAACTGCACTGTGCCGCCGCGTGTATCACTGACTTCTAAGGTAAATTGATTAGCGTGCTCGCGTTTCTTGGTATAAAAATCGCTAATCGAAACAGTCGGCAAATCAATTTTCTGAACGAAACCACCCGCACGGCTGGCATCGCGATAATCAACCACACCACCTTGAATATTGAGATTGCCCAACCAAAACGCAGGCGGCGGTGCATTGGTATCCGCTTCTACTTTTTCAGGTTCTGCTGGCGTTGTGCTGGCCAAATTGGCAAAGGCATCCAGCAGCGTGAAGCCACCCTTGCCATTGGCATCCAATTTAACAAACGGCTTTGCAAGAATGATGTTCTCAACACCATAACGCAAACGAAATGCAGAGAGAACGCTGTAATCCACACAGAACAAATCAAATGACAACAACGCGCTATTGTCTGTGTCTGCAATTTTGAAACCTTCAATTTGCAGCTTTACCGCATAAGGATTAAACCGCACATCGGCAACTTCAACCGTGCGTTGCAATTGTTGGGCAAAGTTATGCGTGAGATAGCGTTGTAAATACCACGGCAAAAAGAAAAAGCCGAGCAAGGTATAGAGCAATAAAATGGATGACAGCGTGATCAGTGTGCGGCGATATTTACACGCTATCTGACGGCATTGTTTAATTAACGCTTTACCATCCATCGTAACTCTCCTTAAAACTATTAGTCGTGGTGATGTCCGCCTTCACCGTGCGCATGCCCGTGCGCAATTTCTTCTTCTGTGGCCGCTCTTACGCTAACAATTTCAATATCAAAAGTCAGTGTTTTTCCTGCCAGCGGATGATTGGTATCCACTTCTGCCATGAACTTGCCAGGTTTAACCACGGTCACTTGGCGCGGGCCTTCTTGCGTTTCCACCCAAGCAATATCGCCCGCCTTCAGCTTGCCATTAAATTTCAGGCGTTTGATCGAGATACGCTGTTGCATCTGCGGATTGATCACACCGTAAGCGCGCTCAGGCGGCAGCGTGACGCTAACGGCATCTCCTGCTGCTTTGCCAACAAGCACTTCTTCAAGACCCGACAAAATATTGTCGTGACCGTGCAGATAAGCCACCGGCTCTTCTGTGCGCGAATCCTCGGTAAACGCGCCACCTTGTTCGCTTAAGCGATAGTGAAAAACAACAACGGAATCTTTGGAGATTTGCATAAAGGTTTTCCTCAACAAACTGCTAAAATATGCGCCCAGTATATATTTGTTTATTCCGCCTGAGTTTTATTTATAGGAGCAACTAGGCATGTTAAAAGTCAATGAATACTTTGATGGGAAAGTAAAATCTATCGCGTTTCAAGGTGAAAAATTACCGGCAACTGTCGGCGTGATGGCGCCCGGTGATTACGAATTTGGCACCAGCCAAAAAGAAGTCATGACGGTAGTGAGTGGCCAGTTAGTGGTAAAGCTCCCTGGCAATGAAACTTGGCAAACTTTCAATGCCGGTGACGCATTCGAAGTGGCAGCCAATGTTAAATTTCAATTAAAAGTGGCTGCCGATACTGCTTATTTATGCACCTACGAGTAAGCCTTGCGGCTTAACTCATGTACATCCCGCCGTTGACATGGATCGTCTCGCCGGTGATGTAGCCCGCAGGCTCTGAAGCCAAGAACGCCACGACCGCAGCAATTTCTTCTGGCTTACCCAAACGCGCCAGAGGAATCTGATTCAACAGCATTTGTTTTTGCTCTTCCGGCAGCACATGCGTCATGTCGGTGTCGATAAATCCGGGGGCAACGGTGTTCACCGTGATATTGCGCGAACCAATTTCACGCGCTAATGCACGCGCAAAACCTGCCACACCTGCTTTAGTCGCCGCGTAGTTACTCTGACCCGCATTACCCATCTCACCGACAACGGAACTTATATTAATGATGCGTCCCCAGCGCGCTTTTGTCATGCCGCGCAAACACGCGCGCGACAAACGAAACACTGAAGTCAAATTTGTGGCGATAACATCGTCCCACTCTTCATCTTTCATACGCATCAAAATATTGTCTTTGGTGATGCCTGCGTTATTCACCAAAATATCAATATTGCCAAACTGTTCATTGATGGATTTGATCGCTGCTTCAACGGAATTAGCATCCGTGACATTCAACACGACGCCATCACCTTTATAAACTTCAGCTTTCAGACGCTCTGCAATTGCGGCAGCACCAGATGCGCTCGTCGCAGTACCGATAACAGTAGCGCCCATTTTTGCCAAAGCTTCAGCAATCGCGCGGCCAATACCACGGCTTGCGCCTGTCACCAATGCTACTTTTCCTTCAATACTCATTTCAAAATCCTCGTTAAATACTCATTAAATTTCGAGCAGTGCTTTTTCTAAACCGGCAATGTCTTCAATGCCAAATGCTGTCATGTCTTTTTCGATGCGAGTGCAAAGACCGCAAAGCACTTTGCCAGCACCACATTCCACCACTTTTTGAATGCCTGCGTTAACTAATGCTTTCACGCAATCCACCCACAATACTGGATGATCAATTTGTTGAATCATCAATGCTTTAATCGCTTCAGGATCAGCAGCAGTTTTTGCATTGACATTGTGAACAACGGGAATACTTGGTGCACGAAAAACTGTGGCGGCAATATGCTTTGCCATATTTTCTGCGGCAGGTTTCATCAAGGAAGTATGGAAAGGTGCGCTGACAGGCAGTGGTAGTACGCGTTTTGCACCAGCCGCCTTTAACAATTCAGAGGCTTTATCCACTGCCGCCACTTGACCGGCAATAACCACTTGCCCCGGCGAATTAAAATTCACCGCTTCCACTACGCCAACATCCGAGGCTTCTTTGCAAATCGATAAAATCTTTTCATCGTCGACATTCAAAACCGCCGCCATGCTGCCTTCACCTTTAGGCACAGCCGTTTGCATGTAAGCACCGCGTTTACGCACCAAATCTACTGCATCGCCAAACGCTAAAACATCCGCACACACCAGAGCCGACCACTCACCCAAACTATGCCCTGCTAATAGAGCTGGCTTTTTGCCCTGCTTTTCTTGCCACACGCGCCACAACGCGACACTGGATGTCAGCAACAACGGCTGCGTAGTTTCCGTAGCATTTAATTGCTCTTGCTCGCCGTTTTGGCAGAGATTCCATAAGTCATAGCCCAACACTTCAGAGGCTTCGGCAAAAGTTTTTTGTACGATAGGAAATGCTGCTGCCATTTCAGACAACATACCCACTTTTTGTGAGCCCTGCCCAGAAAAAACAAATGCCAACGGTTTACTCATGAATCCCCCTTGTTTAAAACCACTGTTTCAAAATACCGTTTCAAAGAATTACTTCAAAGAAAGTTTTTGCAAAGTCTCGCCAATTTTGTGTGGAATTTTTTCTTTTGCTTCTAGACTTGCCACTTCAATCGCATGAAAAAAAGCATTGGCATCTGCCCCACCATGACTTTTGACTAAAGTAGAAGTAAAGCCCAAAAAACTGGCACCATTATAGCGCGATGGGTTAATGCTCGAACGAAAGGCACTCAAAACCGGCGCGACTAAAACACCCAACACGCGGTAAATCCATTTGCGCTTGAACGCTTGCGACAAATACTGGCGAATTAAACGCGCTGCGCCTTCGCTAGCTTTCAACGCGACATTACCAACAAAGCCATCGCAAACCACGACATCCACTTGATCAGAAAAAATTTGGTCTGCTTCGATAAAACCCGTGTAATGCAATGCAGTATCGGCTTGCAACAATGTTGCAGCTTGCTGCACTTGTTCATTGCCTTTGATGTCTTCCACGCCAATATTCAGCAAGCCAACACGCGGTTGTGTTCTGCCCAAAACAGCAGAAGCCAATACCGAACCCATGATGGCAAATTGATGCAGGTTCTCAGCGCCCACTTCAACATTGGCACCGACATCCAACAAATACGCTTTGCCATTCACCGTAGGAATCGGCGCACAAATCGCAGGGCGATCAATACCAGCAAAGCGTTCGAGTAAATGATGCCCAATCACTAACATCGCGCCGGTATTGCCGGCACTGACAAACGCTTGCACTTCACCTTCAGCGAGCAATTGAATACCGCGATACAACGAAGAATCTTTTTTATTGCGCAGTGCTTGCAGAGGCTTGTCATTCATCGACACCGTTTGCGTAGTGTGAACAATGCGCAAGCGCGTGTTGTCATTGTGTTGTAGTTTAGCTAATTCTTTTTGGATGGCTTCGTTGTCGCCGAGCAACAACAAATTGATATCTGACAGAAACGACAATGCCCGCACACTGGCGGGCACTGTGACGCGAGGACCAAAATCCCCGCTCATGGCGTCAATAGCAATTGTGATCATCAGGTGTTAGCAACTTTGCCAAGCAACTGGTGCACAACTGCACATGATTTTATTCGCCAGCGTTTTCAACCACTTTGCGACCGCGGTAGAAACCGTCCGCAGTCATGTGGTGACGCAGATGCTTTTCACCGGTTACTGAATCTACTGACAGCGTGCTAGCAGTCAAAGCATCATGTGAACGACGCATGCCACGGCGTGAACGAGATTTACGGCTTTTTTGTACGGCCATTGTTTGGAACTCCTACCTAAATAATGTTTTGCTTGGCAATTCATGGAAACGCCACTAAGACGTTTTGTTTCCGTCCGTTTTCAAGTTTGCCAGCACCTGAAACGGATTGGGGGATTTCTCTGCCTCTGATGCTTCCGCCAGAAGTTCTTCAAACTGTTGCCGATTTCACACACGCCTTTTTCATGCGTTGCCACAATCGGCAGCGCCAATAACAACCCGTCTTCTACGGTTGCCAGCACATCCAACACATCGTTTTCCATCAGCACTGGATCCAATGAACGCGACAACTGCGCCGCCTGCTCATCACTCCATACCAAGGCCAAACTTGTGTCCGCTTGAACGGCTACATCAACCTGCTCTAAGCAGCGCTGACACACCAAAGGCAATACCGCTGTGACCGTACCATGTATCACTTTGCGGGATTGCTCATCCAACGAAAACTGCCAATCCACTTGCGCTTGACCGTTTTGGTGACACAACTGATCGCCCAAACGATGTAACTGCGCAAACGATGCACTACCTGACAGATGCCCGCCCTGCTGACAAAGCTTCACCGCGTCAACATGGTGTGGCAATGGCGAGCTGGCAGATGCACTGTGCATAGGCGGCGCATTCTATGGATAGATCATTGATATGTCAAAGAAATTGCCGCGAAATGCAGGCTAAATCTCGATCTGCGTACCCATTTCCACCACGCGGTTAGGCGGGATATTGAAATAGGTAGTAGCTGGCATCGCGTTGCGTGTCATCACTGCAAAAATCTTATCCAAAACCCAAGACATTCCTGAATCCTTGCTAGGAATCAAATGCTCACGCGACAGGAAAAAAGTCGTCTCCATAAGATTAAAGTTCACGCCAAACGGTTCACAATCTTCCAGTAATTGAGGGATATTGGGGCTCTCTTGAAAACCGTAAGAGCCGCGCACAACAAAGAATCCCGGCGCAAGATCTTCCACATGGATACGGTCACCCTGCGGCACAAAGGGGATTTCCTGCGTCTCTATCGTCAGAAAAACAACGCGTTCGTGTAGCACCTTGTTGTGCTTTAAGTTATGCAACAAGGCATGAGGCACTCGATTCAGCGAGCTCGTCATAAAAACGGCCGTTCCTGGGACAGTAACCGGCTCACTGACTTTAATATCTTCCAAGAAAGGACGAAGCGGTTCACTTTCTCTGCCCAAAGCATCAGAAAGAAAGCGTCGACCTTTTCGCCAGGTAAACATCAGCAGCATCATGCTGCCTGCAACAAGTAGCGAGAACCAACCACCTTCAGGAATTTTCAAGACATTCGGGAATAAGAATAGTGTATCAATGGTAAATAGCACTACGCCTATGACCACAACACTCCACAGTGGCCAACGCCACAAACGATGTGCCACAAAGCAGGCCAGAATCGTATCGACCATCATGCCCATCGTCACCGAAATGCCGTAAGCACCTGCGATATTGCCCGAGTTGCGAAAGCCGAGTATCAACAAGATCACTGCTATCATCAAAAACCAGTTCATCATAGGGATGTAGATTTGGCCAATTTCTTTGGATGATGTATGTGCAATGCGCATACGAGGCCAGAAACCCATTTGAACCGCCTGACGCGTAACAGAAAACACGCCAGAAATAACGGCTTGCGATGCAATAACGGTGGCACAAGTAGCAAGCAGCAACAGAGGCCACAAGAACCAATCTGGTGCCAATAAATAGAATGGATTTTCAATTGCTTGTGGATTGGTTAATAGCAGCGCACCCTGTCCTAAATAGTTCAAAGTCAGCGCAGGCAACACAAAACGCAACCAAGCCACTTGAATAGGCTTCCTACCAAAGTGCCCCATATCGGCATACAGTGCCTCCGCCCCTGTAACAGCCAGAACGACCGCGCCAAATGCCAAAAGACTACCCAAACCGTGCTCGCTAAAAAACTTCGCGGCATACCAAGGATTGAGTGCCTCCAAGACAGCCGGGTATTTAATGACATTGATGATGCCAAGCACTGCCAATACCGAAAACCATATCAACATAACAGGGCCAAATAACGCACCAACGCGCGCTGTACCTTTGCGTTGAAACAGGAATAAGGCCACGAGAATTGAAATAGCAAGAGGGATAGTGACATGGTGCAAACTTGGTGCCACGACCTTCAAACCTTCCACCGCCGACAACACTGAAATGGCTGGTGTGATAACGCCATCACCATAAAACAGGCTAGCGCCACAGATACCCGTTAATGCCAAAACACCTTTCAGCTTTTCACTTTTTACGCCTGTGCTGCGTGACAAAGCGAGCAGCGCGAGGATACCGCCTTCACCGTGGTTATCGGCGCGCATGATGAACAAAACATATTTGACGGTAACAACGAGCACCAAAGCCCAAAACACCAGAGACAGTACGCCCATGATGTTGTCAGGAGTCAGTGCTACAGGATGATGCCCGACAAAGCACTCCCGCAAGGTATATAACGGACTAGTACCGATATCACCGTAAACAACGCCCAAAGCAGCCAGCGCCAATGTGCGCATTGAATTCGGTGTAGAAGTGCTCGACATACCAGCCCGCCTGTACGGTGAAGGGGGGGGCATCCTAGCATGCGCTATACTGGCGGACTACCGAAAATAACGACAAAAACATGTTGCGCTTCCTTGTCTTTTTTGCTGTTTTTTTTGCCTTGTTAGGCTGTGAAAAAAAACCATCAGAACCGCCAGTTAACATCACAAGCACGGCTTCAACCTCTCAGGAAAAGCACCGCGCAGCAGCCACTTATGTCGGCAGCGAGCAATGCCAATCCTGTCACGCAACTGAACAGCAACAGTGGCAGAACTCCGATCACCACAAAGCCATGATGCTCGCTGATAAGAACAGCGTACTCGGCGATTTCTCCGCGCCACCACTGAAACACCATCAACAAAAAACTTCCTTTAACGCGACCGACAATCAGTACACGATCAGCACCGATCAAGGCACACCTTCCGCTGCAACCGTAAACCTGCAATACACTTTTGGCGTTTTCCCGTTACAGCAATACCTCACAGCTTTGCCTGATGGTCGCTGGCAGAGCCTGCCATTTGCGTGGGACTCACGCCCTGTTAATGAAGGTGGCCAGCAATGGTTTCACCTCTACGCCAATGAGCCCATTACACCCAACGATGTTTTGCATTGGCGTTCGCCCTCTCACAATGCCAATCACATGTGCATTGAATGTCACAACACGGATTTCAAAAAAAACTTTCAGCCTGATAACAATGCATTTCAATCCACTTGGCTGGAAACCGGTGTAGGCTGTGAATCTTGTCACGGCCCTGGCTCCAAACATATCGCGTGGGCAAAAAATCCAAACAATTCTCAAGAAAAAAATAAAGGTTGGGATATCACACTCACCTCAGGCTCACCAGTATTATGGAAACCACAAACAGCGGCAGAAAAGCCGTCACGAAATGCTTCCGCTGACAGCACACAAATTGAACGCTGTGCGCAATGTCACAGCCGACGCAGTCGTATTGATACAAGCAACGACAAAGAAAAATTTCTCGATGCGTTTATGCCAGTTTTATTGGATGAATCACTGTATTTCCCAGACGGACAAATCCAAGACGAAGTCTATGAATACGGATCATTCTTACAAAGCAAAATGGCGCAGCACGGTGTCACTTGCAGTAACTGCCACAACCCACACAGTGGCAAGGTAAAAATTGAAGGCAATGGCTTATGTTTGCAATGCCACAGCACCGAATACGACAAACCCAAACACACGATGCACCCACCCAATACCGCAGGCAGTTTGTGCGTGAACTGTCATATGCCTGAGCGCACTTACATGACTGTTGATGCGCGCCGCGATCACAGTATGCGTATTCCGCGCCCAGATTTAACCGAAAGTCTCGGTACACCTAACGCCTGCAACAACTGCCACAGCGATAAATCTGCCGCATGGGCAACAAAAGCGATTGATAAAAATACGGATAAAGATTGGCAAACGCCTCATTACGGTAGCGTCATCGCACAGGCGCGCGCAGCAATGCCATCCTCCTACAATGCACTGGTCGATTTGATTAAAGATGAATCACAGCCTGCCATCGTGCGAGCTACCACTATCAATTTGCTGCCCAATTTTCCAACGCGAGATTATTTACCGCTAGTCATCAATTCACTAAAAAGTAACGATGATCTAATAAAACTCGGCGCATTGCGCGCAGCAGAAACACTGCCGCCCGATCAGCAATCTTCACTATTGCCTTTACTGGATGACGACACAAAAGCGATTCGCATTGAAGCTGCACGCTTACTAGCAGGAAATCCTCTTGTGCAAGACAGCACGCGCTTTGCTAATGCGCGACAGGAATATATCGACAGCCAAAATATTGACGCCGATCGCGCACCAGCATTGACTAACTTAGCCAGTCTCGCCATGCGCGAACAGCGCATAGCCGATGCAGAAACCTTGCTGAAAACAGCGATACAGCGAGAGCCTTACTACATTCCTGCATCTGCCAATTTGGCTGATTTATATCGCGCACTGCAACGCGAAACCGATGCCGAGCGCGTATTAAAAAAAGCAATGCAACTTGCGCCTAACAATACCGATTTAATGATGTCTTACGCCTTGTGGTCCGTGCGTAACGGCAAACTGGACGAGGCCGTTACGCAACTACAAAAAGCCACGCAGCAATCTGAAAACCCTCGCCTCTACTATCTTTACGCATTGGCCTTACAACAAAAAGGCAAAGTAGAAGAAGCGATGCGTGTTTTGGATAAAGCAGCCGCCCTACCCACCTACAGTCGCGATGTGCAGCTGGCGCGTGTAACGATGGCAATCGACAGCAAACAATACGAGAAAGCCAATAATTACTTAAAAGCGTGGCAGCAGTTGGATCCACTAGATCCAGCAGTGTTGGAAATGACAAGAAAACGTTGATCAGCTTTTCGGTTGCTTACGCAACATTGGCGTCACATTTGAAGAGTTTTCTTTACTCGTTTCGTATGAAATATGATTGTGGCGCCAAACCACATCATTAATCGGTTGATCTGAAAAGCTGCCAACCACTTCACTCAGTAAGTTCTTGATGGTTTGACAATCGTTTTCTGCACAAGCTTGTTGTAGCTGATCAAGGCAAGCCAATAAATTAGAGAGTGGCAAAAAATTTTCTTCTGCACGCATAATCATTGGATGCCCCGTGCCAGATACTTTGTCACCCAAAATTAATTCTTCATACAGCTTTTCACCCGGGCGCAAACCACTAATTACAATTTCTATGTCGCCCTCAGGATTTTTTTCATTTCGCAGTGAGCGCCCTAATAAAGTAATCATCCTCTCTGCCAGCTCCATAATGCGCACCGGCTTGCCCATATCTAAAACAAAGACTTCACCGCCCTCACCCATGCTGCCTGCTTGCAACACCAACTGAGCAGCTTCGGGAATCGTCATGAAGTAACGCATGACATCAGGGTGCGTCACTGTGACTGGTCCACCATCATTAATTTGCTCAAAAAACAGAGGCACAACAGAGCCGGAAGATCCCAGCACATTACCGAAACGCACAATACCGAAACGCGTACTCGTCTTTTCACTGGCATAAGCCTGACAAATTAATTCTGCACAGCGTTTGCTTGCCCCCATTGCGCTGACGGGGCGTACCGCTTTATCAGTAGAAATCAATACAAAAGTTTCCACGGCATTTTCCGTGGCAGCTTTTACTAGAGACCAAGTGCCCATCACATTATTACGCACACCTTCGGCCATATTGTTTTCAACAATTGGCACATGTTTGTATGCACCGGCGTGATAAATTGTCTGTACTTGGAAGCTTTTAATGATATGTGCCATTTGCTGTTGGTTGACCGTATTACCCAACAAAGACACGAGTTCAATGGCTGGAGAATCCATACTCTGTAAAGTTTGCCGCAACTCCATATCAATCTGGTACAAACCAAATTCATTGGTATCAACCAACAATAAAATACGCGGCTCGTTTAGTAGAATCTGCCGACACAACTCACTACCAATAGAACCTGCAGCGCCCGTCACCATAACCACTCGTTCACGAATGCAGCGATCCAATAAATGCATATCGGGCTCAACTGGGACGCGCCCTAAGATATTGTCATAAACATGCGCAACATCGGTGCCGCGCAAAGAACTATCCAACAGTTCCTCAATGCCGGGAACCATGTGGGATCCCACACCCATTTCTGCCAATTCTTGAACAATCTCTTTGCGACGCTGCAGTGATGAAGACGGCATCGCGATCAATACTTTGGTGATGCCGTGTCGTTCAAACAAAGATGGAAGATTCAACGCGGCATACACAGGCAAGCCATCAAGAATCATGCCTTGCTTGGCCAAATTATCGTCAACAAACAACACCGGCTTGTATTCGTTACTACGCTCTAACGCCTGATAAACCTGCAAGCCTGAAGAACCCGCACCGTAAATTGCCACACGCTCACGGTGAATTTCTACACCTTTATGATAGTAAGCGCGAATCACCATTCGCGATCCGCCAATAAAAATATAAGCAAAACATAAATAAATGATGGGAACTGAACGCGGCATGAACATGTCGCTCATATAGGCAATCACAGCAACAATCAGCGCAGAAATTAAAACTCCCTGCATCACCGCAAAAATTGCCTGTTGCCCCATATAGCGAATAATGGAGCGGTATAAACCCAAACGACCAAAAGCAAACAATGACAGAGATAAGCTCAATGCCAACAATGCGTATTGTGACGCTTGCTGTGGCAGCCACACTTCGCCTAAACGCGCCCAAAAAGCAAACAGTAACGCCGTGGCCAACAAAGCAAAATCCACAAGCAACATGACAATTTGTTTGTAATATTGATGCAGAGATCGACTAATTTTTCGAGCAATATTCACAACTAACCTTTAGTTTCTCTCACTCGTAGCACACGCTCCGAGTACAACGCGATCAAACCGTAACACACAAACCAAACCAATGGCAGCCCAATCTCAAGCCAACGCCATTGACATACCTGCTGCACAACAACGGAAGCGGCACACAACAACATCAAACCGATATTGATACCCACAACGCGGCGGTGGCTGTATCCGGCCAAAACCCATCGCTGATAGTAATGCTGCCGATGAGGTAGCCATACTTTTTCACCACGATACAAACGACGCAGCAGCGTCGCTGTAGCATCCACCCAAAAGGGAGAAAAAATCACCATCGGCATCCACAACGGATAAATCTTCAACTTCCAACCCCAAACGCTCAATCCCCCCATTGCCAGCCCCAGCAAAGTAGAGCCGCTGTCGCCCATAAAAATGCGGGCTGGTGGGAAATTAAAACAGAGAAAGCCCAAGCAGGCCGCAGAAATTATTGCGCAGAGCATTGCGAATTCCACCTGCCCTTGCATTACACCCGAAATAGCCAGCGCAGCAAAACCGATGCAAGCCATGCTGCCGGCAAAGCCATCCATGCCATCCATGAAATTGAATAAGTTGATACTCCACACCAACACCAAAACACCTAATACAGGCCACAACCATGAAAGTATTTGCCAATCGACATACAAACCATCTCCCCACACCAAAAGCAGCGCCGCAAAACACTGCACAACCAAGCGTACGAATGGCGGCAAACCCTTTTTGTCATCCCACAGTGCGGCAGCCAACAAAACCACTGTCGCTGCACACGCAAAAACGCTGATCGCTGCATTCAACGCAAAATGGCACAGAACCACTCCAATAAAAACACCTGCGACAATAGCAACGCCGCCCAAGCGCGGCACGGGTGTTACATGCAATGAGCGATCATTGGGATGATCAAGCAATATTTTCTTTCCGCGCGTAACAATCCAATAACACACAGAAAATGAGACCGCGAATACAAACAATGCCATCAAGATGAATGACGATAACATCATTTCACTGAGCCTGTTTTATTGCAGAAATCATGCTGGGTAATTCGTGAGAAAAATGAGTACTAGGCTCCCATCCTAATCGTCTTAATTCCTCTGATGAATAAACCGCACTATCCATTAAGCGCGATACAACATCACTATTTATCGGCGATGGTAAATGCAGAAACTTCACTATATCACCACCATAACCAAGTACGCGCAATAATGATGGTGGTACACGCCACTTCACGGGCAACTTACCCAAAGCTTGACGCATTTCATCGTATAAAAAACTTGCTGTGTAAGGCTCGCCATCAGACACAATAAATATTTGACGATGCGCTAGAGGATGCAAAGCAACACGTAATATTGCATCGACCACATCTCCTGCAAAAACCATAGAGCGTTGCGATTGCGTTTGTGGTAACGGTGGAAAATATCCCGCATCCACCGCTTGCATCATTTTTTGTAGATTACCTTTTACACCAGCGCCGTAAATCAGGCAGGGGCGAATAATCACCAACTGCGGAATATCAATCTGGAGTAATTGCTCTTCAGTTTTACGCTTCCAATAACCGTAAGCATCTGTCGGCCACGCATCCCAAGATTCATCGTAAAGTCGATCATCAATTGGGATCGGCCGCTGCTTTGGTTGTGCTAACAAAAACAAAACGCTTTACGCCTACACGTGCTGCTTGTTGCGCTAAATGAATAGCCGCCAAAGAATCTTGCTGATACTGCTCTGCAGAAGCAGATAGATGTGCAGTGCCTGCTAAATGAAACACGGTATCAATATCTTTCAGCCATGCATCACAAACTGCATTAGGCGACAACGCACCTTCAACCGCTTGGGTATACGGTGAGCTGTGGTTCACATCAAAAGAACGAACAAGAACGTGCGTTTCAACATTGGCTTGCTGTAATTTTTTCAGCAAATAGCTGCCCAAAAAACCACAACCGCCCGTCACGAAACAATGCCCTAGCTCTTGTTGCATTGTCACTGCTTATCCCCTGAAACAAAAAACCAGGGCAAGCCCTGGTTCTTTGCATTACTGAAGTAATTACCCAACTTAGCCCTTGCCCATTACACGCAAATTGGCAGGAGGTAGTAATCACCAGGGCGTTTTTTGCTAGGAATTTTTGAATTCCGCCTTCTTCGTTGACAAGGTTATTCAACAAATACGCACCTTTTTGCAGATCATGATAGATTTCTTGGCGAGGAGCCATACCAGGCATATCGTATGCGTTCACGAAAGTACGCATGGTGGTACGCCACAAGCTACCTTGGCTATCGTAGTTATCTGCCAACAATGCTCCCCATGAATCTTCATCCATGTACAGGCGGCGTTTTGCATAAATGTGACGCTTACCTTCTTTCAAAGTAGCAACCACTACCCATACGCGGTGCAATTCGTAACGCATAAACTCTGGGTTAGGATGACCAACTTTCAAAATATCAGCGTATTTGTGCTCTGGAGAATCCGCTTCCGTATTGTTGTAAGAACAAAGATTTCGCGCTGCGCTTCTAATTTTCCAATCATAACGATCGGTTGCACCGATAAACGCCATTGCGTCATCCACCGTTCTCAATCCACCAGGGCCGTCTGGGGAAGTCATACGCAATAGTTGGTGCGCGGCGAACGCGGCGAGTACCTGGCAGATACCGCCATGCGTTACGCGGCAGTTCAGTCAGATCTTGGAACTCATGCACCAGAGTAACCTTGCCTTTTTCACGCGGTGGATCAGTCACCTCAACCAATACTTTGGCGTTGAAGTTGTCCTTGTTTACCTGCTCACGCGTCAAGCTGGGATCAAACAAAGGGAAGTAACGGTTTCAAATTGCTTACGCATAGAGATACTACCGTTATTGAATACCGCACCACTCGCCACGATACCTTCGTTTAAGTAAATATTAGGCGAGTATTCATGGTTCCACACCACTTCCACACCGTTTTGTGGGATGGGAATGGAGGACCGCCTACGCCGCCACGAACACCGTTACCGCTGGGCACGATCTCCGCTTCAACAGCATTTTGTTTAACATTTTTCAGAATGAAGTCGTTGTAACGCACATCACGCTTAGTTGGATACACTTTCATTTTGAAAGTATCCGGATACTTTTTGAACAAAGCTAATTGACCGTCAGACAAATTGGCTTTGTATTTTTCATAGTTCTGTCCATCGATAACAAACAGAGGCTTTTCACCTGGATAAGGATTGGGGTAATAAGTACCTGTTCCCTTGTAATCAACATTTTTAGGCGCACCTAAGACATTGCCTGTAAATGCAGGAATGGTGCCTGCGGCATTGCCTTTAGGGTTTGCACCCATCGCTGTTAGCTCTGTGCCCAATTTATTCGCTTCGGCCTGTGAAACCTTAGCATTTACTTGTACTGCAGATGCCATCAGCAAAATACCTGTGGATACTGCTACCGTTATTTTTGTATTCATAAGCTTCCGTGTACTCCAGAAAGGTGACGGGTTTACGGTCTACCCCAATTAATGAGGATGCCGTAGATTACCGTAAAGATTCACAGCGTGAAAGACACTCTCTCTTTTTTCTCTACCTTTGTGATTGAGATAAATGTTGTAGAAATCAGTGGCATCGCCAACAAAGTCATCGCATCAGTAGGAACCTTGATTGCGACTACAGTAGAATGCTGCCTTTCTTTTACTTTGCCATCCCGTGGTTGGATACAAATTTATGCAACAAGTCACCCATAACGGCGTTGATAACCTCAATGTCGAATCACAGAATATTCTGATCACCCCTGCCGAGCTAAAAGCACAGTTACCGCTAACTGCCAATGCCACCGCCACAGTCAAAGCCGGCCGTGAAGCTGTGCGCAATATTCTGGATGGCACCGACCCCCGCCTTTTGGTTGTGATCGGCCCCTGCTCTATCCATGACACAAAAGCTGCCATGGAATATGCCAATCGCCTAAAACTGCTGGCAGAACAAGTCAAAGACAGCATGTTGATTGTGATGCGCGTTTACTTTGAAAAACCGCGCACCACTACGGGATGGAAAGGTCTGATCAACGACCCGCACATCGATGATTCCTTCAAAATTGAAGAAGGTCTGCACATCGGCAGAAAGCTGTTGTTGGATATTTCAGAGCTCGGTTTGCCTACAGCAACCGAAGCACTCGACCCTATTTCCCCGCAGTATTTGCAGGATTTGATCTCTTGGTCAGCCATCGGCGCGCGCACCACGGAATCACAAACACACCGCGAATTGGCGTCTGGCTTGTCCTGCGCTGTCGGCTTTAAAAACGGCACCGATGGCGGTATGACCGTCGCCGTCAACGCCATTAAATCGGCTGTGTCGCCGCACCGTTTCCTCGGCATCAATAATGAAGGGCAAGTTGCCATTATCACCACTACCGGCAACCGCTACACCCATGTGGTGCTGCGCGGCGGCGATGGCAAGCCCAACTACGATTCCGTCAGCATCGCACTGTGCGAGCAAGACCTGAACAAAGCGGGCATCAAACCCAACATCATGGTGGATTGCAGCCACGCCAACTCCAACAAGAATCACGACCTGCAGGTCTTGGTCATGGACAACGTGGTCAACCAAATTATCGAAGGCAACCAATCCATCATCGGCGTGATGATTGAAAGCCACCTGGGTGCAGGTAACCAAAAAATCCCAGACGATTTGAGCAAGCTCACCTACGGCGTTTCTATCACCGACGCCTGTATTGACTGGCCGACTACAGAAAAGTGCCTGCTGTCTGCACATGAAAAGCTGCAGAAAGTGTTGTCCAGTCGCCGTTAATTTCTTAATTATCCACATTAACAAAACGCTATAACCATTTGATTATATGGAGATATTATGACGAAGCCGCAATTCGATGCACAGCTTTCTTCAACGCTGTACAACTTTGCCAGCCAAGATGTACCGAGCTTGGTGAAACAGTGGGCCACGCAAACACCCGACAAGCTATTCCTTGCCTGGGAACCCAAAGAAGGCGACAGCAAATCGTGGACATTCCAACAGTTTTGGCAGGAGATCAACGAAGTTGCCTGCGGTTTGATCGCTAAAGGCGTAAAAAAAGGCGACAAATTGCTGATTCACGCCGAAAACAGCCCCGAAATGATGATTGCCTGGTACGCATCAGCCATTGTCGGCTCGGTGGGCGTTACCACCAATACCCGTTGCATCGGTGACGAACTCACCTATTTTGCCGAACACTCCGAAGCCGTCGGCTGCATCACCCAACCTAAGTTCATTCAAGCACTGGCAGAAAACGCCAAAAGCCTACCTTGGTTCATCGTATTGGATGACAACTCCGGCGAAGAACCTTCAGCCGAAGAAGCCGCCTACGCAGCGAAATATGACCGCTGGAGCACACTGTTCGGCAAAGGCAAAGAAGCGCCAGCGCGCGCTGCAGAACCAATGCGACCTGTCGGCATTCAGTACACTTCAGGCACCACCTCGCGCCCGAAAGCCGTGGTGCATACGCACGCTAATGCGTTGTGGGGCGGTCGTACCGGCTCGCAAAACCTGCTGATGACTTCGGACGATGTCTACCTCTGCTTCCTGCCCTGCTTCCATGTCAACGCGCAGAGTTGGACTTTCTGGAGCATGTTGTGGTGCGGCGGCACAGTTGTCTAGCAACCAAAATTTTCTTCCAGCAAATTCTGGGAGTTGTCACTGAAATACAAAGTGACACGCGCGTCGATGATTCCTTTCACCATCAAAGCCATGTTTGCACAGCCTGTGCCTGAGCATTCCTACAAAACTTGGTCCACCGGCGTGAAACTGCACATCATCGAGCAGCATTTCAAAGTCACCACTTTCGCCACTTGGGGCATGACAGAAACCGTTACGCACGCCACACGTTCTGACATTCTGCAAGACTCACCAGAAATGAACATCGGCGTGCCAACACCTGGTTACGAGTACGCCATCATCAATCCAGAAACTGGTAAATATTGTGCAGTTGGTGAAAACGGCGACTTATGGGTGCGCGGCACACGCGGCGTGCAATTGTTTTTGGAATACTACAAAAATCCAGAGGCGATGAAAAAATCTTTCACCGACGATGGCTGGTTCCAAACTGGCGACATGGCGCGTTTAGAAGCCGATGGCCATATGTATTTCGCTGATCGCGATAAAGATGTGCTGAAAGTCGGCGCAGAAAATGTTTCTGCTCGCCAGGTAGAAGAATTTATCGGCAACTTACTCGGCATGGGCGTGTTGGATGAACACGCTGTTGTTGCACAAAAACACGATATGCTCGACGAAGTGCCTGTGGTTTTCGCGATTAAAAGCCCTTGGACACAACTGAGCGAAGAGGAAATTACTCAAAAAATTATGGAAGGCTGCGCAACAGGCTTAGCCGATTTCAAACGCCCTCGTGCTGTGTATTTCTTGCAAGAAATGCCGCGTGCCACGCTAGAAAAAGTTGCCAAAAACAAACTGCGTGAAATGGCAGATGAGTTAGCGGATCAAGAGAAAAAATAACTTTCTCTCCACCCATAACTCACGAAAAAGCCCACGACAACGTGGGCTTTTTTATTGCGGCTTGACTGCCAATGGATAACGCTCGTCAGCCAAATTGTAATAGCGACTACTGAAATAACCGTCTCCAAATGACTGCCGCGCGTCGCAACCGAAGGTAGAAAAATAACGCGGCTTAGCACTTGCAGGACAATAGTGACTCACCAAACTGTAGCGTGTTTTCTCTGGTTGCGTGACGGTGGAACCACCATGCGCAAGATTAGGGTGCCAAATCAACACATCACCGGGTTCCGCTACAAAAGTTTTAACCACCATCTGCTTTTCATGAGCTTGGCGATGCAAAAAATCCGTGTACTTGCGATGAACGCCTTTGCCGTCTTGGTTTGGCTGCCAAAATAATCGCTCTTCACCGAATAAAAAAAGCGGATCGCGATGACTGCCCGGGTAGTACATCAACTCACCCTGCCCTGCTTCAATTTTTTCTAAAGCAATCCAAGTCGCTGTCAGCGTGCAAGGCGGATCAACCACCACGAAGGCAGTGTCTTTGTGCATGGATTGTTCCGTTCCCCAAGTAAAAAACAGGGATTGAAAAACCATGGCAGGTTCTTGATAAATTAAATACAAAAATCGTGTGATAGCTGGCGACAAAACCATTTGTCGCGCACGCAAGTTCGGCACATAAAAATCCAGCAACCGACTGCGCCAAGGCAAAACAGCCTCTGTCGGCGATGCCAAAATTTGTTTCTGCAAACGCATGATGTAACGGTCAGGCTCATGATGCAGCAGCGGCAATTCTGCTCTCAAGGCCTCTATTACTTCCAGTGGAATAACTTTACGCCAGACGATGTAGCCATCACGATGAAAATCACGCAACCCATTGGCTTCTATTTCTGTGCAAGCACCTGAAGCTTGCAGCTGATCGATAACACTCAGTGCATCCTCTCGATCAATCCAAAGTTGCTGCGGTGGAGCGCATGTGTTTATGGGCTTCATGACACTCCACTCTTACAGAATCAAATCGCTTTGATCGTTCCTTTCGGTAATACCGCATGCACGGCTTGGCGTTGAAATTTCAGTTCGATGTTGTCGCCGGTATTTAGTACCAAATAATCGCCGTCGATGCGCACGATTTTTCCCAACAAACCAGAAGTGAGCACCACTTCGTCACCTTTGTTCAAACTACCCATCAAAGCTTCTTGTTCTTTTTGACGCTTGCGCTGTGGGCGAATGATGACGAAGTACATAAAAATAAACATACCACCCATAATGAGCAGCATGCTGTACGGGCTCTGCTGACCCGCTGCCGGAGCTGCAGCTGTTGTTTGCGCCATTGCATCAGAAATAAAAAAACTCATACCAACCTCAAATCAATGAAATAAACATTCAAAATAAAAAATTAAATATCCTTCAACTCGCCCTGCAATAGAGCCACAACATCATCGTGATGCGTCTTGGTCGCCACTTTGTTCATGATGTGACGCAATTTGCCGTCCACACCAATAATAAAAGTGGTGCGCAGTATACCCATGGATTCCCGCCCCATGAATTTTTTAAGCCCCCACACACCGTACTTCTCAGCGATGGCATGGTCCGGATCTGACAAAAGATCAAAATTCAGTGCATCTCTCTCACGGAATTTCAGCAGTGATTTCGGCTGATCAGGACTCACCCCCAAAGTAACGGCATTTAGTTTTGCCAAAGTTTTTGCGCTATCGCGCAGACCGCAAGCTTGCACGGTACAGCCAGGGGTCATGGCGCGCGGATAAAAATACAAAATCACGCGTTGACCACGAAAATCTTTCAACGCAACGGTTTCGCCGTTTTGATTGAGCAAACTGAATGCGGGCGCAAGATTACCGAGCTTGGGGAATGTCATAACAGGAAACCCTTCTACATTGGCAGCGCGCTATTATGCCAGAGCTTTTTAAGCGCAAAACCAGCCATCTGCTATGATGATTCATCCATTTCTTCCAGCAGCTTTACACATGGCGCGCATTCTTATCTTTGATTCTGGCGTTGGCGGGCTATCCATTCTCGGTGCGCTAAAAAGAAATCCTGATATCAGCCAAACCGCGCATGAGTGGCTGTTCTGCTCCGATAACGCTTTTTTTCCCTACGGCCTTAAGAAAGAAGATGAATTGATTGCGCGAGTGACGCGCGTGCTGCAAGCCATCCACCAGCAATATCAACCCGACATCATCGTGCTTGCCTGCAACACCGCTAGCACCGTCGCACTGGAAGCCGTGCGCCAAATACTGCCTGTACCGATAGTCGGCGTTGTGCCTGCCATCAAACCTGCGGCACAACTCACGCAATCTGGCTGTATTGGCTTGCTGGCTACACCCGGCACCATCGCGCGTGCTTACACAGAACAGCTGATTAAAGACTTTGCCAGCAACTGCGATGTAGTACGCGTAGGTAGCAATGAACTGGTGGGGCAGGCGGAACAACAACTGCGCAGTGGGTTTGTCGATCAAACGAAGATTCACGAAGCATTGATGCCACTGCGCAACGCAATTGCCAAACATCAATTAGATACGGTTGTGCTGGCCTGCACGCACTTTCCGTTGATTATCACGCACCTACAAGAGCAACTGCCTGAAATCAAACATTGGGTAGACTCCAGTGAAGCAGTAGCGCGACGCGTAGCTTGGTTATTGCAACAACCAACACAAAAAAATACAGCTCACTCATCTGGGCCAGAAGCAGGTGGCACTGCACTATTTACGCGTATGGATGAATCCATCGAGCAACTAAAACGCACTTTAGGCTATTTTGGTTTAGGAAATATTTGTTTATTAACGGTGGATAGCTAGGGCTGAGACTGATCGCCTTCTTCTGCATCAGAATTGCGAGACAGGCCAAATCCATTGTCCCCAAAAACCCCCAAATTCAATAAATTACCGGAGCTAGAACCATACGGCCAAGCTCGCCACGCGGGGTCGTCAAGAATATCGGATTGCATGCGTATTACGGCAGCCGAAGTGATGGGAATGGTATAAGGGTCGTTGGTGCTTGCCTCACAATCCAATAAATTGTGCCCAATGTTGTAAGTTCTAATTGCCTCGCGTATGGCAACGCGAATCACAGGAAAGCTTAAGTGATAACAAAAAGTAATTTGCAACTTCAGCAAATTGGCGTCTTGGATATTCACACGCGACGCACCCGGCTTGGCATCGCGATACATTAGGTTGTCATTAGGGATTTTTTTCCATCCAGTGACATCATCGTCTTCACCAAATTCCAAAAACGCCAATCGCGTTGGATTGATGCGGTCAAATTTTACATAACCAGAACCTACCAAACCATCAACAACACCCACTGCATCCGTCACATTAAAGGAGTTGTTATCGGTGGTATAAAACGGCGCCATACCAATGACAAAGCCTCGGCGCACTGATGTCAGTGTCGCTCCATTTACAGCGGCAATTCGCGCAGCATTAAATGCCGCATAATTGAGCGTCGTTTTTGCTTGGTAAATCAGAGCAAATTGCAAACAACCAAATACCAGCATAAAGACTACCGGCGCAATAATAATAAACTCCGTCGCGCTTTGGCCTCGTTGCCGAGTATAAGATAGCGCTCTTTTCATTATTGAGCAGCCTGTTCACTAGGCGATTTTAATAAAGGCGGATGCCAAATATCTTTTCCTTCTGCATCGGTTTTCTTTTTATCAGAAGGTTGTGGTGATTGTGTTGCTACAGCCTCTTGCTGCTCTATTTGCTGCGACTCGAATGCTTCAGGTGATGTTTGGTCCGGCATCAGCACTGGCGGCAAATCTGAGATTTTTTGTGGTTTCCCATCCAAAACAATCATTTCAACTTTGCTTACATCAACAGGCTTTTGCTCTTCTTTTTTATTGGCCGAGAGCTTTTCTAAAGCTTGATTCTGCTGTTCCATCAACTGCAATAATTGCTGGTTATATGACTTTGCAATTTGAAAAACAGGATCGCTCGGTGGCAAATAACGCAATGCCTCTGAAAAAGTTTGGGCTGATGCACGCAACTGATTAAAGCCTGCGTTATACCAAGCTTTTGCAAAGTGGCTGTCTCTCAGTACAGCTTCGCGATACGCCTTTACCGCTTCGTCTATTTGATCCATGCGCGCATGTGTATTACCCATGCGAAACCAAACCTCTGCCTCCGACGGTGTCGCCTGCGATAGTTTTTTGTAGTACTGCAACGCAGTTGGGTATTGGCCATCTTGGTAGGCTTTATCTGCCTTGGTACGCCACTCCGCCAATGTTGATAAGCTCGGAGAGGACATACATCCGGCAAGCAGCACAACCGCCAGCAACATCACAATACGCCGCACCATAGACATTTACTCTTTAGGCAGAAATTTTAATTGGGCGCCAACAGCAAGCCCTAGTTTTTCAGCATCACCAGCGCGCAACTCCAAAGCTGATTTGGCTGCAATACACAGCAACACACGCCACGGTGCAACATGGTGGCCAATCTTCAGCACAAACCCTTGTTTATTGATAAACACAACATCAATCGAATAACGCATAAAAAAAGTATGAATTGAATTACAGTGCGTAATCCATAAAGACTCACGAGGCATCAGTTCCACACGCCCTAGTAAACCGCGCATTCGCTCAAACACATTGGTGGTCTGTTGGATTCTAGAATCAGGCAGCACATGGTGATTGAGCTGCAACTCACCCAATAACATTATAAAAATCCCTGATTCATAAATTTCACTACGATGGGGAATGCCAGAATCATGAATGTCACAGGAAAGATAAAAGCCATCAAAGGGAAAATCAGTTTAACTGGCGCTTCCATAGCCAATTTTTCAGCACGCTGGAATCGTTCATTTCGCCGTTGATCCGATTGCACTTTTAGCACTTTACTCATGCTAGATCCCAATTTTTCTGCTTGGATAACCGCACGCACAAAAGCACTGACCGCTTTTATATCAAGACGCTCAGCCATACGCGTCAACGCATCTGCCCTGCTCGCACCCGCGCGAATATCACGCATGACCGTCAGAAACTCATGTTTTAGCGCACCACTCGGCCCTTTTTCTACCGCTTGATTCATTGCACCAGTGAGGTTTAAGCCTGCTTCCACACACATCGAAATAAACTCAAGATACATCGGCAACGCACGCATCACTTCTTTTTCTCGTTTGACTTTGGTTTCGCTCAACCAGATTACGGGCAAGAAAAATCCCATCAAAATAGAACCAATAAAAATCAACAGAGAAAGCTTTTTCAGCATCAAAGCTGCCAGCAATACTAAAATTGGAAAAAGAAAAGCACTGAATACACGAATCGCGAAAAACTCCTCCGCATTGACATAGTAGGCAACACCAGTTTGCTGCAAACGCTTTTCTAGTCTATCTAAATATGGGATGGGCAAGTTCGTGCAGAGATAATACGCAATGATACGAATCAAAGGCCAGACTAACTTTAATGCGGGCGGTAGCTCATCTTTATATTCACGACTTTCTTCAGGTATACGCGAGCCTAGTATTTTAATGATCAGCACGATTAGCGCGACAGAAATACCGATACCAATAGCCGATGTATACATTAATACCGGCGCACTGAGGTTTAAGAAAATAAACCACAAGTCAGATAACTCTTTTTGTATCGATAACCACATAGAGTTCACACATCAATCGTCGTAATTTTTCGAATAATTGAAAAGCCAATACCCAGCATGACGACAATGACACCAAGTACTACATACCCCATTGTGGTGCTGTACAACTTGCTCATTGCTTCTGGCTCAATCACATTCAACGCACACGCCAGCAAGATAGGTAGCCCCGTCATCACATAACCTTGCATCTTGCCTTGTGAAGTTAAGCTAACAATTTTGCCTTCCATCGCTGCCTTTTGACGCAAGGTATCTGCTAGTTTTTCCATCACTTCCACAAGATTACCGCCCACTTCGCGTGAAATACGAATAGCAGACAAAGCCACTCTAAAATCTTGCGATGGAATGCGCTTTTCCATATCAACCAGAGCTTGATCGAAATTAACACCCAACTTAATTTTTCGCACCAATAAAGAAAACTCTTGCGCCAAGGGTGCTGGCTGCTCCGTTGCCAATGTTTCAATTGCACCCATCAAACTAGTTCCTGCACCGAGACTACTCGCTAATGACATGAATGCATCCGGTAGCTGTTCATCAAACTTTTTCATGCGTGATTTTTTGATGCTGCCGTAGAACATTTTTGGCACAACTGCCATCACAACAACAGCGACTATCACACTGAGAAAGTCGCGCTTGATGATCAACACCAGCGTCGGCACCACAATTAATGCTGTGGTGTAGTAGCGCACCAACATGTCAGGATCCATAAACATAAACATGTCCGACAAGTTCATGTTTGCTTCTTCAGAAAGCTGAGACTCGAAACGCGCTTTTATTTTTGCACCCACTGTCATTGCCAAGAAAAACAAAATAGACAGACTGACAAACAGTAGAATAAAGATTACTAAGATACCTGTTCCAGACATCGTTATTTCTCAGCCAAATAAACTCATATCGACTTCTAAGCCGCGTTTACGCATATCTTCGTAGAACTCTGGCACTCGACCTGTTGCTACAAATTGGCCACGAACACGCCCTTCTGCATCGTACCCTTCTTGCTGGAAACGAAAAATTTCTTGCATTTGGATAATGCCCGTTTCCATACCCGTAATTTCATTGATAGCCGTTACACGACGGCTGCCGTCAGAAAAACGCGACTGCTGCACAATCATATTGACTGCTGAAGAAATTTGCTCACGAATGGCTTGCACGGGCAAATCCATGCCAGCCATCATCACCATGACCTCTAAACGCGAAATCATGTCGCGCGGTGTGTTAGCGTGACCTGTTGTCAACGAACCTTCGTGCCCCGTGTTCATCGCTTGCAACATATCTAACGCTTCACCGCCGCGACACTCGCCGACAACGATTCTGTCCGGTCGCATACGCAAACAGTTTTTCACCAAATCACGAATCGTAATCGCACCTCGCCCTTCCATATTTGGCGGTCTTGCTTCCAATGAAACTAAGTGTGGCTGCGCCAACTGTAATTCAGCAGCATCTTCAATGGTAATAACGCGCTCGCCATGAGGAATAAAGTTTGACAACACATTCAATAAAGTAGTTTTACCAGAGCCTGTACCGCCTGAAATCACGATATTGCGTTTCTGTTCTACGCAAATCTTCAAAAACTTCATCATATTTTCATTGACAGCTTTGAAGCCAACCAAATCTGATGCTTGTAATTTTTTCTTAGAAAACTTTCGGATAGTGATACAAGGACCTTTTAACGCAAGCGGTGGAATAATGGCATTCACACGCGAACCATCTTTTAAGCGCGCATCCACCATGGGTGAACTTTCATCTATCCTTCTTCCTAAAGGTGAAACAATCCGCTCAATGGTGGAAAGCACCGCTTTGTGGCTACTGTAGTTCACATCAGATTTTTGCAAACGCCCACTGCGTTCGATGTAAATATCATTAAAACTGTTGACCATAATTTCAGTCACAGACTCATCTGCCAACAGTGCTTCCATAGGTCCTAAGCCCACGGCTTCGTTCAATACATCTTCCGTCAAACGCGCACGCGTAATAAAAGGCGGCAATGCGCCTTCTAACCCGTCCAATACTTCATCAATCAATGCTTTGATGCGATTGCGCAAATCTTCATCTGACATCGTGCCAACATCAATACGTTTCAAGTCCATGCGCTTGAGCAATTCCTCATGCACATGGCTTTGCCACAAAATCAGTTGCTCCTGCTGCGCACTACCAACGGAGCCAAACGCTGGCGCACTTGCCGCACCGCCACTCTCTGCAGCAGCTACAGCATCTGACTCCCCGTCTTCGTTGGCGGCAGCTAATGCGTTGCCCACATCCAACTGTTTGCAGCGCAAGTTGTACGCACCAATCGTAATCACATCCGATGTTGTCAGTGGCCCGTAGGCATCCACACGTTTTCCGTTAACAAAAGTGCCGGCATCAACCTGGTCGCTAATATGCAGTCCGTCACCACGCTCTTCAATTTGCGCATGCAAACCAGCGACTTTCCAGCCACGCAACTGTACTAAATTGTCTCTGGATTTCCCTATGCCGCAGCGATTTCCCATGCAGCGCACGAGATTATCACTTTCGCCTTTTGTGCTTACTGTAATTTCAAACATCGGCTAAATCTCTATTGCTATCCTAATTATTCAAACAGACCTTTTTCAAAAGAGCTGTTGAAACGATTGATCATGTCATCACGACGCGCCGCTTCTTCACGATTAATGTCATGGTTTACATCAATAATGGTTGGCGTAACAAAAATAACCAATTCTGTTTTTTTCGTTTGAAAAAACTTGGAGCGAAATAGTTTTCCAAGGATTGGCAGATCACCCAGCCACTTCACTTTATCCAAGCTTCTGCTGATTTCTGAATTCGTTAAACCAGAAATAACCAAAGTTTCACCGTCTTTCATGTTGACATCAGTTGTTGTGCCGCGTGTTTTAAATGCTGGATTTCCATCCACTGCATTCGCTGGATCCAACACACTCACTTCCGTAGAAATTTTTGCCGAAATATTGCCGCGCGTATCCGCTTGAGGTGCGACACTCAACTTAATACCAAAGTCTTTGTAATCAACGGATGAGCCGTTGATATTGCTAGTCACGACTGGCACCTGCCCGCCCGCTAAGAACTCCGCTTGCCCGCCGCTGCGCGCACTCAAACGCGGTGAAGCAAGTAGGAACGCATCACCCGTGCTGACCAAATAGCTAATTCGCGAAGTAATTTCTGTCGCTATACCAAAGAAAGCCTGCCCTTCTTCGTTTCTAAACGGCAATGCAGTTAAATCACCTGTAAAATCTTTCGATGGTGCTGGTCTATAAAAAGAATTTGTTTTTACACCCTTATAAAATGCAGCTGTTGGCCCAGCGATATCTGTTTGCCAATTAATCCCCAACTGCTCTAAGTCATTGGTATTGAATTCGGTGATTTGTACATTCATGTAAACCATTTTTTCTGAAAACGCATTAGAAACACGCGTTAAGTTGATGACACTAGGGTACAAAGCAACTACACGCTCAACCAATGTTTTATCACGCTCGTAAATATCGCCTTCAATCACCGGTCTGCCAGAAACAGACTTCACGCTAATGCCTTCAACATTGCGCAGCAGTGCACTAATTTCAGCGACAGCGCGTGTTGTGCTACCAGGCAAAACATAAACAGTCGTGTCGTGTTGCCAACCCGCTTTGCCCCAGAGATGGATATTGGTCATCCCTTCCTCGTCTGCGACGATAACTAATTCACCCGTAGTCAATAAGCGCGTGCTGATTACTGAACCGCTCCCTACAACAACACGCTCTACATCACCCACTTTCATGACATAGGTTTCACCTTTATACAAAGACAGCAAAACTTCTTTGGGTTGAAGCTCTGCCGCTTGCACAGAATGCATCAGCAGAAATGCCATCAATATGGCAAAACATTTCAGCCACTGTTTTTGAAAGTTAAATAACTTATTCATGTTTTTTTTGATATTCATATTAGTCATTCCAAAACTATGCATTACCGCCTCACTTGCCTTGCGGCAATGCCTGTGCATCTTTTGATGCCGATGAAATAGAAGTTTTATCCAGTTTTAGTACGCCGTTTTCTTTGTTACCACCACTCATACTCTCGTAGCTACGACCACTAATACCTCCCTCTGAATCCGCGGAATCAATATTGGGAATGTTGCTATCTACCGCTAATAACGGTGCAGCATCCGGTGTCCCTGCGCGCACAGAGACATCCAATACTCTGCCGTCATTTGCTTTCACAGAACCGTCAGCACTCACCGTGGCGACGACATTGCCTTTATCGTCATATACCTTGTCGCCAATCACTTTGCCGATTACTTTTCCATCACTGCCGACAACTTCGTTGGCAACAATATTTCCTTTTGCGTCAACCAAAGCATCACCTACTGACTGCCCAATCACATTGCCGTTGACATCTGTCACCGTGCCATCTGCGTTTACTGTGCCGACTACATTGCCCATTGCGTCAATGACTTTTCCATCCACGATGCGCCCTAAAGTTTTGCCATCTTTTCCAATCGCAACTTTAGATTGCTGCACACCATCTGACACTTTGCCGACAATTTTTCCATTCAAATCGACCACATTGCCGTTGGCATCAACACGCGCAATCAATTTGCCGTCGGCGTCATACACTTTGTCACCAACTACTTTACCGATAGGTTTTCCTTTGGCATCAACAGCCACCTTACCAACCGGCGCACCAATCACATTGCCTTTATCGTCAACAACTTGTCCTTTGTCATTCACTTTACCGATAACATTGCCGTCTTTATCGTAAACAACGCCGTTGACTACATTGCCAATCACATTGCCTTTGGCATCTACCGCAACAGATTCGCTGACATGCCCCAGCATACGACCATCGTTTGACACCACTTTGCCATCAACAACACGACCAATTTGATTGCCATTTGCGTCGTACACTTTATCGCCAACTACTTGACCAACCGGTCTACCATCAGATCCCAAAGCTATCTGTGCTTTCACTTTTTCACCGATGACTTTGCCTTTGGCATCGACAACCTTGCCATCAGCATTCACTTTTCCAATGACATTACCCTGTGCGTCATACACAACACCGCCAACCACTTTTCCTATTGCATTGCCATTGACATCACGCACTACTTCTGTAGACGCACGCGCTAGTTCTGCATTGCGTGCTTTTCTCATCAGCGACATTAACTGTGATGGGCGCACTGCATCAAAACCACTTGAACCGCCATCGTTGCGATTACGCAGTGCTGCGATAATTCGCCCTGCTTCTTCAGCTACTTTTAACATCGCCACTTGTTCCGGAAACAAATCGACGGTAACGGAGGAATAATCTTTATCCGTCATCACCGCGCCTGATCGCTGTGATTGCATGGATTTTGAATCTTGACTGCCTGTTGCAATCACCACCACATTTTCCAACACAGGAAAAACTACTTCTTCTGCACCGGCATTTTCTAAACCGGGTGTTGGTTCTGCCCCCGCCTGACCTGCTGGCATACCAACAAGAATGTCAATGTGATTACCAGGACGAAGCATGCCGTCCATCGAATTAATACGATCCACTTTAATCGTGATTGCTCTACGACCCGCTGCAATCGAATCCGAAAAATCTCCCATATTGATACCGGATAGAGAATTTAACGGAATGGGTTTTCCGCGTGCGGCAGGGTACTGCAGCCGACGACCTTCAACTTTTTTGTAATATTGCGCAGTAATAACATCGGGGCCCACATACTTTTCGGGTATTTTTCTCGCTGCCACGGTATCCAGCGCAATAATTTCACCCGGCATCAAATCGCGCACCGGCACAACAACGGCCACCTCAACTTCTGGTGGTTTTTGGTATTGCTTTGCCAATGCAGCCTCTCTATTTTTGAGATACAACACCGCAAGCCCAGCTGCGATTAACCCCAAAAATACAGACACGACCAACATAGACAGTGTGCTCTGCTTTTTAAACCCTTCGACCAGTGACATACCTTTCCTCTAGGAGAGACTTACTAAAAATTATTCCAAAACGATTTTGCCGATAACATTACCGCCGCTATCAACAATATCGCCATTGCCCGAAACTTTACCGACTGTGCCGATAACGATTGGCTTATCGTCGGCATCCAAAATCAAATTACCTAACGCATCTACCTTCAATACATTGTCGCCATCTTGTTTACCAACAATATTGCCGTCTTCATCGACAACAAAACCGTCTTTATCCACTTTGCCTAATATTTCTCCGTCTTTATCAACTGCAACGAAATTACTCGTGCCGCCACCTGCCGCAGGATAAGTACCAATTTTGTTACCGTCGCTATCAATGACATTACCGTTGCTGTCTATCGTGCCAATCAAATTGCCTTCATCGTCGTAAACATTGCCTGCCAAAACGGTGCCAATGATTGTTTTGCCATCTAAACCGAGAGCCTCTGTACCGGTTGGCGGTGTGTAGGTTGTACTGCCGTCATCCGAGCCTGAGCCTGAGCCTGAGCCTGAGCCAGAACCGCCACCGCCACTACCACCGGTGCCGCTACCAGAACCAGAACCACCATTGCCACCGTTATTAAAATTCACCAAAAAATTAGGGTATTCAGACGCGGAAATTGCAAAGGAATAACCTTCATAGCGATTGCGCAACACCTGCCCTAACATTTCCATCACGCTGCATTTGTTTTCATGGTTTGACCAATCTGTGCGTATGGATGATGCGGGGCATTGCAACGATCCTGGTGGAGAAATCGGCTGCATCAATGCAAAAACAATGGCAGATGTCACCACGATATATTCCATACTGGATTGACCCAGTTGCTGTTTTCTCCTCGTTGTTTTTGCAGTGACAACATTCATAAATCGCACTCAAAATGCCGATTTCACTTCATTGAACAGGACGACAGAAGCACCCGCCTGCTCATGAATAGCGATATTGATATCGACACCATCTTTTCTATAAGACAGCGCTTGCGAACCTACCGATGGATTCACCGGTGTTAAAAAAGAACTCCAACCTGCGTTTTCATAATGCATACGATAGAAATCCATGTTATCGACAATGCTTTTTTCATTGAGTAACACCACCGTACGAGCGCGTTTTCCCGGCATGGAATCGCTAATATCCGATACCACTTCCGAGTTACCCACCATTGGAATACCTCCACCGAGCTCTACTTTTGTCGCACGATTTCCTGGCAACTCAGTAATGACTAAGCGCCCAACGGACTTTTCTGCATCCAGAGGATCCGCTTTAACTTGCACAGAAAAGAAATATTTTTCATCACCGCGACTGATTTGTTTTAGCTCACCCAAGTCATTTTCGACAAAACCTTTTTCATCAATTTCACCTTCTGCCCAATGCTTGCGGTAGTAATTGAGAATTTTTTCGTACTGACAATCACAGTGAATATTTTCGATATACATACGCACACCGTTGTACACCATGTCATCAGCTGTCCACTCTGTTTCAATAAAATCAGGACGATCAAACGATGGCCATGCCTGCGCCCATGTTGGCAAGAGCAAGAAAAAGTAAAAAGCCAGCCAGCGCCTATTCATTGAACGAACACACGCCATTTTTATCGCAAATATCGGCTTCATCTACACCGATATTGAATGGGTCTGTGTTGTAGCCACCCATATCCCAGCCGTCTGAGCTACCTGGAGCGGGCTGCTTTAACTTTGGCTCAGACAGTGCTCCGGCTAATACACGACGCATAGTGTTAAGCACATCGTTATTGAGAAATGAACTCGGCACCAAACCGCCCGTTTGTGTTTTGAACATCGCAGGGCCTTGCGCGCTCCATGAATCCACTAACAAAGCGGAATCGGCATACATGGCAAGATGTACTGTTTCAATCGTCTCTAAATCTGATTTTTTTTGGTTGTCAGGCACAACATAAGAAACATTATTCAATGGAATAGCGACAATATGATTATCACTTTCAAAGTAGCCGTCTAAATTCGGTGAAAAATTACTACGCTTACTTCCAAGCCAACTAAACAGTTTATAAACAGGCTGCAAGGTTTTAGTAAAGAAACGCAACACTTCATAACCAATTCCTGGCGTTTCTTTTAATTTATCCACATTGACTTGCACACCGCTAACATCCACCAATGGCTTGCCTTGATAATCGAACAAAAAAGGATTTAACGAGGAATCATTCAACACCGCGCCTGATTGCGAAAGAATGGGCGCATTCGGCGCTTCCAACATACGCAATTTCGCTTCGTTGGCAATGACGCTGGATGTTTTTGCAGGGAATGTACTGCCACCGATAATCTCTACGCCGGCGGGAATTTTATTGGGCTCATGCCAAACGCTGCGCTCCCATGCCACATAACGCGCCATTTCTACTGAGGTTTGGCTCAACTCACCGTACTTGGTGATCACAGGCAAAATTAAAAATAGCGGCACTAAAACAGCCGCCGCAACGATAGCGAACTCCGTCATCGCTTGGCCGCGTTGCCATTGGCGGCTCGCGCGGCTCATAAACCAAAAATTCCTTTGATGGCATTTTCGATCATGTCTTTGGCGTAACCATCCATGTCCGTCATTTCGTCTATGACTGTTTTCTTGATATTTTCAACTTGCCCCGGCAAATCATTTGCACCTTGTTGTATGCCGGTAAAAGCCCATGCCAACTTAGGCTCTTGCACAAACATGGCAGAGATCAACACCATGTTATCCACTTGCGCTAAACGCGCGCCCCAATACGGGCTAAATGCATTGGGCTCTTCATCTAAACCGTCTGTGCGTTTGTAATAAATTTCGCCGCTGGAAATCGCTTGCAAGCCTGGCTTTTGCCCAAAAGGTCCTAAAGAAACAGCATCATCTGAGGATTGCCCCGCTGCCATATTTTCAAGCTGTAAATTACCTGTTGGGCTAGCCGTTCCCATGTTGTCTGAAGTGCGCGTATTTTTTTCTGGCATATAAACCCACACCACATACGGCGGAGGAATGGTGCCAGGCCAATCAAATTGCCAACTCTGCCCTGAAGCATTGAGGTAATCAGGATCAATCGTATGAAACGGCGCTAAATCACCATAGCTTTGCACTTGCGCGGTATTGCTGGGACCCCACGGATAAAACGCTTTTCCAGGCGAAGCCAAAATACTGCTCAATAAATTATTGCTCCAAGTGTCGCCGTAGGCTGCTTGCCACCCTGCAATACCTAACTTAGTGCCGCCAGTAGGAAGGGGGGCAACTTTGTATTGTTTTTTATCTTTTTTATCCGTATGCGCTAATTGCATTGAGCCCCAACCCAATGGCATCGGTAATTCAATACCCATATGCGCACCAAACAACCAAACACCAATCCCCAACTTAAATTCGTTAGTATCCATTGATGACCAGTTGAAATGCTCACGATTAGCCGTGGGACCAGAACCCGCGATATAACGCAAAGTGGAGCCACCTTCTTGGAACATGCCAATTTTGAAGTGGAATCCAAATTTCCCTAACAATGGGATTTTCCAACTGACTTCTTCTTGTGCTCCTAATTCATAGTTGGAACGATTTTTACTCCACAAATCGCGTGAATCATTCACGGCTGCTGCCATTTGTCGCATACAAGCGCGATTGAGATCGCGGTCTTCTGCCGTAGCTGATTTGCGCATGGCATCAGCCGGTTTGCAGCTTTTGTTGTACTGCTCAAACAAAAACATATTGAGGTATTGCACAAACTCAGACACCGTTCCCATCTTGGCACCCGGTGCATTTTTTTGTACCAAGCTGTCGCCAATGCTTAACATTGTTTCGTAAGTACCGAAACGAAATGCTAATTGTGAATAACCATAAAAAGTATTTAATCCAGCCACCAACTTAGAAAAAATACCTGCAAACTGCCCCACAATATTAGAAAAGTTAGCAACTGCATTACCAAACGCAACAAATACCGCCTTTACAGCAGCGGCCAATATTGGGCCGACAATGGGTATAGGTGCCAAAACTTGATTCAAAATATTACCGAGGCTAATAAAAGTACCGCCCCATTTCATTAACCATGTGGCAAGGCCAATGGTTTGTGCCAACGCCACTTCATTGGCGATCATGGCGCGGTTGGTGTAGGCGGTGAAATTGAGATGGCGCGCTTCTAATAAAGCTGCGCTATACGCAACAGAATCAGCGGCATTTTGTACTTCCATTTTGTCGCGCGTTAATTGGGATGTATTGAACAACACCAGTAACGACAACATTAAAACTGTGAGAAACAATAAAACCAGTAGCATGGCCTGACCGCGCTGTTGCAACGCAACAGCGGGCCACGATTGCCATAACCAGCGCGGCTTCATCCCTGATAATCGCAAGACAAATGAATCAATTACTTCTGGCCTGAAGTTTCTTGGTTCTCATCAAAAGTACCCATGCCTTCAGCAGTACTCGCTTCGGCTTGTGCCTTTGCAGCACCTGCTTTAGCAGTGTCTTTTGATTGTTGGCCTGACAGCTCAGTGGAAACATCAGCCACTGCACCTTGCATGGTTTGACCGAAATAGCTGTATGCAGCAATACCAGCAATCGCAATCAAGGCAACGATGATGATGTATTCCGTCATACCTTGACCCAGTTGTTTTAATTTACCTTTTACTGAAATGTTTTTCATAACGCACTCCACGCTGTTACGGCTTGGAAAGGAATCAAACAGAATAAGCCGCCAACTCTGCTGATAAAAAATTAAATATTGCAGTCGGTGTCATATTTCCAATCAAAAACACGCGCTTGATTAGTACTTAGTTTGAATACTTGCTCTGGAATAACAGAGCCATGCTGATCAAAGCCTGAAACATGCAGCTTCATGAAGGAGCCAGCAATATTTTTAACATTGAACTCCAACACATAAGCATTGAATTCTCCGCTTTGGGCGGGCAGGCTTTCGCGCACGATATCCAATACTTTTTCACGGTTTTCGTGATTCACGGAATAATGACGCGAAATTTTTACTGGATGCAAAATTTTACCACCCGTTTCTAAGCGCACCTGCGAAGGTGTAAAAAAGTAGCCAGTACGGAACGGCACGGGGTAAATTGCCAATTTCACTGTAGTGAATTGCGCTTCTGGCGCACTGCGATATTGCGCGGCTTTGCTATTACCAATTGGATCAGGAATCACAGGCAGTGGCACTAACACACCAGGACCTACACTGTGATGATTAAGCTTGCGCGGCGACAACAACTGTAAACGCGCCAAGAGATCTGCTTCCGGTTGGTATTTTGCAAAATAAGCAGGTGTTTCACCTTTGTAGTGGCGAACTTGCGCACAGAAAGAATCTGGCCGATTAGGATTATCAATGGCATTTTCAGGAGCAAACACATAACCACTTTCTGTAGAGACAGAAGCACAGCCCAGCAGCGAACCAATACTTCCTATCAAAGCCACACAAGAAAATACAAAGCGCAAGCGACGGCGTTCCATGGTGATACTGTTCCTCGTTTGTTATTACTTAAATCTTCCTAATGCAAAATCACTTCAGAAGATCAACAAAATCTTCAGACAATTCACGAATTTTGATGCTCATCATCTTGGCAAGGCTACGCAAAATCACCACACCAATATCCGGGTGCTGCGCCAACAATAATTCAAATCCTTTGCGAGTCAGCACCATCAATACGGTTTCTGAGAGTGCCTTCACTGTGGCAAAACGAGGGGCGTGCTCAATCATCGCCATTTCGCCAATGAGCTGCCCTTGTTTCAGAACAGCCAATTCAACATCTTTGCCAGCTTGGTTTTTCTTGATAATTTGGAGGCTACCTTGCACGACATAGCAGAGAAAATCCCCTTCATCACCTTCAGTAAAGAGCACTTCGCCCACACCAAGGTAAGTTTCATACATATGCTCTTCGACAACTTCTCTATCAAAGCTGCTAAGCCCAGTGAAAAGAAAGGGTAATCCCCCCTAAAAACCACCGTCTTCAAAAGTAGAAAATTCTCGTAACATGACCCGAGGAGGTTCTACATGCGCACATCGAAGTTTACCGACAGCCAGATCATGGCAGTTTTGAAGCAGGCCGAGGGCGGCACGTCTGTTCCGGTGCTGTGTCGCGAGCACAACATCAGCAGCGCGACGTTTTATAAATGGCGAGCACGTTTTGGCGGCATGGATGTGTCGCTGATGGCGCGTCTGAAGGAGCTGGAAGACGAAAACCGGCGCTTGAAGAAGATGTACGCTGAGGAGAAGCTGAAGGCAGAGATTGTGCAGGAGGCGCTCACAAAAAAGTGGTGAGGCCATCTCAGCGCAAAGAGATGGCCCAGCGCGCGGTGACAGAAAAAAGCGTCAGTATTCGCGCCGCGTGTCAGGCGTTTGTTATTAGCGAAAGTTGTTATCGATATGAAGCCAAGCTGTCTGATGAAAATGCTGAGATTGCTGACTGGTTGATACGTTTGACGACCAACCAAAAGAACTGGGGCTTTGGTTTGTGTTATCTGTTTCTACGCAACGTGAAAGGGTTTGGTTGGAATCACAAACGCGTGTATCGCATTTACCGTGGGCTGGAGCTAAACCTGAGAATCAAGCCGAAAAAGCGTATTGTTCGTGAAAAACCGCAGCCGTTGTCGGTGCCCAACGCGAAAAATATGTCTTGGTCGATGGATTTTATGCACGACAGTTTGAGCAATGGGCGCGCTTACCGTTTGTTCAACGTGATTGATGATTTCAATCGTGAAGCCTTGAGTATGGAAATTGATTTTTCACTGCCGTCTTTGCGCGTGATACGCACATTGAATCAGATCATCGAGTGGCGAGGTGCACCGCAAAAAATTCGCTGCGACAATGGGCCGGAATACATCAGCCATACACTGAAGCACTGGGCGGAACAGCGCGGTATTTGCATTGAATTTATCGAGCCGGGTAACCCGCAGCAAAATGCGTATATTGAGCGTTACAACCGCACGGTGCGCTATGACTGGCTGGGGCAATACCTGTTTGATTCGTTAGATGAAGTGCGAGATGTTGCCACGCGCTGGCTCTGGACTTATAACCATGAACGGCCGAACATGGGCATCGGCGGCATCACCCCGATGCAAAAACTGGCGCGAGCGGCGTGATGGCTGTGCGCTTGTGGACAACACCGTATACGGTGCTTGCCCACAGGGCACACAGCACAACAACGGCATCAAACCAGATGGCCAAACGTTCTACTTTTGAGAACGGTGAAAAATGGGGGGATTACCCGATAAAAACGCTTCAATTTCAGCGGCAGCCATTTTTTTATTCCGACAGGATAAGTCAGGTAATTATATCATTTTTTTGAGCGCCAAAAGACCTACACTGTATCCGGCATCATGATCAACACAATCAGCCCTTCCTCTACCTTAGCCTTTGGTAAAGCATGGATAAGCTCAAGGATATAACCACAAAAAAACTAACGCAATACCTTTGGGAGAAAGAGCTTCACTGGAATCAATCTATTTTTAGAAAAATAGCGCTTCTCTTTATTGTTGCCATGTCAGCTACATGATTCCATTCGGTATGCTTTCTTCCTTTCACTACCGATTACCTAGGACCTGGGCTCGGCGATCATCTTTCGAATATGTGCGCAACGCATTATCTGCACTGAAAACAGCAAAACGATATCACCGCTGTTGTTCTATTGGGAGCGCTAGTGCTGTGGTTTATCTTCCGCTGCTGTTTGATGTTTTATGGTTATTTCAACTACGCGAAACTCAACGCCATCCACCCCAATGATGATGCGCAAGCAAACGATAAACACGGGAGATTTCCCACCAATCTTCTTTATACCTTGGTGCTATTCAACGCGCTGATGCTAATCGGTGTCGCGCTGGTTTATAGCCTTCTTTGGCGGCATAGCAGTCGGCATGGGATACCACTTCAACCAAGGTTATGAGATTGCTAAAGACTTGGTTACTTATGCGCATCATTTAACCAACACTTATGTGCCGACACTATTCGAGCTACCGTCCGTTATTAGCATCTTGCTGATTTATAGCCTCATCAATCTCCCGCATTACTGGCTACACCGAATCGCGCACGAGTACAGATTGCCGTGGTTATTGCTGCACCGACCTCACCACTTTCCCAATACCATGATTGACCCCGTTACCACGGGTGTTGTGGTTGCCTTCCCTGTTGGCTTTTTGGTGATGTTTCCTTATGTGCTATTTTTTGGCGCTGCCACCAAACTTTTTTCAGCTGAACCACTGTATTTGGAAATTATTGTTCTTAACATTATTACGCAAACTGGTGCCGTTTCTGCGCACCATTCCGCACTTTATTATCTTGGCTTTAAATATCGGCTTCTCGGCTTTATTGGCCACCTGACAGGCACAGCCCAATACCATTATCTGCACCACGCATCGCATCCTGTTTATTCAGGTCACAACACTAACCTGACCAACCTCGGCGCAGGCCCCTGCATGCTGTGGGATCGCGTCTTCGGCACTTATGTAAAGCCGCCGGTTTCACGGCCTAAAATTGGCTTAACCGGCGACCCTAAACTGCACATGAATCCATGCCGATTGTTGATGGCTGGATTGGTGCAAATTATTTTTGAGTGGCAACACAATCCAGACTGGCGAACACGCGCCAGAATTCTTTTTGGAAAGTCTGACTACACACCACCCGTCAGCAAAGATTTCGCCATTAAAATCTCACCTTAATTATCAGTAACTTATCACCAGTAAGGCCGCAGTTCGTTGACTAAACCCCCTCAAAAAAGTATCGTTCCGCGTCTTTTATTTTCCATTTTTCCAGCCATCCACCGAGCTACCTATGAGCAAAATGCCCGCTGTCTCGCCCTCCCTCAAAAACCCGTTCGCCACAGCTGACGAAGTGGATTTCAAAATCCCCGGCCAGTGCGACTACGAGCCCGGCCTCTACGAAGCCACACTGAAAAAAGGTTACGACCTAATTCAACGCCCCAAACTTGCGGCGGGCGTGAGCAACACACAACGCCAACATTTGAAAAAACGCATGACGGTTTGGGAGCGTATTCGCGTACTGGCTGACCACGGCAGCGAACCGAATGTGTTGTACCAAAACTGGGGACCGAATCTCGACGGCGCAAGCTTGGTCACGGCCATCATTAAAGTCAAAGGTCGCGATGTCGCGGTATACGGACATGACTTCACCGTGCGCGCAGGCTCGATGGATGCCACTAACGGCGAAAAAATCGCACGCCTGTTCACACTGGCCGGCAAGCTGGGCATCCCGTTGGTCGGCATGAATGATTCCGCTGGTGCGTATGTGCCTGCAGGTGTGGGCGGCTTGGATGGCTATGCCGAAGCCTTCACCGCGCTGCGCAAAATCTCCGGTCGCGTGCCTTCTTTAATGTGCATGTTTGGTTTCAACGCGGGCGGCGGCTCCTACTTGCCGCGTCAAGGCAGCTTTGTCATCCAGCCCAACGAAACCTTTTTTGGTTTGACTGGCCCTGGCGTGGTGAAATCGGTGCTCGGCGAAGATGTCACACCCGACGAACTCGGCGGCCCTGCTGTGCATTCACAATCGGGTGTCACTGATTTTGTGGTGCAAGATGAAGCTGGCGCACTGAATTTAGTGCGCGAATTGCTAGATTATTTGCCCGCCAACAACGAAAGTATGGCGCCATTTCGCGCGACCAGCGATCCCGTTGATCGCAAAACTTGGGACATCGACATTCTGTTGCGCAAAGCCTTCAACTCGCCAAGCGGTTTTAACACGCCAGTCGATATTTCAATTTTGATTCAACAAATTTGTGATCACGGCGACTTTTTTGAAATTCAACCTGAGCGCGCACGCAACACGATTTGTGCGTTTGGTCGCGTCGGCGGACATGTGGCTGGCTTTGTTGCCAACAACTCTGCGGTGGCTTCAGGGCAAATTGATATCGCCGCTGCTTACAAAAATGCGCGTTTTATTCGCTTCTGTAATTTGTACAACATTCCTGTGATTTTCATGGAAGACACCACCGGCTTTTTGCCCGGTCGTGAGCAGGAAACAGGCGGTATCGTGCAAGCCGGTCGTGCGATGTTGGATGCGATTATTGATCTGCGCACACCGCGTTTCCTCGTCATTATTCGCAACGCTTTCGGCGGTGCTTACGCGTCTTACAACAACTATCCAACGGGTGCGGATCATGTCATCGCCCTGCCCACTACGCGTCTTGCGGTTATGGGCCCTGCTGGTGTGGAGTTTGTTTACAAAGATGAATTGCGCAAAATTCGCGCGGAAGTAAAAACACGCGCGGTAAAAGATCCACAAGGCGCAGCCGCGTGGGGCAAACAAGAAGAAGCTCTGCTCGCACAACGCTACGAGCGTGAATTGATGAACCCAAACGAAGCGCTGTCGCTCGGTTCAATTTCTTCTATCGTCATGCCTTCTGATTTGCGCAAAGAAATTGCATTGAACCTCGAGCTGCATCTGCGCAGCTACAAACCCTCGCCGCTGTCTGACATTCAGCGCGAATTTTTCTAATCGATTATCAAAAAATTTTAGAGGTTCACACCGTGGGCAAGAAAAAGAATTACGCAAACAATCCGCTGATTCACAGCGACCGCCGTCTCGACCAAAACGCATCCGAGTGGGTGCGCAGCTTTGATTGTCGCGACATGAAACCCCTCATCATCTGCCGTGGCCCTATCCGCAAAGAAGCCATGGATGTGTTTGATGAAATGGGCATACACGGCTACGGCATTTTGTTGTCGGAAAAAGATTCCATCACTTACACCAATGCGCTGGCACCTGAATTGCGCAAACTGACCGATCCTTCACGCGTGCATCGCGTACCGGATTACACCGGCGCCAACAAAGAAGAACGCCATCAGCGCATTCAACAAATTGTGTGCATCGCCAAAGACAACGGCTACAACAGCATTTTTGCAGGCTACGGCTTTATGTCGGAAGACGCAGAAATGGTTTCCGCGATGGAAAATGCCGGTTTGACTTTTATCGGCCCCGGCTCCTTCACACAAAGTGCAGCGGGCTTGAAAGACGAAGCTAAACGCACAGCCTTAGCTGCTGGCGTTTCTGTTACGCCAGGCGTGAATAACGGCACCACTTTGGCCTTGATTGCAAAAGCCAAAAACGAAGCAGGACTTGCCAAAATCGCCAAAGATTTCAAACTCGATGTCAAACTCGACAAGTTAAAAACACTGGATGAAAAAGCGGAAGCTGTTTTGGCCGCTTCTTATAAAGCGCGCGTTGATGTCATCACCGTGGATGATTTAGGCGCAACCCTGCATCAACAAATGCTGAAAATTTTTGCCGAAAACCCCAACAACCGTTTTCGCTTGAAAGCGATTTCCGGTGGCGGCGGTAAAGGTCAGCGCATTCTCAATGCGCCTTCCTCCTACAAAGGCAGCAAAGAAGAACAGATCAAACAAGCCGCTGCCGTTACGCCAGCCTTGGTGCGTGAAGTGCTCGCTGAAGTGAAATGCAACGGCGTGGGCGACAACAAGAATGTGTTGATCGAAATGAATATCGAAACAACACGCCACCAAGAAATTCAGGTGGTCGGCAATGGTGACTGGTGCATCACCATGGGCGGTCGCGACTGCTCGCTGCAAATGCACGAACAAAAATTGTTGGAAGTATCCGTTATTCACGAAGATTTAGTGAATGCACACGCTGTCGCCAAATCTGCCGGCAAAAAAGCAGAAGCTGCACAGCTGGAGCGCGATATCGTCATCCTCGAAAAAATGGAAGATGAAGCCGTGCGTTTTGGCACAGCGGTAAAACTCAATTCCGTGGCAACTTTTGAATGCATCGTCGATGGCGAGCGTCACTACTTCATGGAAATGAACACGCGCATTCAGGTAGAACACCGTGTTACTGAATTGTGCTACGCGTTGACTTTTAGCAATCCAGAAAATGCTGCTGACAATTTCACCGTAACTTCCTTAGTGAATGTGATGGTGTTGCTGGCGCGTCACGGCAAACGCCTGCCCAAACCGTCGCGCAGTGTGCGCGAAATGTCATCAGTAGAAGCGCGTTTGAACGCCACTAATGATGCACTGCAACCGCACGCGGGCGGCGTAATCACCAAATGGTCTGACCCTATCGACGGCGAAATCCGCGACGACCAAGGCATCTCCATGCACAACCCCGACACCGATGTGTTTATGAAATACACACTGGCGGGCGCGTACGATTCCAACATCGCGCTATTGCTCACCACCGGCACCGATCGCATGGGCACTTATACTTTGATGAGCGAAGTGATTCGTCGCACCGTGTTGCGCGGCAAAGATCTCGCCACCAATTTGGATTTCCATTACGGTTTGGTGAATTGGTTTGTGGGCAACAACATCAACGCCCGCCCCACTACACGCTTCATCGTGCCTTACTTAACTTTGGTGGGCGCATTAAAAGAGCAAGCCAATCAAATTGATTTGGCTTATGCGTGGAAAGCGGTGCGCAAAACAGCATTAGCCAACGCCGGCACAGATGCAGAAAAAGCTATGGCAGCGGTGATTGATCGCAAAATCACTTTGTTTGATCGCATTTTCACACCGCTGCTTGATAACGCACATGTGTTATCTGGCTGGTTGAGTTTGAATCAAGCGCACTTCAAAGTGAGCAAAGGACAAGTCACTTGGTTGGAAAATCCAGTCAAATTATTGGCGGATATCTATCACTACTTGAACATGGAAGCGCAAGAAAAAGCGCCGGCTGCTTATGTGATTTGGGATCACGACAACGAAGTGTTGCAAGACGCGGTGCATTTTTACGCAACACTGGACAGCAAACTCGGCAATCTTTCTTGGAATGATTTGCAGAGTGCGCTCGCTGGCAAAGAAGCACCGAAAGGCATCACGAAAAAAGATTGGCCTGCGGTGCAAGCGGCGCACGCGGGCTATCAAGCCGGTTGTGAAATTCTAAACTTGCTGCCTTACATCGCCGACAAAGCGAATTTCTTTTCGCTGTCTGTGAACAATGATTTGTCGATCAACATTCCCGATCGTTTGAACGACAAAGAATTGCAAGAAAAAATGGCGAAAGTATTGGTGCCACCACCGGCGGCAAAATCAGATGAAATTCTTGCTGCGTCTGGCGGTATGTTCTATCCGCGTGAAGCACCAAGCACACCAAAATATTTGGAAGTCGGCACGCATTTCAACAAAGGGGATGTGTTGTACATCGTTGAAGTCATGAAAATGTTCAACAAAGTACACGCGACTTTTGCTGGCACCGTGACCGAAGTGTTGGTGGATACCGATGGCGCCATTATCAAGAAAGGTCAGCCCTTGTTCAAAATCAAACCGGATGAAGTGGTGGTGGTGGAATCCGCCGAACAAGTGTCTGCGCGCCGCAAAAAATACACAGATGAGTTTATTAGCAAGAATCTTGCGTGATAAACATTTGTTCTGTTCAACTGCTTTTACAACAAGGCCAGCTTAATGCTGGTTTTGTTGTTTTTAAGCATAAAAAATCTTGACGATAATTCATTTGCTCCATAGAATGCGCGCACTTCAAACGAAGGCTTCTGCGTCCCCTTCGTCTAGAGGCCTAGGACACCGCCCTTTCACGGCGGCGACAGGGGTTCGACTCCCCTAGGGGACGCCACTTTTCTTCACTGATGCCAGTCTCGGCATCAGCTCCGAGCGGAAATAGCTCAGTTGGTAGAGCACGACCTTGCCAAGGTCGGGGTCGGGAGTTCGAGTCTCCTTTTCCGCTCCAATATTTCCTTCTTTCAAATATCTCTAACCCCTCATCTAAGACTTCTCGTGCAATATCATGCCGCAACGAGATAGCCTCAGAAAGCTCCCCTGCCTCACTCAGGTATACCCACCCTCATGCGGTTTGCCGGTAAACACATCCAGCAAATGCACGATGCCGGACAAAATCGCCGCCAGTGATTCCTCCGCACCGCGTCTACTGCCAGGGAGAGTAATCATTAGGCTCTGATCGGCGAAGCCCGCCACGCCGCGCGACAACATGGCGTACGGCGTGCGGCGCTGACCGAACACGCGCGAGGCTTCCATGATGCCTGGGATTTCTTGTGTAAGCAGCGGCGTGACCACTTCGACGGTTCTGTCGCGCGGGCCTAAACCTGTGCCGCCGACGGTGACGATCAAATTGGTTTTCGCGGCGATGAGTTGTTTGAGCAGCGCATCCAACTCCGCGCTTTCATCCGGCAGGATTTTATATTCGATAGGATCAAATCCCGCCGTTGCTAATTCATTGCAAATACTGCGACCGGCGGTGTCTTCTTTTTTGCCTTGCGCGACGGTGTCCGACAACACTATCACCGCTGCTGAACTGCTGCGGCGCAACTTGCGTTTGAAATGCGACTTACCGCCAGTTTTTTTCAGCAATTTACATTCTGTTAACACTAAATTTTCTTGATCGGTGTGCGGCTTGAGCATGTCGTACAGCGTGAGTGCGGCAATATTGGCTGCGAGCAGTGCTTCCATTTCAACACCGGTGGCAGCGATGGTTTCCACCGTGGATTGCACTTGCACTGCCGTTTCTTCCAAAGTGAATGCAATATCTGCACGATAAATCGGCAGCGGATGGCACAGTGGAATTAATTCATCGCAGCGTTTCGCCGCCAAGATGCCCGCTACGCGCGCAGTTTTTAATGCGTCACCTTTTTCGGTTTCACCGGTGCGCAACAATTCAATGCAAGCTGGCGGCGCTTTGAGTGTGGTGATAGCGGTTGCGGAGCGCAGGCTATCGGGTTTGAGCGTGATGTCTTTCATACGCATTCCTTGTTGTGATTTTTTTTATGGTGATGTTTTTTGTGATGATGATGTTCGTGTGCGTGATCATGCTCATCATCTGCATCGCTATGCAAACAACAACCTTCGACAAATTGACTGCTGCCATCGGTATAAAACTCTTCTTTCCAAATCGGCGCACCGTGCTTCACTTGATCCACCGCCCAACGACACGCAGCAAATGCTTCTGCGCGATGAGGCGCTTGCACCACACACACAATCGCCAATTCGCCAATCGCCAATTCACCCACGCGATGACGCAAAGCCACATAAGTCACGCCGTAACGCGCTTTCGCTTGCGCTTCGATATCCGCCAACAATTTTTCACACACGGGCAAGTACGCGCTGTAAATCAAACGATCAACCGATTTGCCTTCGTGATGATTGCGCACTGCGCCCGCAAATAAAGCGAGGCCGCCGCAATCGGGAAATTGTCCTAACGCCAATAAAGCATTCGGATCTAATGGCGCTGTGCCCATGCGTTGCATAGCATCTGTCATGGTTCAGCCTCCTGAAACCGGCGGCAATAAAACGATGGCCTGATTACTCGGCAGCGGCGCATTGCGGCGCACAATGGTGTCACCCACCGCACACGCACAGCGTTCAATCGCATCGTGCAATGTTGGATGTTTTTGCTGCAACACTTGCAGTGCATCGCCGATGGTAGCTTGCGTATTGAGCATTTCCACTTGCAAATGTTTACAACCTGCGAGCCGCTCAATACCTGCCCACAATTCAAACAGCACCGTGTTTGTGTTTGCTTTTTCTGTGTTCACGAATCAACCACCCATTGCATACATTTTAATGGGGCGTTCAACCGCGCCCTGTGTTTCAACATAGCCGCGCTGTTTGTGCCACACCGCTTGCGCAATCACTTCTTGCATTTTTTCATCATCAAAACCTGCGCGCATTTTTTCGCCAAGCGCAGTGCCGTTTTCTGCAAACAGACAGGTGTAGAGTTCGCCTTTTGCGGTTAAACGCAGGCGATCACAACTGCTGCAAAACGGATGCGAAATGGTGCTGATGATGCCTAAAGAATAATGCTCATCTACTAAATATGGGCTGGCGGGATCACTGCTGCGTGGCAATTTTTCTACGCGATAACGGCTGCGCAAAATCGCCAATACTTCTTCTTCATCCAACACGGTTTCGCGCTGCCAACGCCCCGGCTCATCCAAAGGCATGTATTCAATCAAACGCAGCGGCAATTGTTTTGCCATTGCCCATTCCAATAAAGGCAACAGTTGATGATCGTTATAACCGCGCATCACCACCGTGTTTATTTTTACTGGCACGCCCGTGGCGCGCGCCGCTTCAATGCCCGCGAACACGGGTTCAATTTCTGCGCCAGTTAAGCGTGTAAACACATCGGCATCGAGTGCATCCAAACTGATGTTCATGTCATCAATGCCGGCATCCACTAAAGCTTGTGCGCGATCGGCTAACAGCGCGGCATTGGTGGTCATCGAAATGCGTTCTAAACCGAGTGCGCGCAGTTCGCTCAATTGCGCGACCACTTTTTCTAAATCAGGACGCAACAGCGGCTCACCGCCGGTTAAACGAAATTGTGTGATGCCCTGCTCGACAAACAATCGCGCGAGCCGAAACAATTCATCGCTGTGCAATAGCTCTTTGCGCGGCAACCACACTGGCTCGGTGGGCATGCAATAGCGGCAGCGAAAATTGCAGCGATCCGTCAACGACAAACGCAACTTGCGTTTGATGCGACCGTATTGATCCTGCAATTTAGAAACGGGTACTGCCATTGAATTCAACCCAGCGCGAGGAATGACAGTATTTTCCCACTTTCCACTGTGCCCACACCAGCGGGCAGCCACAGCAAAGCATTGGCTTCTGCCAAATTGCTCAATTGATGCGAGGCTTGATTGGGCAGCGGCGCGAGCCAAACCGTGCCCTCCTCATCTTGGTACTGACGCATACGGCGCAAAAACACCAGCGAGGGATGCGCTTCCATCGGCTTTGCCAAGCGCCCTTTGCCACAGCGGCGCGCTTGCCTCACCCTGCAAGCGCGACAAAATCGCCGCAGCGTGCACATAAAGCCCGATCAGTACAGCCGCGGGATTGCCAGGCAGTGCGAGCAATACACAGTTGTCTTTCTGCCCGAACCACACCGGCTTGCCCGGGCGCTGCGCTACACCGTGAAACTGGCAGTGAAATCCCACGGCTTCTGCCGCTTGCGGCAAATAATCGTAACTGCCGACCGAAGCGCCACCTGTGGTGATTACGAGATCAGCAGTGCTGGCAGCTTGCGCGATGGCATCTGTCAACGCAGCCAAATCATCGCTCACCCAAACCGGTGTGCAGGCGATGCCCTGCGCTTGCAACCAACTGGCGACCAAGGGGCCGTTGGCATCGTGAATAAAGCCGGGCTTGAGCGGCTCACCGTGTCGCGCGACTTCATTACCGGTGATGATGACAGCGACGCGCGGCTTGGCGTGCACTACCACTTGATTGACGCCTGCCATCGCCAGCGCAGCAACGCGTCCTGGGGTGAGAGTGAGCCCGCACTCAACAGCGCTTGCCCGCTGCACACTTCTTCAGCGCGATGGCGTACATCCACGCCCAAGAGCGTGGGCTCATCAAACTGCAATACTTGTCCGTCCAAATGCACGATTTCTTGTCGCGCCACGGTGTCTGCGCCCTCTGGCAGCGCTGCCCCCGTGAAGATACGCACAGCTTCACCCGCTGCAAGTGCGCGCGGAAACACTTCTCCGGCAGGCACTTCGCCCACTAGCGTCAACACGCCCAAAGTATCGGCATGGCGAAAGGCGTAGCCATCCATCGCACTCTGCGTGAACGCGGGGAGATCGCAAGTGGCGTAGGCAGGTTCTGCCAACACTTCACCCGCTGCATCCAGCAAAGATTTTGAAGTTTTAGGTAGCAGCGCAAGCTGGGTGTAAATATCGAGCGCAGCTTGCAACGCGATCGTTTTTTTTCCACTGCCACAACCGTGCATATTGACCTCTGTACTGCGCATCAAAACAAAGGTTGAATGTTAAACCAGTTGCGCGACTGCCTCTAAATCCGCAGGCTCGTTCACGCTCCAACCGGCAGCGGGAAGTTCATCACCAAATTCACAGCGCGCGGCATTCACACTCTGCAACCAGCGTATCACCGAGCGTTCACCGGCATCAAAAGCTGCTTCCAGTTGCGGCAGTAAATTACGCTGTAATAAACACACCACGGGTTGATCAGAACCGCAAGCCGAAGCAAATACAGCACGCACGCCTGCTTGCTCGCTGCATTGATGAAAACGCGCCAATAAATTATCGGGCAGTGCTTGCGCATCACAGGGCAACACCAACAACCAATCACTGCAAGAGGCTTTTAAGCCTTGCAAAATACCGGCGAGTGGGCCTACAAAATCATCGCTCTCATCTTCCAACACTCTTGCGCGCCACAGCGCAGCAATGCGTTGGTATTCGTCGAGATTGCGATTGGCAGAAATCAATGTTTCATTAAAATGCGGCAAAAATCTTTTTAATAATCGCTCAATAAAAGTGCTGCTACGCAGCGTCAAAAGCCCTTTGTCTTTGCCGCCCATGCGCTCACCGCGGCCGCCAGCTAGCAGCAACAAAGAAACTTTCGTCTTACTCATTAACTGTGGCACGCAGTTTATCTACCTAAAATTATTAGCACGAATAGTCATGCAAGCGCGGGCTGGCTTCAATGGCGTATCAATGAAATATGGGCAATACCTTGCAAATGCAAGCTGCCACACCATAAAAGCGTCTGGCATAATTAGGTATCCCTTTCTCTCCCCCACTCGGATTCCTAATGGTCAGTGCCGTTTCCATCCAAAATCTGCAAAAAACCTACGAAAACGGCTTCTCCGCCTTAAAAGGCGTCAGCCTTGATGTGCAAGAAGGCGATTTCTTCGCCCTGCTTGGCCCCAATGGCGCGGGCAAGTCCACCATGATCGGCATTCTGTGTTCACTGGTACGCAAAACAGCCGGCACGGTGCAGGTGTTTGATTACAACATCGATACGCATTTTTCGCAGGCGCGCAAATGTTTGGGCGTGGTGTCGCAGGAATTTAATTTCAGTCAGTTTGAGAAAGTTGGCGACATCATTCGCACACAAGGCGGCTACTACGGCATGCCCACTAAATTGGCACGAGAGCGCGCTGATTTTTACATGAAAAAACTAGACCTGTGGGATAAGCGCGATGCCATCGCTCGTATGTTGTCCGGCGGCATGAAGCGCCGCTTGATGATTGCACGCGCGCTGATTCACGAACCGAAATTATTGATCCTTGATGAGCCCACCGCAGGTGTAGATATTGAACTGCGCCGCTCGATGTGGGAGTTCCTGCGCGAAATCAACACCAACGGCACTACGATTATTCTCACCACGCACTATTTAGAAGAAGCAGAAAATCTCTGTCGCAATATCGCCATCATTAACAAAGGCAATATCATTGAAAACACTTCCATGAAATCTTTGATTCAAACATTGGATCAAGAAACTTTTGTGTTGGATTTGAAAGATGCGCTGCACTTTCTGCCCAGCATTCCAGAATTTCATATCAAACAGACAGACCCGCACGCGCTGGAAATTGAAGTGAAACGCGGCACTGATCTCAACAATCTTTTTGCGCGTTTGTCAGAACACAATATCCATATCACCAGTATGCGCAACAAAGCCAATCGACTGGAAGAGCTGTTTGTTAAATTATTGAACGAGAATGCCGCATGAATTCGCGCGAAACTTGGATTGCCTTTTACACCATCCTCACCAAAGAAGTGCGTCGCTTTATGCGCATTTGGATGCAAACATTGCTTCCACCCGCTATTACTACGGGTTTGTATTTCGTTATTTTTGGCACATTGATTGGCGGGCGCATTGGTGAAATGCAAGGCTTTAGCTACATCCAGTTTGTTGTTCCAGGCTTGGTGATGATGTCGGTATTGACCAATGCTTACAGCAATGTAGTGTCCTCTTTTTTTAGTGTTAAATTTCAGCGCAGTATCGAGGAGCTACTCATTGCTCCCGTACCAAATTGGGCAATACTCGCAGGCTATGTAGCAGGCGGTGTTGCGCGCGGTATCTGTGTTGGGATTGTTGTTACCTTATTGTCCTTATTTTTCACTCAACTACATGTACAACACTGGTTCATCATGATTAGTGCCGTATTGCTGACATCAATTCTTTTTTCACTGGCAGGTTTAATCAATGCCATCTATGCCAGAAACTTTGATGATGTTTCCATCATTCCCACTTTTGTTTTAACACCACTCACCTATCTTGGTGGCGTATTTTATTCCGTCGATTTACTGCCACCGTTTTGGAAAGCACTGTCGCTGATGAACCCAATTATCTACATGGTAAACGCCTTCCGTTACGGCATGCTGGGTATTACCGATGTCAACATTGCATTTTCATTGGGTATGATTTTTGTATTTTCCTGTGTAGCAGGCTTCTTCGCATTGCGCTTATTAAATACATGAAAATGCTTGCGGATCTAAAGCACCATTGCAGTGGATTACAGCCAATTACATCTCGGCAAGCAAACGGCGTACAGCGATCAATACGACCCTGCGCTACTGGTTGCCGTACCGCGTTCCGCTGCACGGGACTTTTGGCCGAGTGATAAAACGCTGCCTTTTGTCGGCGAAGATTGCTGGACGGGCTACGAAGTGTCTTGGCTCAACACCCAAGGCAAACCCCAAGTGGGCTGTTTGTTGTTGGATTACAGCGCACAGACGCCCAACATCGTCGAATCCAAATCACTCAAGCTGTATCTCAACAGCTTTAATCAAACTGCGCTAAAAAATCACGGCGAATTGATCGAAAAAATTGAGAAAGATGTGAGTGCAATCGTGGGCGGCACGGTGCGCGTGCAATGCCTTTCTGCCGGTATGGATGAAGAATTAAGTATTCGCCCTTGGCTCGATCACTGTCTCGACGATGCAGAAACCTCCATCACGCACTATGAAATCACGCCAGCATTATTGTCTTGCGACAACGGAAATAAAACAGAACAAACAGTCATCAGTCATTTATTGCGCAGCAATTGTCCTGTCACTGGGCAACCCGATTGGGCGAGTGTGCGTATACACTATCGCGGCACCAACATCTGCGAAAAAAGTTTGCTGCAATACCTTTGCTCTTTTCGTCTGCACCAAGGTTTTCACGAACAGTGTATCGAACGCATTTTTTGTGATCTCTGGACGCACTGCGCGCTGGAATTGTTGAGCGTGGAAGGTCGTTTTACACGGCGCGGTGGACTCGACATCAACCCGTTTCGCGCCAGTCACGAGCATCTCAAACCCACGCGCGCGCGGCAGTTGCGCCAATGATTGCCTATTTACTGCGCCGTTTATTGCTCACGATTCCAACCCTGTTTGGCATCACGCTGATTGTTTTTACGCTGACGCGCTTTGTACCAGGCGGCCCTATCGAAAAAATGATGACAGCCGCGCAAATCGCAGGCGGCGACAGTGGCGCACACGCTGTTCACGACCGCGCCAGCAGCAGCGGCACACTCTCTGAAGAACAATTAGCGGAATTAAAAGCGTATTACGGTTTCGACAAACCTGTTTTAGTCAGCTACGCGCAATGGCTGTGGCGCGTAGTACATTTGGATCTCGGTTACTCCACGCGTTACGGTGAACCGGTGTGGGACACGATTATTTCGCGCATGCCGCTGTCATTATTTTACGGCGGTCTTTCATTATTGATTACCTACGCCGTGTATTCCGCTCGGCATCGCCAAAGCCTTGCGCCACAATTCTGCTTTTGATCACATCAGCGCAGCACTGGTTTTCTTCGGCTTTGCAATTCCCAATTATGTGCTCGGTATTATTTTGATCACGCTGTTTGCCTCGCATTGGGAAATTTTTCCCCTAGGTGGCTTTGCGAGTGATGACATCGCTGATCTCTCGTGGACAGAACAAGTGCACGATATTTTTATGCACGCAGTATTGCCGCTTGCCACTTACTTGGTCGGCAGTTTTGCGGTGATGACTATGTTGATGAAAAACAGTCTGCTGGAAAACTTAGCGAGTGATTATGTGCGCACCGCTGTTGCCAAGGGCTTATCGTTTCACCAAGCCGTTTTTCGTCATGCATTGCGTAATAGTTTGATCCCACTCGCCACTTCGTTTGGTCACGGTATTTCCATCATTCTCTCTGGCTCTTTTTTGGTAGAGACTATTTTCAATATTGATGGCATGGGTTTGCTCGGCTACGAATCTCTAGTGGAACGCGATTACCCTGTCGTCATGGGTTTACTTGTGATTTCTTCACTGCTTTTTTTGATCGGCAATATTTTGTCGGATTTGTGTGTGGCGGCGATTGATCCTCGTGTGAGGTTTGAATGAGCTGGCTCAAGCTGCACCCGCAAACACAAAAGCAGTGGCGCCGTTTTCGCTCACTCAAACGCGGCTATTGGTCAGCTTTGTTATTAGCCGCCATGATAGTTTTGAGCTGCGGCGCAGAATTGCTCGCCAATAATCGCGCGTTAATTGTTCACTACAACGATCAGTATTTTTTTCCTACTTACGGTGCGTTTCTTTCTGGCAACACTTTTAATCTCGGCTATCCACATGAAACGGATTACCGCGCCCTGCAACAACAATTTGCGCAAAACAAAGAAACCAATAACTGGGTATTGATGCCACCAATTCCGTGGAATCCGTTGGAATCACACGCCGTTGAAGGCTTGTATCCACCGCTTGCGCCTTCTTTCACTGATAAACATTTTCTCGGCACCGACGGCGCAGGTCGCGATATCGCCGCACGTTTGTTATACGGTTTTCGTCTCTCCATTGCCTTTAGTATTTTGTTACTGCTGTGCAATTACACCATCGGCACCATCATCGGCATTGCGATGGGTTTTTACGGCGGCAAGTTTGATTTAATCATGCAACGCATCATTGAAATTTGGTCATCCGTACCGACGCTGTACATCATCATGATTATTGCATCGCTCACCCTGCCTGGTTTTTGGATGCTGCTATTGATCATGGCTTTTTTTGATTGGACCGCTATCACTTGGTATATGCGCACCGTCAGCTACAAAGAAAAAGCGCGCAATTATGTGTTGGCGGCTCGTGCGATTGGCGCGTCGGATTGGCGCATCATCACGCAACATTTGTTACCCAATACGCGTTCACTGTTGATTACTTTTGCGCCTTTTTCCATCACAGGCGGCATCACCGCACTTACGGCACTGGATTATCTCGGTTTTGGTTTGCCGCCACCGACACCCAGCTGGGGTGATTTATTGCGCGAGGGCATGTCGCGTTTGGATAACGAGTGGATCGTCGGCTCTGTCACTATTGCGATGGTCAGCGTATTAGTGATGGTCACTTGGATAGGCGAAGCACTGCGTGAAGCCTTCGACCCGAAACAACGCACGGTGTACGAATGATGCTGCGCTATTTTTTCATCGTGCTGTGTTGTGTTTTTTCTCTACTCATTGGTTGCGAGAAAAAAACAGAAACACTCGCGCCTGTTGTTAAACAAGATATTGCACAAACATTAACGCCCTATCCTATTTCTAAAACACCACTGCCAACAAATCTTGTTTGGCATACCAATGATAGCGATCCAGAATTTGCAGACCCCGCTGCACAACGCGGCGGCACGCTGCGTGAATTCATGTTGAGCTTTCCACTGACGCTGCGGGTTGTCGGGCCTGATTCCAACGGCAGTTTTGCCGGTTATACGCGTGCGCTGAACATGAACTTGGTGGATCGCCACCCCAACACTCACAACACCATTCCCGCACTGGCCACGCATTGGGCGTTTGGCAGCGACCACAAAACGGTGTATTTCAAGTTGGATCCCGATGCGCGCTGGTCAGATGACAAACCCGTAACAGCGGACGATTTCGTGTATTTGTTAGAGTTCATGCGTTCCAAATTCATTGTCGCACCGTTTCAAAACGAATATTTCACCACGCAAATCACTGACATTATTAAGTTTGATGATCACACCATTGCCGTGGTTTCTGGTGTTGCTAAACCGGATGACGAATTACTCGAACAAGTAAATATCAACCCCGTGCCGCGCCATTTTCATGTACTCGACGATCAATGGGTGCGCCGTTACAACTGGCTACCAGAACCAGGGACAGCCGCTTACAAAATGG